>NZ_JBIAIK010000008.1:0-390023 GCF_042871385.1 Streptomyces sp. NPDC005808 | reverse complement strand
GGCGGGGCGCGGGGGGCGGGGGTCGGAGCGCTCAGCGCGGGGGGGGGTGGGGGGGGGGGGGGGGGGCGGGTGGGGGCGGGGGGGGGGGGGGGGGGCGCGGGGGCCGCGCGGGCCCCCCCCCCCCCCCCCCGCGGGGGGCCGCGCCCCCCCCCCCCCCCCCCCCCCACTCCCACCGACAGAGGCTTACTTGGGCTGCGGCTTCCGTACGGAAATGTGCAGCTCGCGGAGGCGGGACTCCTCCAGCTCCGTCGGCGCGCCCATCATCAGGTCCTGCGCGTTGCCGTTGAGCGGGAACGCGATGGTCTCGCGGATGTTCGGCTCGTCCGCGAGAAGCATGACGATGCGGTCGACGCCGGGGGCGATGCCGCCGTGCGGGGGGGCGCCGAAGCGGAACGCGCGGAGCATGCCGGCGAACTGCTCCTCGACGGTGTCACGGTCGTAGCCCGCGATCTCGAAGGCCTTGAGCATGATGTCGGGCTCGTGGTTCCGGATCGCGCCGGAGGACAGCTCGACGCCGTTGCAGACGATGTCGTACTGCCAGCCCAGGACGTCCAGCGGATCCTGGGTCTCCAGGGCCTCCAGGCCGCCCTGCGGCATCGAGAACGGGTTGTGCGAGAAGTCGAGCTTGCCGGTCTCCTCGTCCTTCTCGTACATCGGGAAGTCGACGATCCAGCAGAAGCGGAAGACGCCCTCCTCGAAGTGACCGGCGCGCTTCGCGGCTTCCACGCGCACCGCGCCCATGATCTTCGAAACCTCGTCGAACTCACCCGCGCCGAAGAACACCGCGTGGCCCGCGGCGAGCGACAGGCGCTTCGTCAGCTCCGCGACGTTCTCCTCGGTCAGGAACTTGGCGATCGGGCCGGTCAGCGAGCCGTCCTCGGTCACGCGCACCCACGCCAGGCCCTTCGCCCCCTGCTCGACCGCGTAGTCACCGAGGCCGTCGAAGAACTTCCGCGACTGCCCGGCGACGTCCGGCACCGGCAGGGCGCGCACGTGCTTGCCCGCGAACGCCTTGAACTCCGAGCCCTCGAAGACGTCGGTGATGTCGACGAGCTCCAGCTTGGCCCGCAGGTCCGGCTTGTCGGAGCCGTACTTCAGCATCGACTCGCGGAACGGGATGCGCGGGAAGGGCGAGGTGACATGGCGGCCACCGCCGAACTCCTCGAAGAGCTCCGTCATGAGCTTCTCGATCGGCTGGAAGACGTCCTCCTGCTCGACGAAGGACATCTCCACGTCGAGCTGGTAGAACTCACCCGGCGAACGGTCCGCGCGCGCGTCCTCGTCGCGGAAACAGGGCGCGATCTGGAAGTAGCGGTCGAAGCCGGAGATCATCAGCAGCTGCTTGAACTGCTGCGGCGCCTGCGGCAGGGCGTAGAACCTGCCCGGGTTCAGGCGGGAGGGGACGACGAAGTCACGGGCGCCCTCGGGGGAGGTCGCGGACAGGATCGGCGTCGCCATCTCGTTGAAGCCCAGCGCCGTCATCTTGTGACGGATCGCCGAGATCACGGCCGTACGCAGCAGGATGTTGCGGTGCATGCGCTCGCGGCGCAGGTCCAGGAAGCGGTACTCCAGGCGCCGCTCCTCGTTGACCCCGTCCTCGGCGTTGATCGTGAACGGAAGCGGGGCCGCCGCACCGAGCAGCTCGACCTCGCTCACCTCGACCTCGATCTCGCCGGTCGGCAGATCCGGGTTCACGTTCTCCGCACCGCGCGAGACGACCCTGCCGTCGACGCGGACCGTCGACTCCTTGGAGATCTTGTCGAGGGCCTCGTAGGCGGGCGTGCCGGGGCGGGCGACGAGCTGCGTGATGCCGTAGTGATCGCGCAGATCGATGAAGAGGATGCCGCCCAGGTCGCGCCGATTGTGCAGCCAGCCACTCAGCCGGACGTCGTTGCCGACGTCAGTGGCGCGGAGCTCGCCGCACGTGTGGGACCTGTACCGATGCATCGTCGTTTCATCCAGTCTTTGCGAATCGGGTCTGTCTTCACGTGAACGGATCGGAACGGATCGAGCCCGATCGAGCCCTGTTCATCGGAGCGAATCAGGCGCTGTTTCACGTGAAACTTCCCCAAGGGTACCGGCCGGGCCAAGATCACTCCTCCCTATAACCCCCGCAGCTCCCCGCGACCCCGGCACTGTCTAGGTGGCAGGTACGGATCACCTCTCCCTACAGTGGGTCAATGCGAACTGGTGAGCCCCTGCCCGCCGCGGGGGACGTCCTGGCCGCCCTCGCGACCGGCCTGTGGCGCTGGGACACCGGCACCGGGCAGGTCACGTTCGACGCGGAGGCCGCCCGGCTCATGGGCCTGCCCGCGAAACCGGTGACGCTCACCGAGGCGGGGGTGCGCTCCCGTTTCCACCCGGTCGACTGGAACGAGGTCGACGGAGTCGTCCAGCTCGCCATGGTCGAGAACACCCTCGCCGAGGTCCGGCTGCGGGTGATGGACGTACAGGGCCGGGTGATCCGAACCGTACGAAGCCGCACCAAGCCGGTGATCGACCCCGCGACCGGGGAGTTCGATCTGATCGGCCTCGTCCAGGAGGTCACCGAACCCTCGCAGGCCGGCGCCGCGCGCGCGGCCGTCACCGGTGACTGGCGGCGCTCACGCGAGGCGTTCCTGCTGGACGCCGGGCGCGCGCTGGCCGAGGCCAGGTCCACGGCGGAGGTGCTGCGGGTCGCGGCGGGCCTGTCGATGCCCGGGTTCTCACCGGACGGACTCGCGGTCTTCGGCGCGGAGGGCGACCGGCTGACGGTCATAGGGCATCACGGACAGCAGCCGGGCGACGAGGGACCGTTCGTGCACATGTCCCTCACCACGGACTATCCGGCCACGGAGGTCGTCCGAACCGGCCGCGCCGTCTATATCTCCTCCCCTGAGGAGTACAAAAGGCGCTACCCCGTCTCCTGGCCGCTGGCTCAGCGCTTCGACCGGCAGTCCTGGGCGTTCCTGCCCCTGACCGTCGCGGGCCGCACGATGGGCGCGTGGATGGCTGCCTTCGCCTACCCCGTCACCTTCACACCCGACGAACGCGCGGTCCTGACGACCGTGGCCCGCATGCTCGCCCAGGCCCTCTCCCGCGCCGGCGCCGCCGAGACCGAGCGGGAGCTGACCGACGGCCTTCAGCGCTCGATGATGCCCACGCTGGGCCCCCAGATGCCCGGCATGACCGTCGCCGCACGCTACGTCCCCACCGGTGGCGGGCTCCAGGTCGGCGGCGACTGGTACGACATGATCCCGCTCCCGAGCGGCCGGTTCGCCCTCGTCATCGGCGACGTCCAGGGCCATGACGTCCGCGCGGCCGGTCTGATGGGCCAGCTCCGGATCGCCCTGCGCGCGTACGCCTCCGAGGGCCACCGCCCGGACGCGGTGCTCTCCCGCGCCTCACGCTTTCTGTACGGGGTCACGGACTCGGTGACGTACGGGTCCAGCGGCGGCAGCGACAGCGAGGGCGACGCCGGCGACATGCGCTTCGCGACCTGCCTGTACGTCGAGGTCGACCCGGAGACCGGGACGCTGGACATCGCCCGTGCCGGGCACCCGGACCCGGCGATACGCATGGCGGACGGGACCGTGCTGACGCGCCCCACGGCGGGCGGGCTGCCGCTCGGCATCGACCCGGACGCCGACTATCCGACGACCCGGCTCGTGCTGGAGCCCAGCGAGACCATGCTGATCTGCACCGACGGGCTGATCGAGACCGGCGGCCACGACCTCGACACCGGCTGGCGGCGCATCCGCCGGATCCTCGAAGCCCACGACGGCGACATGGAGTCCCTCGCCGACGCCCTGGTCCAGGCCGTCCACGGGCCCTCCTCGCACCACACTCCGGGTCCGCTGGTGGACAGACGCGAGGACGACATAGCGGTCCTGCTGCTGTGCCGGATGGGGCCGGGCTGCGGCTGCGGCGACACGGTCACGGCCGTACGGCCCTTCACGCGCCGTACCGTGCTGACCGTGGCGCAGGCCGAGCCCGAGGGCGTCGCGGTGGCGCGCCAGCAGCTGCGGGAACTCCTCCACGACTGGACGTCCGAGGACCAGCTCGACTCCGCCGTCCTCCTCGTCTCCGAGATGATGACGAACGTCCTCGTGCACACGGACTCCGACGCCCTCCTCCTCGCCGAGGTGACCGGCGAAGGCGGCAAGCGCCGGATGCGGGTGGAGGTCACCGACGCCAGCGACGACCTGCCGCACAGGCGCCACCCCGGTGAACTGGCGTCCTCCGGGCGTGGGCTGGTCCTCGTGGAACTCCTCGCGGACCTGTGGGGCGTCGACCCGCGGGGCGAGGGAAAGAGCATCTGGTTCGAGTTCTACGAGCCGGCTCCCGACGCCTTCGACTCCTCCGCGGAGTAACGCGTCCGCAGCTCCGACAGCACTCCGAAGGTGGCCACCGTCAGCGGTACGGCAAGCAGCGTCCCCCGGATCGCCGTCTCGCTGGACGGGGGCCCGGTCGGCGGTCGTCCGGCGTGGCGTCACTGCGGGCGACGGCGGGCTCCCCGCGCGGCGGAACTGGTCCGGTTCGCACCCCAACCGGCCCTTTGGCGAGGGTTTCTGACTATTGATCAGCCACGAATTCACTTGACCCGACCGCGGTAGATTATTTGCTCACCAGTGTGCAATTCTGTGGCCGCGGACGACCGGAGTGATCTTTGGCTCAGGTGCGGCTCAGTGCGGCCCTGCGACGCCTTCCCCGTTCGTCCGACCCCCCACCAACGAACTTGGAAACGGACTCCATGTCGCACAGAATTTCACGTCGCCGGCTGCTGAGCGCAGGGATGGTGTTGGGCGCCCTGGGAACGGTCGGAGCGGTGACCCGGGCCATGGCGATCGCCCCCGACGGGGAGCTGACCTCTCAGGGCGACCAAGTCACCTACCCCTCACCGGACCTGACGCCCTACGTGGACGACCTGTGGATACCCCCGTCGCTCAGCGGAGACCGCACCCTGTCCATGGCCCGGTCCAGCCACCGCTTCCACCGGGACCTGGGCACCGCGCCCACGTGGTCCTTCGGAGGGCAGCCGTATCTGGGTCCGACGATCGAGGCCCGGTCGGGAGAGACACTCAAGCTCACGTTCACGAACAACCTGAACGGCCACCTGTTCGCCAACGACATCGACACCACCTTGGACGGAACGTCCGAGGAGGACCGCACCCGGCCCCGCACCTCGGTCCATCTGCACGGCGCGGTCGTGCGGCCCGAGTTCGACGGGCACACCGAGAACACCTTCCGCACCGGCGCGTCCATGACCTACGAGTTCACCAACGGGCAGGAGGCCACCGCCCTTTGGTACCACGACCACGCGATGGGGATCACCCGGCTGAACGTCCCCGCGGGGCTCGCCGGTATGTACCTGATCCGGGACGAGTTCGACACCGGCACCGCGAGCAACCCACTGGGCCTGCCGAGTGGTGACTACGAGATTCCGCTGATCGTCGCCGACCACCGTTTCAACGAGGACGGATCACTGAATCCCCGTACCGCCCGCAACACCCCCGAGGGCACCCTCGTGGAGCCCATGGTCGGCGACACGATGACGGTGAACGGGGTCGTGATGCCGACGCTGGAAGTGGCGCGGGGGCTGTACCGGTTCCGGCTGCTGAACGCGTCCAACTGGCGGGCGTACCACCTCTATCTGTCCAACAACATGGCCTTCCGGGTCATCGGGAACGACGGCGGTCTGCTCAACAGCAGTGTCAGCACCACGTCCATCCGGGTCAGTCCCGGTGAGCGCGCGGATCTGCTGATCGACTTCTCCGCCCTGTCCGGCGGCGACACGGTCGAGCTGCGCAACGACGAGCAGGTGAACCCGTCCATCGCCGCCATCACCGGTGGCTACACCCTGCCCCGGGTCATGCGCTTCACCGTCTCCAGCAGCACGGGCTTCACCAAGGCCGCGCCGACCGTGCTGCGGGGCGGTCCGTCCCAGCCCGCCGCCCTGCCGCCGGCCACGGCAGTGCCGACCCGGCGAGTGGTGGGCCTGACGCTGACGGGCGAGGGCATGGCGCTCAGCAACCTCTGCTACGGCGAGGATCCGGTGGAGCAGCCCAAGCAGGGCAGTACTGAGGTCTGGGAGATCGTCAACTCCACCGTGGAGGACCACCCCGTTCACCTGCATCTGGTGAACATGCGGGTCCTCAGCCGTCAGTCCTTCGACATCAACGCCTACCTCAAGGCCAACCCCGCCCCGCCCATGGGGAACCGCTGGGCCCCGCCGGCCGACGCCTTCCTGACCGGGCAGAGTCAGGCCCCGGCGCCCTGGGAGGCCGGGCTGAAGGACACCGTGCTGTGCCCGCTGAACACCGTCACCCGCGTCCTGGTCCGCTTCCCGACCGCCGACGAGCTCGGCTTCGATCCCGACGCGGTGTTCACGTCGCAGAGCGGTGAACGCCTGCAGGGCTATGTCTGGCACTGCCACCTCATCGACCACGAGGACGACTGCATGATGGCCAAGTACCGCATCGTCTCCTGATCCCCGCCGGTCTCTCCGCCGGGTCGCCGCGGCGACCCACGTGAAAGGGCACCGTCCAGAACCTGAACCTGGACGGGGCCCTTTCACACCCGGAACCACACGTGGCTCGGTACCGGGGCGGGGGAGGCCTACAGGCCGCCCTCGCTCATCCCGTGCACCGCGGGGACGGTGCCCAGCCGACCCTTCTGGAAGTCCTCGAAGGCCTGCTGGAGCTCCTCGCGGGTGTTCATCACGAAGGGGCCGTAGTGGGCCATGGGCTCGCGGATGGGCTGACCGCCCAGGATCACGACCTCCATGTCCGGGGTGTTGGAGTCCTGCTGCTCGTCCGCGCGGACGGTCAGCGAGGTGCCGGTGCCGAAGACGGCCGTCTGGCCGGTGTGGACCGGACGGTGTTCCGTACCGACGCTGCCGCGGCCCGCGAGGACGTACGCGAGGCCGTTGAAGTCAGCACGCCACGGGAGCGTCAGCTCCGCGCCGGGTGCCAGGGTCGCGTGGACCATGGTGATCGGCGTGTGCGTGATGCCCGGTCCCTCGTGGCCGTCGAGCTCACCGGCGATGACGCGCAGCAGCGCGCCGCCGTCGGGGGTCGACAGCAACTGGACCTGGCCGCCGCGGATGTCCTGGTACCTCGGGGCCATCATCTTGTCCTTGGCCGGCAGGTTCACCCAGAGCTGGAGGCCGTGGAAGAGGCCGCCGGACATGACGAGCGCCTCCGGCGGGGCCTCGATGTGCAGCAGACCCGAGCCCGCGGTCATCCACTGGGTGTCACCGTTGGTGATGGTGCCGCCGCCACCGTTGGAGTCCTGGTGGTCGAAAGTGCCGTCGATGATGTAGGTGACGGTCTCGAAGCCGCGGTGCGGGTGCCAGGGGGTGCCCTTCGGCTCCCCGGGCGCATAGTCCACCTCACCCATCTGATCCATCATGATGAACGGGTCGAGGTGGCGGTAGTTGATCCCGGCGAACGCACGGCGGACCGGGAAGCCCTCGCCCTCGAAGCCGCTGGGCGCGGTCGTCACGGTGAGCACCGGGCGGGCCACGGCATCAGCGGGCGCCACCACACGGGGCAGGGCCAACGGGTTCTCGACGGTCACTGCAGGCATGTCGGTACCTCCTTGTGCGTTCACTTTAGTTGATTGTTGAACTTTCTGCTACCCGTAACGACGGACGCCCGGAGGGAATTCCCTCCGGGCGTCCGGCACAGATCCAGGTACGTCAGCCGTACATACGGCGCATCGCGAAGTCCACCATCTGCTCCACGGCCTTGGCGTCGAAGACCATGCGGTGCTCGCCCTCCATGTCCAGGACGAAGCCGTAGCCGGTGGGGAGCAGGTCGATCACCTCGGCGCCGGTGATCACGAAGTACTTGGACTCCTTGCCGGCGTACCGGCGGAGCTCCTTGAGCGAGGTGAACATGGGGATGACCGGCTGCTGAGTGTTGTGCAGCGCGAGGAATCCGGGATTGTCGCCGCGCGGGCAGTACACCTTCGACGTGGCGAAGACCTGCTGGAAGTCCTCGGCGGCCATCGACCCGGTGGTGAACGCGCGGACCGCGTCCGCGAGGGACGGCGGGGACGGCTCCGGGTAGAGCGGCGGCTGCTGCCCGTACCCGCCGGGCATCTGGCCGCCCGGCATCTGCCCGGGCATCTGCTGCTGGGGCGCGGCGTACCCCTGCTGTGCGCCCGCGTTCTGGTCATAGCCGTACATGGGCGCAAGCGTACCGAGACGGCCGTCCGGGCGGGCCGGTACGGGGGTGACCGACGGGGCGGGGGGTGCGGGGCTGCGGGGCTGCGGACAGGACAGGCCGGGCGCCGCCATCAGGACGCGCCTCCACGGGACGCCCCCCGAGGCGTCACGGGGCCGACGACGAGACCGCCGGCTCCGCTTCCTCCCCTCGTCCTCCCCGGCGTCGCCCCCCGCTTCTTCCGCGGGCAGCTCAGCCGCCTCACCGGCCGAGTGCGCGACCATCCCGGACGAGACGGCCGGTCCGTACCCCGGTGACGGTTCGAACGGTGTGAACGTCCTGACGGAAAGCGGTGTCGTCCGCAGCGACATCAGGTCCGGCTTCGGCGACTCGGCCGGCGGGACGGCCGAGGGCGTACCCCTGACGATCACACTCACGGTCGTGGACACCGCGTCGGGCTGCGGCACCCCCAAGGAGGGCGCCGCCGTCCACCTCTGGCACTGCGACCGGGAGGACAACCACTCCCTGTACTCCGAGGGCGTCACCGACGAGAACCATCTGCGCGGGGTCCAGCAGGCGGACGGCTACGACCAGCAGTTGGCGACCATGACGGGAAGCGTCACGCAGGGCTACACGGCCGTCCTCACCGTCGCGGTGTAACGCTCACGGTCTGACTCGTCACAGATGGCCGTCCGGGGTTGCGTCTTATTACCGACGGGTAGCATCATCGTAGCTACTTGCTGGTACGTGTAACGAGGCCTCGAGTTCTCCGAAGAGCTGTGGCCTCCCCGATCCCTTACGGAGCCGTCGCCATGGGGCACTACAAGTCGAATCTCCGCGACATCGAGTTCAACCTCTTCGAGGTGCTCGGGCGCGACAAGCTGTACGGCACCGGCCCGTTCGCGGAGATGGACGTCGACACCGCCAAGAGCATCCTCAGCGAGCTGACCAGGCTCTCGGAGAACGAGCTCGCGGAGTCCTTCGCGGACGCCGACCGCAACCCGCCGGTCTTCGACCCGGAGACCAACACCGCGCCCGTACCGGCGTCCTTCAAAAAATCGTACAAAGCCTTCATGGACTCCGAGTACTGGCGTCTGGGCCTGCCCGAGGAGATCGGCGGCACGACCGCCCCCGCGTCCCTGATCTGGGCGTTCGCGGAGCTGATCCTGGGCTCGAACCCGGCGGTCTGGATGTACTCGTCGGGACCGGCCTTCGCCGGGATCCTCTTCGACGAGGGCAATGACGTACAGAAGAAGATCGCCGAGATCGCGGTGGAGCGGACCTGGGGTTCGACCATGGTGCTCACCGAGCCCGACGCGGGCTCCGACGTGGGCGCCGGCCGTACCAAGGCGATCGAGCAGGAGGACGGCTCCTGGCACATCGAGGGTGTGAAGCGGTTCATCACCTCCGGTGAGCACGACATGGAGGAGAACATCCTTCACTACGTGCTGGCCCGCCCCGAGGGCTCCGGTCCCGGCACCAAGGGTCTGTCCCTCTTCCTCGTACCGAAGTACCTCTTCGACTTCGAGACCGGCGAGCTGGGCGAGCGCAACGGCGTGTACGCCACGAACGTCGAGCACAAGATGGGCCTCAAGGCCTCCAACACCTGCGAGATGACCTTCGGCGACCGGCACCCCGCCAAGGGCTGGCTGATCGGCGACAAGCACGACGGCATCCGCCAGATGTTCCGGATCATCGAGTTCGCCCGCATGATGGTCGGCACGAAGGCCATCTCGACGCTGTCGACGGGCTACCTGAACGCCCTTGAGTACGCCAAGGAGCGCGTCCAGGGTCCCGACCTGGCGAACTTCATGGACAAGACCGCGCCCAAGGTCACCATCACGCACCACCCGGACGTGCGTCGCGCGCTCATCACGCAGAAGGCGTACGCCGAGGGCATGCGCGCCCTGGTGCTGCACACCGCGTCCGTCCAGGACGAGATCGCGGTCCGGACGGCGGCGGGCGAGGACACCGCGCAGCTGCACGCCCTCAACGACCTGCTCCTGCCGATCGTGAAGGGCTACGGCTCCGAGAAGGGCTACGAGCAGCTCGCGCAGTCCCTGCAGACCTTCGGCGGCTCCGGGTTCCTCCAGGAGTACCCGATCGAGCAGTACATCCGCGACGCCAAGATCGACACCCTGTACGAGGGCACGACCGCGATCCAGGGCCAGGACTTCTTCTTCCGGAAGATCGTCCGCAACCAGGGCGCTGCGCTGAACTCCCTCGCCGAGGACATCAAGAAGTTCCTGGCGCTCGGCACCGGCGGTGAGGAGCTGGCGGGCGCCCGCGAGCAGCTCGCCAAGGCGGCCGTCGAGCTGGAGGCCATCGTCGGCCTGATGCTCACCGACCTCGCGGCGACCGAGCAGGACGTCAAGAACATCTACAAGGTGGGCCTGAACACGACCCGGCTGCTGATGGCCTCCGGTGACGTGGTCGTCGGCTACCTGCTGCTGCGCGGTGCCGCGGTCGCCGCCGAGAAGCTGGGGACCGCCTCGGCGAAGGACAAGGCGTTCTACGCCGGCAAGATCGCGGCCGCGAAGTTCTTCGCCGCCACCGTCCTGCCGGGTGTCACGGGCGCGCGCAAGCTCGCCGAGGGCGTGGACCTGGACCTGATGGAGCTGGACGAGGCGGCGTTCTAGCCTTTCGTTCCAAGCGCTCCAACCGTTCGAACCGCTCCAATCGTTCCAAGCGCTCCAACCGTTCCAACCGTTCGAACCGCTCCAACCGTTCCAAGCGCTCCAACCGTTCCAAAGCCTCGTCGCATCGCACCAAAGCCGCGTCGCGACGCACTCCAGGACAGGGCGGGCACCTGACCGGAACCTGTCTTTCCGTTCAGGTGTCCGGCCATGTCTGCCCTTTACAACCCCGTTACGAGGGCCCTCTCCCATCCCCGGGAGCGGGCCCTTCGGCGTCGTTAAGGTGAACCCCATGAGCACCTCCCCCCGCTTCGACCGCGGCCACACCGACGACCTCATGCCCTTCCTGGCGGCGAGTCCGACGCCGTACCACGCCGTGGCGAACGCCGCCGAGCGGCTGGAGAAGGCCGGATTCCGTCAGGTCGCCGAGACCGACGCGTGGGAGGGGACGAGCGGCGGGAAGTACGTGCTGCGCGGGGGTGCACTCATCGCCTGGTACGTACCTGAGGGTGCCGAGCCGCACACGCCGTACCGGATCGTGGGCGCGCACACCGACTCCCCCAACCTGCGGGTGAAACCGCGCCCGGACAGCGGCGCGCACGGCTGGCGGCAGGTGGCCGTGGAGATCTACGGCGGGCCGCTGCTGAACTCCTGGCTGGACCGGGACCTGGGCCTGGCCGGACGGCTGTCGCTGCGGGACGGCTCGACGCGCCTGGTGAACATCGACCGGGCGCTGCTGCGGGTGCCCCAACTCGCCGTCCACCTCGACCGTTCCGTGTCGACGGAGGGGCTGAAGCTGGACAAGCAGCGTCATCTGCAGCCCATTTGGGGTCTGGGCGAGCAGGTCCGCGACGGCGACCTGATCGCGTTCCTGGAGGAGGAGTCGGGGCTCGCGGCCGGCGAGGTGACCGGCTGGGACCTGATGACCCACTCGGTCGAGCCGCCCTCCTACCTGGGCCGCGACCGGGAGTTGCTGGCGGGCCCGCGCATGGACAACCTGCTGTCCGTGCACGCGGGCACGGCGGCGCTGGCGGCGGTCGCGACGGCCGACTCCGGTGAGCCGTACCTGCCGTACATCCCCGTCCTCGCCGCCTTCGACCACGAGGAGAACGGCTCGCAGTCCGACACCGGCGCGGACGGGCCGCTGCTCGGCAGCGTCCTGGAGCGTTCGGTGTTCGCGCGCGGGGGCTCGTACGAGGACCGGGCGCGTTCCTTCGCCGGCACCGTCTGTCTGTCCTCCGACACGGGCCACGCCGTGCACCCCAACTACGCGGAGCGGCACGACCCGACGCACCACCCGCGTGCGGGCGGCGGGCCCATCCTGAAGGTGAACGTCAACAACCGCTACGCCACGGACGGTTCGGGCCGCGCGGTCTTCGCCGCCGCCTGCGAGAAGGCCGGTGTGCCCTTCCAGTCCTTCGTCTCCAACAACTCCATGCCCTGCGGCACCACCATCGGCCCCATCACCGCGGCCCGTCACGGCATCAAGACCGTCGACATCGGGGTCGCCATCCTGTCCATGCACAGCGCGCGTGAACTGTGCGGCGCGGACGACCCGTTCCTGCTGGCGAACGCGATGGTGGCGTTCCTGGAGGGCTAGCGGGTGCCGCTCGGATCACCTCGGATCGGGCCGCGGCGCATGGCCGGCTCGACGGCGGGTACCCGAAGTTGGCCAGAACGACACCGAGTTGAATGCAGGGAGGCGACACCCATGGGCCTGGGCGGATGCATCATTCTGATCGCCGTAGGTGCGATCCTCACGTTCGCGACCGACTGGGACATGCAGGGGGTCAACCTCGACCTGGTCGGTCTCATCCTCATGATCGTCGGCCTGATCGGGGTGGCCACGTTCAGCAGCATGGCCCGGCGCAGGCGCGTGGTCATGCCGCCCAGCACCCCGGTGATCGATGAGGAGCGTCCCCACCGGGGCAGCTACCGCGACGGGTACGGCGCCTGAGCCGCACCGTTCGGATCGGGCCGCCTGGGCCAGGACGTCCCGGTGAGCCGCATCCAGGCGAGGACCAGCGACACTCAGCGCAACAGGTGTCCCGTGGTCGCGTCCACATGATCCGGTACCTCGTCGTGGCGGTCGCCGACGGTGAGGGTGCCGGTGGGCTCGAACATCAGGATCGAGGTGGGCCGCGGCGCGTACGGCCTGTGCTCGGTGCCGCGCGGAACGGTGAAGACGGAACCTTCGGCGAGTACGACGGTCCGCTCGCCGGCCGCTTCCCGGAGCGCGATGTGCAGCTCGCCCTCGACGACCAGGAAGAACTCGTCGGTGTGGTCGTGCACGTGCCAGACGTGTTCGCCCTCGACCTTGGCCACGCGTACGTCGTAGTCGTTGACGGAGGTGACGATGCGGGGGCTCCACTGGTCCGAGAAGGAGGCGAGGGCGGCGGCGAGGGAGACGGGTTCGTTGGCCATGCCGTCATCCTCGGCGGTGGTCCCGCGCCCGCACGAGTGCTAGAAATCGCATATGCCGCAAGGATCCTCGCAGCAGTCCGGACCGCACCGAGTGGTTCTCGTGGTCGACGAGAACTCGAACCCCTTCGAGATGAGCTGCGCGATCGAGGTCTTCGGGCTGCGCAGGCCCGAGCTCGGGCGTGAGCTGTACGATTTCCGGCTCTGTGCGGCCGGGCCGAGCACCCGGATGCGGGGCGGCTTCTTCACCCTCACCGACGTCGCTGGGCTCGACGCGACCGAGGACGCGGACACACTGATCGTGCCGAACCGGCCCGACACCGACGCCCCGCGCTCCCGCGAGGTACTGGACGCCGTACGCAGGGCGCACACGCGGGGCGCGCGGCTCATCGGGTTCTGCTCCGGCGCGTTCACCATCGCGGAAGCCGGGCTGCTGAACGGGCGGCGGGCGGCCTGCCACTGGATGTGGGCGGAGTCGTTCAGGGCGCGGTTCCCGCAGGTTCGGCTCGAACCGGATGTCCTCTTCGTCGACGACGGGGACATCCTCACCGCCTCGGGCAGCGCCTCCGCGCTCGATCTGAGCCTGTACGTCGTACGGCGCGACCACGGCGCCGAGATCGCCAACGCGGTGTCCCGGCGGCTCGTGTTCGCCGCTCACCGCGACGGCGGGCAGCGGCAGTTCGTCGAGCGGCCCGTGCCCGACGTACCGGACGAGTCGCTCGCTCCGCTGCTGGCGTGGGCGCAGCGGCGGATCGGCGAACCGCTGACGGTCGCGGACCTGGCGGCGCGAGCGGCGGTCAGCCCGGCCACACTGCACCGGCGCTTCAGGGCCCAGCTCGGCACGACCCCGCTGGCGTGGCTCACCGGAGAGCGGGTCGCGCTGGCCTGCCGGCTCATCGAGCGCGGGGAGGAGCGGCTCGACGTCGTCGCGGAACGCAGCGGCCTGGGGACCGCCGCCAACCTGCGGGAGCGGGTGCGGCGGGCGACCGGACTCAGTCCGTCGGCCTATCGGCGGCGTTTCGGACCGCCCGCCGGGGAAGCGGTGATGGCATGAGATACCTCGTACGCGACCGGCTCCTCGGCTTCGGTGACGACTACTGGATCGAGGACGACCACGGCAACAAGGTCTTCCTCGTCGACGGCAAGGCCATGCGGCTGCGGGACACCTTCGAGCTGAAGGACACGCAGGGGCGCGTCCTCATCGACATCCATCGGAAGATGCTCGCCCTGCGCGACACGATGATCATCGAACGCGACGGCGACCCGCTCGCGACGATCAAGCGCAAGCGGTTCTCCCTGCTGCGCAACCACTACCGGGTGTCCCTGGTGGACGGCACGGAACTCGACGTCAGCGGCAAGATCCTCGACCGCGAGTTCGCCATCGACTACGACAACGAACTCCTCGCCCAGATCTCCCGCCGCCGGCTGCACGTCCGCGAGACGTACGGCGTGGACGTCGTACGGGAGGACGCCGATCAGGCGCTGCTGATCGCGGTGGCGGTGTGCGTGATCCACCTGGCGGAGAAGGAGCGCGAGGAGGACTGATACCGCAGCCGTCCTCGCTGTGGGCATGCGTGCCGCCAGGGGCGGCACGGGTGGGCACGGGTGGGCACGGGTGGGCACGGGTGGGCACAGCGGCACCCTGCAAGCGCAGGCAAGTGCACCCACCCCGACCCCAGCCCCCAGCCCCCAGCCCCCAGCCCCCAGCCCGGGCAACCGGTAAATCAGCGCCGCGGGAGCGAGAGCCCCAGCACCCGATCCTTGAGCGCCGGGAACTGCTCCCGGGTAACCCCGACCCGCGCGGGGTCGAACTCCACCGTGAGGACCTCCTCGCCGGCCCCCGCCTCCGCGAGGACCTCGCCCCACGGGTCGACCACGAGGGAGTGCCCGGCCTGGGGAACCCCGGCGTGCGTACCGGCCGTTCCACAGGCGAGGACGTACGCCTGGTTCTCGACGGCACGGGCCTGGGCGAGCAGCGTCCAGTGGGAGCGGCGGCGCTCGGGCCAGCCGGCCGCCAGGACGAGGGTCTCGGCGCCCCTGTCGACGAGCCCGCGGAAGAGTTCGGGGAAGCGGAGGTCGTAGCAGGTGGCGATGCCGAGGGTGGTCTCCGGCAGCCGGACGGTCACCAGTTCGGACCCGGCTCCCATCAGCACGGCCTCGCCCTTGTCGAAGCCGAAGCGGTGGATCTTGCGGTAGGCGGCGGCCAGTTCGCCGGAGGGCGAGAAGACGAGGGAGGTGTTGTAGAGGGGTCCCTCAGGGTCCCGCTCGGGGATCGAGCCCGCGTGCAGCCATACGCCCGCGTCGCTCGCCGCCTTCGCCATCACCTCGTACGTGGGCCCCACCAGCGGCTCGGCCTCCGCGCCGAACTCCTCGTACGCGAACGCCCCCGTGGTCCACAGCTCGGGCAGCACGACAAGGTCGGCACCGGCCTGCTCCCGTACCAGAGCCGCCACCCGCGCGCGCCGTGAATCGACGGATTCGGTGTCTTTTACGTCGACTTGGAGGATAGAGGCGCGCACACTACCACCGTCCTGGCATTCGAGCCGTTGATACGGGCCTACGATCGTCACACCAAAGCACTGCCGGGGTGCCTCACAGCAGCGTAACTTAGCGTCCCAAGACACCCGCTGCCTGTGCACTGCCCGCGTCCAATCGCCCGAGGGGTCCCGTTTCCGTGAGTCTGCATCCCAGCCTTCAGTCCTACGCCGATGCCTGGACCCAGTCGATCGAAGCGATATCCGAGCTGGTGTCGCCCCTTGTGGAGGGCGAGTGGAACAGGCGGACGCCATGCCCGGGCTGGTCGGTGCGTGACCTCGTCTCGCACGTCATCGGCCTGGACTCCGAGATGCTCGGCGACCCGCGGCCGATCCATACGCTGCCACGCGACCTGTACCACGTGACGAACGAACACCAGCGGTACACGGAGATGCAGGTCGACGTACGCCGTCACCACACCGCGCCGGAGATGACCTCCGAGCTGGAGTACACGATCATCCGCCGCAACCGCCAGCTGCGGAACGAGAACCGGCAGCCCGACACCAAGATGCGTGGCCCCCTCGGCACCGAGGTCACCCTCGAACACGCCATGCGCAACCACGCGTTCGACGTATGGGTGCACGAGCAGGACCTCCGCACCGCCCTCGGCCGGCCCGGCGACCTCGACTCCCCGGGCGCCTACATCGCGCGCGACGAGCTTCTCGCCGCCCTCCCGAAGGTGGTCGCCAAGGACGCGGGGGCGCCCGCGAGTTCGGCGGTCGTCTTCGATGTCCACGGGCCGGTGGAGTTCCTCCGGACGGTCCGCGTCGACGCCGAAGGCAACGGCACGATAGACGGCGCGCCCTCGTTGGGCCCGGCCGCCACCCTCGTCCTCGACTGGGAGACGTACTTCCGCCTGGCCTGCGGGCGCGTGACGGCCGATGCGGTCGCCGACCGCATCAAGACGGAGGGCGACCCGGAACTGACGACGGCGATCCTCAGGAACTTCGCGGTCACCCGGTAGTCGGTTCGCAGCCCCTCCGGCGTTCGAGGAGCGGGGTCCGGGGCGCAGCCCAGAAACGGGGTCTGGGGCGCAGCCCAGAAACGGGGTCTGGGGCGGAGCCCCAGAAACAAGGGACGGGTAGGGGCGGAGGGGGCGAAAGAAATCCCCCCGGCCCCCACCACCTACGCCGGAACGTGCACCGTCTCCACCCTGCTGGCCACCAACCGCTCCCGCTCCCTGCGAGCCGCCTGCTTGCGCAACCGGAAGATCTGGCTCAGGCCCACCGCCTGAAGAACGAACACGGCGGAGAAGGCGAGCCGGTAACTGCCACCGGTCGCGTCCAGCAGCACACCGATCGCGAGCAGCGTGATCATGGAGGCGACGAAGCCGCCCATGTTGGTGATCCCCGACGCGGTCCCCTGCCGCTCGGGCGGATTCGCCGGCCGGGCGAAGTCGAACCCCAGCATGGAAGCCGGACCGCAGGCCCCGAGCACCGTGCACAGCACGACCAGCACCCACGTGGGCGCGTGCTCTCCGGGGTACACCAGCACCCCCGCCCAGACGACCGCCGTCGCGGCCACCGTGCCGAGTGCCAGCGGCAGCCGGGCCGCGTGATGCCGGGCGACGATCTGCCCGTACACCAGTCCGACGACCATGTTGGACAGCACGACGAGGGTCAGCAGGTCACCGGCGGAGGCCGACGACAGTCCCTCCGCCTCGACGAGGAACGGCAGCCCCCACAGCAGCAGGAACACCATGGCCGGGAACTGCGTGGTGAAGTGCACCCACATCCCGAGCCGGGTCCCGGGCTCACGCCAGGACGCGGCGATCTGACGCCGCACGTAGACGGCTCCCTGGTGCGGGAACGGCTCCGGCTCGTGTCCCTCGGGGTGGTCCTTCAGGAACAGCAGCATGAGGACGAGGACGACGACACCGGCGCCCGCACTGCCCGCGAACGCCGCCGTCCACCCCACCCCGTGCAGCAGCCGGGCGATCACCAGCGTCGAGACGAGGTTGCCCGCCATCCCCACCAGACCCGCGAGCTGTGCGACGAGCGGTCCGCGCCGGGCGGGGAACCACCGGGTACCGAGCCGCAGGATGCTGATGAAGGTCATCGCGTCGCCACAGCCAAGGAGCGCGCGCGAGGCGAGCGCCATCCCGTACGAGGGGGAGAACGCGAAGCCCAGCTGCCCCGCCGTGAACAGCACTGCGCCGATGGCCAGCACCTTCTTGGTGCCGAGCCTGTCGACCAGCAGGCCCACGGGTATCTGCATGCCCGCGTAGACGAGGAGTTGGAGGATCGAGAAGGTGGACAGGGCGGCGGCGTTGATGTGGAAGCGGTCCGCCGCGTCCAGGCCGGCCACCCCCAGCGACGTACGGAAGATGACGGCGACGAAGTAGACGGAGACGCCGACGCTCCAGACCGCGATGGCGCGCCGGCCGCCGGGCGGATCCCCGGGCAGCGTGGCCGGAGAAGTCATCGGACCTCGCCCCGCGCCAGGTTGGAGAACCAGCTCACGTGCCGGTGGATGAGGCCGACGACCTCCTCGGCGTCACCGGAGCGGAGCGCCTGCAGAATCTGCTCGTGCTCGCTGAGCGTCTTGGTGATCCGGTCGGGGTGCGCGTGCATCACGGCGACACCCATCCTCAACTGCCGGTCGCGGAGCTGGTCGTAGAGCCGGGAGAGGATCTCGTTGCCGCCGCTGCGGACGATCTCGGCGTGGAAACAGCGGTCGGTGACGGCCGCGGCGGCCAGATCCCCGGCGGCGGCCTGTTCCTTCTGCCTGGCGAGCAGTTCCTCAAGGCGGGCGATGAGCTGCGGCGATGCCGGTACGGCCTTACGCGCCGCGTGTCCCTCGACGAGCTGCCGGGTCTCCACCACGTCCGCGATCTCCTGCGCGGAGACGGACAGGACGAGGGCGCCCTTCTTGGGGTAGAGCCTGATCAGCCCCTCGACCTCGAGCCGGAGCAGCGCCTCACGCACCGGCGTGCGCGAGACCCCCACAGCCTCGGCGAGCTCACCCTCGGTGAGCAGCGTGCCGCCCTCGTACCGGCGATCCAGGACACCCTGCTTGACGTGCGCGTAGACGCGTTCGGCGGCGGGGGGTTGTTTCACGGGCGCGTGCGTGGGCGCGGGCGTCGACTCGGTAGCGGTAGCGGTAGCGGGTGAGGTTGTTGCGGGGGACGGGGCGGAGGACATGCGCACAGCATAGATACAACACGTACGCATCGTCGCGCCCCTTCCAGAATGCGGACGCGAAAAGCACGAACATTTCTCCGATCAACCGCACAACTTTTCGCACGACGTACGTGTCACACGAGAGGCGGCACTCTTATGTGGCCGCGCTCCTTGGGCATTTAACGTAATCGGGGTAGGAAACTTGATAACCGGCATTAAGGGCACGCGCGTCCGCAGAGCTGCCGCTGTAGTCGTCACGACCGGCGCCATGATCGCGACCGGAGCCCTCAACGCGGCTCCCGCACAGGCCCTCACCACGCCCACGATCGCCGCCAAGGGCGGCTACGTGATGAACAACAGCACGGGCACGTCCCTGTACGGCAAGGCCTCGGACACCAGGCTCTCCACCGGCTCCACCACCAAGATCATGACCGCCAAGGTCGTGCTCGCCCAGCCGAACCTCAACCTGGACGCGAAGGTCACGATCCAGCAGGCCTACAGCGACTACATCGTGGCGAACACCGCCTCGTCCGCCCGCCTGATCGTCGGCGACAAGGTCACCGTCCGTCAGCTCCTCTACGGGCTGATGCTGCCGTCCGGCTGTGACGCCGCGTACGCGCTGGCCGACAAGTTCGGCACGGGCACCACGCGCGCCGCCCGCGTGAAGTCGTTCATCGGCAAGATGAACACGGCCGCGAAGAACCTCGGCCTGACGAACACGCACTTCGACTCGTTCGACGGCATCGGCAACGGCTCCAACTACTCGACGCCGCGCGACCTGACGAAGATCGCCAGCAGCGCGATGAAGAACTCCGCGTTCAAGGCGGTCGTGAAGACGAAGTCGTTCACGGCCAAGACCATCACGAAGACCGGTTCCACCCGCACCATGGGCACGTGGACCAACACGAACGGTCTGCTGAGCAGCTACAGCGGCACGATCGGCGTGAAGACGGGCTCCGGCGCCGAGGCCAAGTACTGCCTCGTCTTCGCGGCCACCCGCAACGGCAAGACCGTCATCGGCACGGTCCTCGCCTCCACGTCCATCACGGCCCGTGAGTCGGACGCGAAGAAGCTGATGAACTACGCCTTCGCCAAGTAGCCGGTAGCTCCGGGACTTCAGGCACAGGGAATGGGGGGCCTGCCGCGTACGAGCGGCAGGTCCCCCGTCGTGTGCCCACCACGTTCTGGGGCACCCCCGCAGGGCTACGCGTGATCTGCACTCGGAGTGGTGAACATCCCGGATCCCGTTGGCATATGCGATGCATGTCGATCTACGTTCCGCCAAGGAGGTGGTTCGTATGAGCGAACACGACACGACGTCGACCACGGCACCACGGACCGAAGCGATCGACATCAACGACTTCGTGTACGGGGCTACGGGGGCCCGAGTGCGGAGGCTGACGATGCCGGACGGGAGCCATTGGTTTCCGGCGGCGGACGTATGCAAGCGGCTCGGCTACACAACGACCCGGAAGGCTCTGCTGGATCATGTACCGGAGGCGCACCGAGACTTTCTCGAGACTGTGACTGGAAGCCACAGTCTCAGCGTTCCCGCAGGTCGAGAGTGGCGCCGAGATCTGCAACTGATCGACCTTTCCGGGTTGATCCAACTTGTGACCGGCTGCACCAAACCCTCGTGCAGGCCGTTCAAGGAATGGGTCAGCGAGGTGATCATGTCGGTCCAGCGTGACGGTTCGTACACCCTCCCCACAGCAGAGGTACAGCCCCGCGACCCGGACGGTCCCGTGGCGTACGCGATGCCCGCGCAGGTCGCCGACGCGATCGTGCGGCTCGAAGAACGCAACGTGCGGCTGGACGGGGAGTTCGCAGAGGCGCAACGGGCCTCAGAGCGGGTGCAGTCCCGGATGGCCGATGCCATGGATCGGATCGCGGACGCACTGGAGGCGTTCCGTCCTGTCCGGGCGGAGCGCCTGGCAGCCCCGGCGCACACGTACCGGCCGAGTGCCGACGCCCTCCTCGCGGACTGGAGGTCACGGATGTCGGTGACCGAGGACGTGTGGGCCGTGGCCGTCACGATCGCACCTGTGCTTGCTGAGCACGGTGAGATCCGAATGTCTCTGGAAACTCTCTCGGAGCGGACGGGACTGAACGCCCATCGGGTCAACGAGTGCCTGCGGTTCATGCGGAGGCATGCGTGCATCCGGTCCAGAGGTGGCGCGGAGGACGGCACACTCGTCTACGTACTGGATCGGCCTTGACCGCAGCCGGGTGAGGTTGGTTGAGCGGCCGGCCGCAAGTCGAGTTTGCGGCCGACCGCTCGGCGCCTGAGCCTACGTGACGGGGGTGAGCGTGTGCCGGTTTCCGCACGTTCAGCACATTCCGTCGTCAGGCGTCAGCGTTCGCGTGCGGCGGCGAATCCGGTGAACGCCGCCCAGGCGGAGGGCGCGAGGCGGAGTATCGGCCCCTCCGCGTCCTTGGAGTCGCGGACGGCGACGGTGCCGGGGATGTTGCGGGCGACTTCGACGCACTCGCCATTGCCGCTGCTGTAGCTGGGCTTGACGAACTCGAAGTGCGGCACGGCTCACAGCTCCTTGCGGATACGTTCGATCAGGTCGACGGAATCGCGAAGGGCGAGACCGTTCCGGGCGATCCGCTCGAACGTGACGTTGTGAAAACACGGATGCGTAGGGCGATCAGGATTCTGAAGGTCGGCAGGACAACCGCCTGAGGACCTCACACGGGGCCGCACCCTCAGCCGCACCCTCAAGGGACGGCCCCGTGTCCTTGGCTCACGCCCCCGTGATCACGCCCAAGTGATCAACCGCTTCGGCTGCTCCAGGACGGCCGCCACGTCGGCCAGCACCTTGGAGCCCAGCTCCCCGTCGACCAGACGGTGGTCGAAGGACAGCGCCAGCGTGGTGACTTGGCGGGGCTTGACCTTGCCCTTGTGGACCCAGGGCTGGAGCTTGATCGCGCCGACGGCGAGGATCGCGGCCTCGCCCGGGTTGAGGATCGGCGTGCCGGTGTCGACGCCGAAGACGCCGACGTTGGTGATGGTGACCGTGCCGCCCTGCATCGCGGCCGGGGAGGTCTTGCCCTCCCGGGCGGTGGAGACCAACTCGCCGAGAGACTGCGCCAGTTCCGGCAGGGTCTTGGTGTGCGCGTCCTTGATGTTCGGGACGAGCAGGCCGCGCGGAGTGGCGGCCGCGATGCCCAGGTTCACGTAGTGCTTGAGGACGATCTCCTGACTGGCCTCGTCCCAGGACGCGTTGATGTCCGGGTTGCGCTTGATGGCGACCAGCAGGGCCTTGGCGATCAGAAGCAGCGGGTTCACCCGCAGCCCATGCATCTCCTTGTCCTGCTTGAGCTCCTCCACGAGCTTCATCGTGCGCGTCACGTCCACCGTCACGAACTCGGTGACGTGCGGCGCGGTGAACGCCGAATCGACCATCGCCGCCGCTGTCGCCTTGCGGACACCCTTGACCGGGATACGGGTCTCACGAGCCGTGTCGTAAGAGGCGACGGGTGCCGCGGCCTGGGCGGAAGCGGCCAGGGCAGGAGCGGCCACGGGCTGCTGAACGGCCGGCTCCGGAGCGGTCGGCGCCGGTGCCAGCGCCGCGTGCACGTCCTCGCGCGTGATGATGCCGTCCGGGCCGGCCGGGCGGATCGTCGCCAGGTCGACGCCGAGGTCCTTGGCGAGTTTGCGGACCGGGGGCTTGGCCAGCGGGCGGGCCGTCCCGGACGCCGAGTGGCCGTGTCCGTTCAGCTCGGCCTGGATCGCCGAAGCCGCGTAGACCGGCTCGGACGCCTGGGCCGGAACCTCGGGGCCCTTGCGGGGGCGCCGCTTGGTGGAGGACACCGCGACGCCGTAGCCCACAAGAACCGGCGTGCGGCCCTCGGGCTTGGACTGCTCCGCCTCGGGCTGCTCGGCGGCGGGCGCTTCAACCGGTGCTGCGGCAGTCGCTTCAACCGCTGCCGCGGTGGGCACTTCAACCGCTGCCGCGGCAGTCGCTTCAGCCGGTGCCGCGGTGGCCTCCCCGGCGGGCGAAGGCGCGCCTCCGGCGACCTCCACCGCGATGATCACCTGGCCCACGTCCACCGTCGTCCCCTCGGGGAAACGGAGTTCGCGCACCACACCGTCGTACGGGATCGGCAGCTCCACGGCCGCCTTCGCCGTCTCGACCTCGCAGACCACCTGCCCGTCGGCGACCTGGTCGCCGGGCTGGACGTACCACTTGAGGATCTCCGCCTCGGTGAGCCCCTCGCCCACATCGGGCATCTTGAACTCGCGGAGCCCCGACGCAATATCGGTCATCGTCGTCACGACCCTCTCCTCAGTACGCAAGCGAGCGGTCGACGGCGTCGAGCACCCGGTCCAGGCCCGGAAGATACTCGTCCTCCAGGCGTGCCGGCGGATACGGCGCGTGATAGCCGCCGACCCGCAGAACAGGTGCCTCCAGGTGGTAGAAGCACCGCTCGGTGATCCGGGCGGCGATCTCCGCGCCCGTGCCGAGGAACACCGGCGCCTCGTGCACCACCACCAGGTGACGGGTCTTCTCCACCGACACCTGCACGGAGTCGAAGTCGAGCGGGGACATCGACCGCAGGTCCAGGACCTCGACCGACTTCCCCTCCTCCGCGGCAGCCGCCGCGGCCTCCAGACACACCTTCACCATCGGGCCGTACGCCGCCAGCGTCAGGTCGGTGCCCTCACGCACCAGCCGCGCCTTGTGCAGAGGTCCGGGGATCGCCTCCGTGTTGACCTCGGACTTGTCCCAGTACCGCCGCTTCGGCTCGAAGAAGATCACCGGGTCGTCGCTGTGGATGGCCTGCTGCATCATCCAGTAGGCGTCCGACGCGTTCGACGGAGAGACCACCTTCAGGCCCGACACGTGCGCGAACAGCGCCTCGGGGGACTCCGAGTGGTGTTCGACCGCGCCGATCCCGCCGCCGTACGGAATGCGGATGACGACGGGGAGCTTGATCTTGCCGAGCGCCCGCGCGTGCATCTTCGCGAGCTGCGTGACGATCTGGTCGTAGGCGGGGAAGACGAAACCGTCGAACTGGATCTCCACGACGGGGCGGTAGCCGCGCAGCGCGAGGCCGATCGCCGTGCCGACGATGCCCGACTCGGCGAGCGGGGTGTCGATCACCCGGTCCTCGCCGAAGTCCTTCTGGAGTCCGTCGGTCACCCGGAAGACACCGCCGAGCTTGCCGACGTCCTCGCCCATGATCAGGACCTTGGGGTCGGTCTCCAGGGCTTTGCGCAGCGACTCGTTGATCGCCTTGGCCAGCGCCATCTTTTCCGCGGTCATCGCTACTTGTCCTCCCCTTCGTCCGCGAACGACGCCTGGTAGGCGGCGAACTGGGCCCGCTCCTCGTCGACGAGCGCGTGCCCGTCCGCGTACACGTTCTCGAAGATGGCGAAGTGGTCCGGGTCCGGCATGGCCCGTACGACTTCGCGTACTCGTTTGCCCAACGCCTCGCTCTCGGCTTCGAGTTCCGCGAAGAATCCCTCGTCCGCGTGGTTTGAGGCCTCAAGATAGGTGCGCAGCCGCAGAATCGGGTCCTTTGCCTCCCAGGACTCGGTCTCCTCGTCGGCCCGGTACTTGGTCGGGTCGTCGGAGGTGGTGTGTGCGCCCATGCGGTACGTGAACGCCTCCACGAGGGTGGGGCCCTCGCCGCTGCGGGCCCGCTCCAGGGCCCACTTGGTGACGGCGAGACAGGCGAGGACGTCGTTGCCGTCGACTCGGACGCCCGGGAAGCCGTAGCCCTGCGCACGCTGGTAGAGCGGGACGCGGGTCTGCTTCTCGGTCGGCTCGGAGATGGCCCACTGGTTGTTCTGGCAGAAGAACACGACGGGGGCGTTGTAGACGGCGGAGAAGGTGAACGACTCGGCGACGTCGCCCTGGCTGGAGGCGCCGTCCCCGAAGTACGCGATCACGGCCGAGTCGGCGCCGTCCTTGGTGATGCCCATGGCGTACCCGGTGGCGTGCAGGGTCTGCGAGCCGATGACGATCGTGTACAGGTGGAAGTTGTTGCTGTTCGGGTCCCAGCCGCCGTTGTTCACACCGCGGAACATGCCGAGCAGGTTGGTGGGGTCGACCCCGCGGCACCAGGCGACGCCGTGCTCGCGGTAGGTCGGGAAGACGTAGTCGTCCTCGCGGGTGGCGCGCCCGGAGCCGATCTGGGCGGCCTCCTGGCCGAGCAGCGAGGCCCACAGACCCAGCTCGCCCTGGCGCTGCAGGGAGGTGGCCTCGGCGTCGAACCGGCGGGTCAGCACCATGTCCCGGTACAGGCCGCGCAGCTGTTCGGGGGTGATGTCGGCGACGTACGGGTCGTACGTGGCGTCCTTGACCCGCTTGCCCTCGGGGGTCAGCAGCTGAATGAGTTCGGGGCCGGCGCCCGGTGCCTTCTTGGCACCGGCGCGCTTGGCACCGGTGCTCGCGGCGCGCTTCGTCCCGGTCGCCCCGGTCGTGCCGGCGCTCGCGGCGCTCTTCGTACCGGCGCTGCGTCGCGGCTTCTGCGCGGCAGTGCTCTCCACGGTCACGTGTACTCCTCCGTCGGTCCGGCCCCCGGGGTTGCCGGTCGGCCAGTGCGGCTCGCCTGGTCCAGTACCCGTGCACGGGGTGGGTGCACTCGGCCGGGAACAGACGTGACAGGTGCCCCGGCGAGCGCCCTGCAACAGCTACGTTACCCAGTGCCTCACAAATCTGTGAGACCACTCCTGACCTGCGTTTTTGCTCGGATTTCCAACTACTTTTTAGTCGGGTTTCCAAGTACCTCGCGTCGGTCGGGAACAGCCGCTGGTCACAGCGCTGGTAACAGCCTTGCAGGGGGCCGGAACACCGGCACGTTATCCCGGTCACCCCGGACACGGGAAGAGTTCACTCCGGGGCAGGGCCAATGGTCCTGTGTGACACTGACAATGTGCGCGAAACCGGGAAAATCACCGTATTTCTCCTCGACGATCACGAAGTGGTTCGGCGCGGCGTCCACGAGCTGCTCTCGGGGGAGGACGACATCGAGGTGGTCGGCGAGGCCGGCACGGCGGCCGACGCGCTGGTCCGGATTCCGGCCACCCGCCCGGACGTCGCCATCCTGGACGTACGGCTCCCCGACGGCAGCGGCGTGGAGGTCTGCCGCGAGATCCGCTCCCAGGACGAGGACATCAAGTGCCTGATGCTGACCTCGTACGCCGACGACGAGGCCCTCTTCGACGCGATCATGGCGGGCGCCTCGGGCTATGTCCTCAAGGCCATCCGCGGCAACGAACTGCTCACGGCCGTACGTGAGGTCGCCGCGGGGAAGTCGCTGCTCGACCCGGAGGCCACCGCCCGCGTCCTGGAGCGGCTGCGCGACGGCGGTGGCCCCAAGAGCGACGACAAGCTCGGCCACCTCACCGAGCAGGAGCGCAGGATCCTCGACCTGATCGGCGAGGGGCTCACCAATCGCGCGATCGGCGAGCGGCTGCACCTCGCCGAGAAGACGATCAAGAACTATGTGTCGAGTCTGCTGTCCAAGCTGGGGATGGAACGGCGGTCCCAGGCGGCGGCGTACGTGGCGCGCTTGCAGGTGGAGCAGGAGCAGCGGCAGTAGTCGCGCCTGACAGGGCGCCATTGGGGGCATGGCGTCGGCGGTCCGCGGCCCAATGAGGCGGCCATTGGGGGACCATGCGTCAGCCGCCCGCGCCCCAATGAGGCGGCATTCGGGACTTATGGCCCGCCTGCAGAGGGCGGGTGGCCCTTCCCCCGGTCCTCCGGGTGCCGGAAATTGGTCGTATGCCCGACGCACAGCCGGCCACCAAGCAGCCGGTCCTCGAACAGTTCGCCGTGGAACTGATCGGCCGCACCGACTACGGCCGGATGGCCACCAGCATGCGCGCCCTGCCCTTCCTCGCGTTCGCCCGGCACATCGTGGCCGACGGCCACGTCCTGCTGCGCATGCCCCGGAACCTCGGCTACCACCAGGCGTGCGACGCCAGCATCGTCGCGTACGGCACCGACAACCTGAACTCCGCACGTCCGGGCGAGGGCCTGTGGACCGCGCAGATCGTGGGCCGGTGCGAGATGGTCGAGCCGACCGAGATTCAGCTCGGGCGTTTCGGCCCCGCGCCGCGTCTGGTGGACGGCGAGCCCTACGAGCCGGTCTATCTGGGCATCGAGCCGCAGTTCGGCGCCGTGCACGCGACGGACGGTGGCCTGGAACGGCGGTTCCAGCACGTTCTGTGACCGATGTTGCGAACAGGGCGACTGTGTGTGACAAACCCAAGGTCAGAGGCGTTCTCGTGCCCTAGCATCTGCCGCGTGCCGCGCTCTCTTGTACCACCCCCTGTGTCTCACGCGCCCCCTCTGGGCGCCCTCCTCCGCCAGTACGCCGCTGCCGGGTCCGCGCTGACCTGCGAACCCGTCGACCAGGGGCTGCTCAACCGCGGTTACCGGCTGTGCACCACCCGCGGCCGATACTTCCTCAAGCACCACTTCGACCCCGAGACCGCCGACCCCGCCGCGATCGCCCGCCAGCACCGGGCCACCCAGCGCCTCGCGGATCTCGGCGTCCCGGTCGCCCCGCCGCTGACCGGCACCGACGGCCGCACAGTCGCCGTCGTCGGGGGCCACGCGTACGCACTGCACCCGTGGATCGACGGACGGCACCGGCACGGTGGCCAGCTCAGCACGGACCAGTGCGCGCGGCTCGGTGCGCTCCTGGGGGTGGTCCACGCGAGCCTGGAACAGGTGATGCCGGCGCAGGGACGCGGTTCGGCGAAACCGGCCGAAGGTGCCGCCCCGGCCGACGGTGCCGACCCCGCCGACACCTTCGCGCTCATCGACCACCTGCTCGCCCGGGTGCGCCGCCACCGCCCGTCCGACGCCTTCGACGAACTGGCCCGCCACCGGCTCCTGGAAAGACGCGCCCTCCTGGAACGGCATGCCGACCGGCGGCCTCCGCAGTGCGGTTCGGTGAGCTGGGTGCACGGCGACTTCCACCCGTTCAACCTGCTCTACCGCGACGGTGAACCGGCCGCGATCGTCGACTGGGACCGGCTGGGCGTCCAGCCCCGCGCCGAGGAGGCGGTACGCGCCGCGGTGATCTTCTTCGTACAGCCCGTCGGAGCACTCGACCTGACGAAAGTGCGGGCCTACGCGCGCGCGTACCGCCGTACCGCGGGCGCCGCCCCCTGCGAACTCGCCGCCGCCGTGCACCGCGTGTGGTGGGAGCGCCTCAACGACTTCTGGATACTGCGCTGGCACTACGAGCGCGGGGACACCCGCGCCGATCCGCAGTTCCCGGCGGCGTCGGCGCTGGCGGTGTGGTGGACGCGGGAGTACGAGTCGGTGTGCGAGGCGTTCGCGGGGTGATCCCCGGCGTGCCCAGCGTGCCCAGCGTGCCCGGTGGCAAACGGCACGCGCGCGTGGAGCCCGTTTCGGGCCGCACGCGCGCGTGAGGGTGTGTTTTCGCTCGCCGGGTTCAGCCGCCGGTCAACCCGCCGCCGGTGGTGTCACCGGTGACACCACCGGGGCCGGTCGGCTCCTCCGTCGGCGGGCCCGTCGGCTCCGTGGTGGTCGGCTCGTCCGTCGGCTCCGTGGTGGTCGGTTCCGTGGTGGTCGGCTCGTCCGTGGGCTCGGCCGACGGCTCGCTGCTGTAGCTCGGAGACGGCGTGTACGACGGCGTGTACTGCGAGCCCGAGCCCGTGGTGTTGCCGTTGTCCGTCGAGTCGTCGGTGGAGGTGTCCGTGGGTTCCTGGCTGGGGGTCGCGCTGGAGCCGCTGTCCTCGGTGGTCGCCGTCGACGCCGAGGGCGACACGGTGGTACCGGTCCCGCCGCCCTCGCCGCCGCTCTGGTTGAGCGCGAGCGCCACACCCGCCGCGATGGCGATCACCGCGAGGACCGCGAGGATCCACAGCTTGCCCCGGCCGCCGCCCCTGTTGCCGTGCCCCTCGAAACCGCCGTCGTCCCCGCCGCCGTACTGGCTCGGCAGGATCGGCTGCGGGATCTGCGAGGTGCCCGAGTCGCCGGGATGCGGCATCGCGGCGACTCCGGCGTAGCCCGCCGCCGGGGTGCGCTGACCACCGTGTATGTCGACGGGCCCGGTGTTCCAGGTGCCGGTGTGGCTGCCCTGGTCGTACAGCATCTGAAGCCCGTACTGGACGAGCCCGCGCATCTCCTCGGCGGTCTGGAACCGGTCGTCCGGCTCCTTCGCGAGGGAGCGCATGACCAGCCCGTCGAGCTCGGGCGGCGCCGCGTCGGAGACCTCGGACGGGGGCACCGGGATGTCCTGTACGTGCTGGTACACGACCGACAGCGGCGTCTCACCGGTGAACGGGGGCCGCAGCGCGAGGAGTTCGTAGAGCAGGCAGCCCGTCGCGTACAGGTCGGAGCGGTGGTCGACGGCCTTGCCGAGCGCCTGCTCGGGCGAGAGGTACTGCGGCGTGCCCATGACCATGCCGGTCTGGGTCATCGTCGACTGCGCGCCGTGCAGAGCGCGCGCGATGCCGAAGTCCATCACCTTCACGGCGCCGGTCTGCGTGATGATCACGTTCGCCGGCTTGATGTCGCGGTGCACGATGCCGTGCTGGTGCGAGTAGGCGAGCGCTTCGAGCACACCGGAGACGATGATCAGTGCCTGCTCGGGCCCGGGAGCCTCGGCATTGATCAGCAGATCGCGGATCGTGTGGCCCTCGACGATCTCCATCACGATGTACGGGACGACGCGGGAGCCGACCACGTCCTCGCCGGAGTCGTACACGGCGACGACCGCGTGGTGGTTGAGGCCGGCGACCGACTGGGCCTCGCGTGTGAAGCGGGCCTTGGAGACCGGGTCCTCGGCCAGGTCGGAGCGGAGCAGTTTGACCGCGACGGTGCGTCCCAGGCGTACGTCCTCGGCCGCGAACACCTCGGCCATGCCGCCCCGGCCCAGTCTGTGGGTCAGCCGATACCGGCCGTCGCCGACCAGCCCGCCGTTACCCCACAGCTCCGGCGCATCCGACATACCGCCGCCAGCCGCCTCGGGGTCGGACGGGCCCTGAGCGCGCTGCTGCTGTGCCATCAGTCCTCGCCGTCGTTTCTGCCCGCGGTCTGCGCGGTGGTTGTCACGGTCTCCGTCGGGCCACGCTACAGGCTCTGCGCAAGGCTCCGGTCCGAGACGGAAGTGGGATGGATCGGCCATCCAACCCGTCGCGGGTACCCGCGTGCAAATCCTGTGTACCGGCCGTACGGCACCTGTAACGCTTCCGCGACGCTTCTTTCTCAGACGGTCACGGAACGGGCACCGAACTTGACGTGTCAGTGCCCTCGGGCAGACTTGGCCGGGAATGAGCCAATCGATCACTGAACACCGGCCGATCACCGGGCAGATCACAGCCGCGATCACGACAAGCGAGTCACGGACCGCGGGAGCAACCAGCAGCTCCGGCCGCGCCGATGGGGGACGCAGAAGATGAGCCAGGACGGCGCACAGGGCCGGTACGCGGGGGGTGCTGTCGCCGGCGGCCGCTACCAGTTGCGTGATCTGCTCGGCGAGGGCGGCATGGCCTCGGTCCATCTCGCGTACGACTCGGTGCTCGACCGCCAGGTCGCCATCAAGACGCTGCACACCGAGCTCGGCCGCGAGCAGGCCTTCCGTGAGCGGTTCCGCCGCGAGGCCCAGGCCGTGGCGAAGCTCACGCACACGAACATCGTCTCGGTCTTCGACACCGGCGAGGACGTCCTGGACGGCATGACGACGCCGTACATCGTCATGGAGTACGTGGAGGGCCGCCCGCTCGGTTCGGTGCTCGACCAGGACATCGCGAGTCACGGCGCCATGCCCGCGGACAAGGCCTTGCGGATCACCGCGGACGTGCTGGCCGCCCTTGAGATCAGCCACGAGATGGGCCTGGTCCACCGGGACATCAAGCCGGGCAACGTGATGATGACGAAGCGCGGCGTCGTCAAGGTGATGGACTTCGGGATCGCCCGCGCCATGCAGTCCGGGGTCACCTCGATGACCCAGACCGGCATGGTCGTCGGCACACCGCAGTACCTCTCGCCGGAGCAGGCCCTCGGCAGAGCCGTGGACGCCAGATCCGACCTGTACTCGGTCGGCATCATGCTCTTCCAGCTCACCACCGGGCGGCTGCCGTTCGAGGCGGACTCTCCGCTGGCCATCGCCTACGCGCATGTCCAGGAGGAGCCGGTCGCGCCCTCCTCGGTCAACCGCTCGCTGCCTCCGGCCGTGGACGCGCTCATCGCCCGCGCGCTGAAGAAGAACCCGAACGAGCGGTTTCCCAGCGCCGAGGTGATGCGCGACGAATGCCTGCGCGTTGCCCAGTCGCTGCACACCGCCGCGCCGAGCATCGTGCCGGGCGCCCGCACGTCGAGCGGCGCGGGTGTCGCCTCCGCGGTCTTCCCTCCCGTCGACCAGGCCGCTCCGGCACCGGGCCCGGTCCAGGCCCCCTACCAGCCGGGCCCTTACGGTTCGCCGACCCCGGCCCCCACCCCGCCCCAGACTCCGGCTCCGTCGTACGGCTATCCGCAGCAGGGCGGCTATCTGCCGCCGCCGCAGACCTCGGCGTACTCCCCGCAGCAGGGCGTCTCCACCCCTCCGCCGTACAACCTGACACCCCAGTACCCGACCCCCCAGCCGGGCGGCTCCGGGGGCGGCCGCAAGAGCGCCAGGGGGGTGGTCGTCGGCTCGATCGTCGTCGCGGTCGTCGCGGTCGGCGGCCTGATCGCGGCGCTGGCGCTGTACGGCGGGACCGGCGCCGACGACACGGGCGGCGGCAGCGAGGCCAGCCAGGCGCCTTCCGTGGCGGCGGGCCACAAGGGGCCGGACACGACGAAGACCATCGAGACGGAGAAGTGCACGGAGCCGGAGGAGTCGTACAACGACGAGAACAAGATCCGGGTCCCCGACTTCACCTACAGGTACCTCCAGTCGGTCAAGTCCTGCTTCCAGGCAGCGGGTTGGCAGATGAAGATCGAGTACGTCGACGAGAACACCTACGGCGAGGGCACGGTCATGGACCAGTTCCCCTCCGAAGGCACGGACGTCGACCCGGAGGACATGCCGGAGATCCAGCTCAAGGTGTCGACCGGCAATCCGTCCTGATCCCGGTCCGGATCGAGGTCGGGATCACGGTCCGGTCCGCGGTCCGCGGTCCGCGGTCCGCGGTCCGCGGTCCGCGGTCCGCGGTCCGGATCAAGATACGAAAGAGCCCGGCACTCTCGTGCCGGGCTTGTTTCGTTGTCCGGGTGCCGCCGCCGGGGGCTACAGGTACGGTCCGCCCGAACGGCCGCCCGCACGGGGGTCCTCGTCTCCCTCCGCGCCGCCGGTGCCCGGCGGAAGGGCGCGGCGCATCGACTCCAGCTGGGCCCTCGCCGCCATCTGCTGGGCGAAGAGGGTCGTCTGGATCCCGTGGAAGAGGCCTTCCAGCCAGCCCACCAACTGTGCCTGCGCGATGCGCAGTTCGGCGTCGGAGGGAATCGCCTCGTCCGTGAAGGGAAGAGAGAGGCGCTCCAACTCGTCGACCAGGTCGGGGGCCAGGCCGTCCTCCAGTTCCTTCACAGAACTCGCGTGGATCTCCTTCAGCCGGACACGGCTGGCTTCATCAAGAGGTGCGGCGCGCACTTCTTCGAGAAGCTGCTTGATCATGCTTCCGATGCGCATCACCTTGGCGGGCTGTTCCACCATCTCCGTCACCGGGATCTCGCGGGAGTCCTCGTCTCCGGCGCCACCGAGAGCTGTTCCGTCCTGGCCCAGGACCAGGATCTGAGGGTTCTCCGGCGACCGTTCGTTCCTCGGCATCTCCATGCCGCCCATTGTCTCGCACCCGTCCACCGCGCCACCCCCCGGCCCGCGTCGGCGGGGACACCGTGAGCAAAAGGAGCAGCCGAGATGCCGGGGCAAAGGGGGCATGTGAGGCTTGACCCATTGATCTTGACCCGTTGATCATTTTGACTCCTCACCGGGAGGGGGTCACCGGCGTGACTCCATGGCTCCGTGCGCTGCACATGACGGGACTGCTGCTGGCCCTGACGGCCGGGGCGGCGTCCCCGTCACACGCAGCCCTTCACCGCGTCACACACGCCCCGTCGTACGCAGCCCTTCACCGCGTCTCACACGCCCCGTCGTACGCCCCCGATCCCAGCGCCGATGCCTCCCGTGCGGGGAGCCGTCCGGGAGAGGGCCGGGCGCGGCCCGGACGCGAGGAGCCCGGCGGCCTGTCGGAGTCCGAGGCAGCCGAGCCGACGTACACGGACCGCGACCCCGCCGCCCTCGACCGCCCGGAGGCGAGCGCCGCGCCGCAGGAGGCCGCGATCCCCGTACGGCAGAACGTCGGCCGCCCCGGACGCACCCCGGAGCCGGTACTGCAGATCGTGCCGCTCGGCAGCGGGCTGATCCTCATCGGGCTGGGCCTGGGACTGGCGTTCTTCGCCCTGCGCGTCCGGCGCGGCTGATGCCGCCCGGAACCGTCCGGGCGATGCGCTCCCTGGGAAGCGCGCGTCTGGAACCCCACGACCAGCGCGCTCCTTGGGAGGCACACTGCTGAAACCTCCCGGGCGGCGCGCTCTCTGGCAAGCACGCGGCTGGAACGTCCCGAGCTGCGAGCTCCCTCGGAAGCGCGCAGCTCCAGAGCGGAGAACTTCGTAGGGCGCGCGCTGCTGAAACTCCCGGGTAGCGCGCTCCCTAGGGGGCGACCAGCAGCACCTTCCCGATGTGTCCGCTGCCCTCCAGCACCCGGTGCCCCTCCGCGGCGTCGTTCATCGGCAGCTCACGGTCGACGACCGGGCGTACGTGGCCGGAGGCGATCAGCGGCCACACGTGCTCGCGTACGGCGGCGACGATCGCCGCCTTCTCCCCCAGCGGGCGGATGCGCAGCGAGGTCGCGGTGACCGCGGCACGCTTGTTGAGGAGGGTGGCGATGTTCAGCTCGCCCTTGATGCCGCCCTGCATGCCGATGATCGCGAGCCGCCCGTTGACGGCCAGGGCCTGGACGTTGCGGCCCAGGTACTTGGCGCCCATGTTGTCGAGGATGACGTCGGCGCCCGCCCCGTCGGTGGCTCGCTTGATCTCCTCCACGAAGTCCTGCTCGCGGTAGTTGACCAAGATGTCCGCACCCAGCTCGGCGCAGAAGTCGAGCTTCTCCTTGGTGCCCGCCGTGACCGCGGCCCTCGCGCCGACGGCCTTGGCGAGCTGGATCGCCATGGTGCCGATACCGCTGGAGCCGCCGTGCACGAGCAGGGTCTCGGCGGGGCGGAGATGGGACACCATGAAGACGTTCGACCAGACGGTGCAGGTCACCTCGGGCAGCGCGGCGGCCTGCTTGAGGTCGATGCCCTCGGGCACCGGCAGCAGTTGCCCGGCGGGAACGGCGACTTTCTCGGCGTAGCCGCCGCCCGAGAGCAGCGCGCACACCTCGTCGCCCACCGCCCACCCCGAAACACCGGGGCCTACCTCGGCAATGCGCCCCGAGCATTCGAGGCCGGGGTAGGGGGACGCGCCGGGCGGCGGGTTGTAGAGGCCCTGTCGTTGCAGGAGATCAGCGCGGTTGACAGCGCTGGCCACCACATCGACCAGCACTTCGCCCTGACCGGCCACCGGATCCGGGACCTCGTCCCACACCAGCGCCTCGGGCCCACCAGGTTCAGGAATCGTGATCGCGTACATGAGGGGGACGCTACTCCTCGCAGTAAATGGGATGCGCGGACGCTCCAGTAGAGGCACGGTGGAGGCAAAGGGACCGTAAAGTCACGGCCCGTGGCGGCGGATGGCCGCGTGAACAGCGAAACGGACAACTGCGCGAATTACTCATACGGCGGGCGATGAGTTCGCGTCGCGGCGGCGGTCTCCCTTGCGTAGCCACGCACCTGGAAGGACACCGAGACATGAGCGCACGCAGCGCACCGAACACACCGACATCCGGTCTGGCCATCGAGACCGCGGGTCTGGTGAAGACGTTCGGCGAAACCCGGGCCGTCGACGGCGTCGACCTCGCCGTGCCCGCCGGCACGGTCTACGGCGTCCTCGGCCCGAACGGCGCCGGCAAGACCACCACCGTGAAGATGCTGGCCACCCTGCTGCGCCCCGACGGCGGCCAGGCCCACGTCTTCGGCCACGACGTCGTGCAGGAGGCCGACCGGGTACGCGAGAGAGTCAGCCTCACCGGCCAGTACGCGTCCGTGGACGAGGACCTGACCGGCCACGAGAACCTGGTGCTGCTCGGCCGCCTACTCGGCCACCACAAGCGGGCCGCGGCGATCCGCTCGGCGCAGCTCCTGGAGGCCTTCGGGCTGAGCGAGGCGGCGGGCAAGCAGGTCAAGCACTACTCGGGCGGCATGCGGCGCCGTATCGACATCGCCGCCTCCATCCTCAACACCCCCGACCTGCTCTTCCTCGACGAGCCGACCACCGGCCTCGACCCGCGCAGCCGCAACCAGGTGTGGGACATCGTGCGTGCGGTCGTCGCCCAGGGCACCACCGTGTTGCTCACCACGCAGTATCTGGACGAGGCCGACCAGTTGGCGTCCCGGATCGCGGTGATCGACAAGGGCAAGGTGATCGCCGAGGGCACGAAGGGCGAGCTGAAGGCGTCCGTCGGCGCCGGTTCCGTACATCTGCGGCTGCGTGATCCGGCGCAGCGCCCGCAGGCGCAGGAAGTGCTGCGCCTGGCCCTGGACGCCGAGGTCCAGTTGGAGCCGGATCCGGTGGCACTGACGGCCCGGGTCGGCGCCGGCGCCGCCAATGGCCGGGGCGCGGCGGAACAGGCCGCGCGAGCGCTCGCCGAGCTGGCCCGCACCGGCGTGATCGTCGACAACTTCTCGCTGGGACAGCCCAGCCTGGACGAGGTCTTCCTCGCCCTCACCGGACACGTGACCGACCCCGAGGCTCCTTCGGCCGACACCGCGATGGACAAGGAGGCGGCGGTATGAGCACCGCGACGACCACGGACAGCAAGGATCTCGCCCCGGTCAGCGCCGAGTCGCTGGCCGAGCTGCTCATCAGCAAGGACCGTCCGCCGCGGCCCAGCGCCCTGTCGGCGTCGCTGACCTTCGGCTGGCGGGCGATCCTCAAGATCAAGCACGTGCCGGAGCAGCTCTTCGACGTCACCGCGTTCCCGATCATGATGGTCCTGATGTACACGTACCTCTTCGGCGGTGCGCTGGCCGGATCGCCCACGGAGTACATCCAGTTCCTGCTGCCGGGCATCCTGGTGATGTCGGTCGTGATGATCACGATGTACACGGGTGTCTCGGTCAACACGGACATCGAGAAGGGCGTCTTCGACCGCTTCCGTACGCTGCCGATCTGGCGGCCGTCGGTGATGGTCGGCTATCTCCTCGGCGACGCCCTGCGCTACACGATGGCGTCGGTGGTGATGCTGGTCGTCGGCGTCATCCTCGGCTACCGCCCGGACGGTGGGGTCCTCGGCGTACTCGCCGGGATCGCCCTGCTGCTGGTCTTCTCGTTCGCGTTCTCGTGGATCTGGACCATGTTCGGACTGCTGCTGCGCACCGAGAAGTCGGTGATGGGCGTCAGCATGATGGTGATCTTCCCGTTGACCTTCCTGTCGAACGTCTTCGTCGACCCCAAGACCATGCCCGGCTGGCTCCAGGCCTTCGTCAACAACAGTCCGATCACCCACGTGTCGTCCGCGGTGCGCGGCCTGATGGCGGGCGACTGGCCGGCCGCGGAGGTCGCCTGGTCACTGGGCTGGGCAGGACTGCTCGTCCTGGTCTTCGGACCCATCACGATGCGCCTGTACAACCGCAAGTGACCGCCAGGGCCCGTGATTCGTACGTGAGTGACCGCCAGGGGCTGCGGTGGCCCGGGCGCAGGCGCCCACCAGGGCTGCGGTGGCCCAGGCGCCAGGCGACCGCCACGGCCCGGTGGTCCGGGCACGAGGCGACTGCTACCGCCCGATGGTGCGGGCGTGAATGCCCGCCAGGGCCTGCGGTGGTCCGCGCGTCCGGCGACTGCTACGGCCTGCGGGGGTCCGTGCGCAGGCGATGGGCGTCGGGTGCCACATGGGTGCCCGGCGTCACCCGCACGATCGTGATGAGCCGGTCCGTCAACTGCAGTGTGCCGACGGCCGGATCGTCGTATCCGAGCACCCGATGCCCTCGTACGACACTCACCACCAGGTCCTCCGTCTCCCGCACGCCCTTGCCGACCTCGGCCTTTACGACCGGCCGCTCCACGATGTCGAGTCCGGTGCCCTGCTGGATGAGGTCCTCCATGACCATGCCCGCGGCGGGACTGAGCACGGAGAGCCCGAGCAGTCGCCCGGCCGCGCTGGCGCTGGTGATCACGGCATCGGCGCCGGACTGACGCAGCAGCGGCGCGTTCTCCTCCTCCCGCACCGCGGCGACGATCTTCGCCCCGCTGTTGAGCTGTCGCGCGGTCAGCGTGACCAGCACGGCCGTGTCGTCCCGCTGGGTGGCGATGATGATCTGCCGGGCCTTGCGCACCTCGGCCCGATCCAGCACTTCGGTGCGCGTCGCGTCCCCTATGACCCCCGCGTATCCATCGGCCGTCGCCGCGTCGACCACCTTGGAGTTGGGGTCGACGATCACGACCTGCTCCTTCTTCAGCCCGGTCGCACACACGGTCTCAATGGCCGACCGCCCTTTGGTACCGAAGCCGACAACGACGGTGTGATCTCGCAAGGCCGCCCTCCAGCGGTTCTGCCGCCATTCCTCGCGCGTGCGCTCCGTGAGGACTTCCAGCGTGGTGCCGACCAGGATGATCAGGAACAGCACCCGCAGCGGTGTGATGACGAAGATGTTGGTGAGCCGGGCGCCGTCGCTGACCGGGGTGATGTCGCCGTATCCGGTGGTGGAGAGGGTGACGGTCGCGTAGTAGAACGCGTCGAGCAGATCGACGGCGCCGTCCGAGTTGTCGGTGTAGCCGTCGCGGTCGGCCCACACGATGAACGCCGTGCCGGCGAGCACCAGCAGGGCCATTGCCACGCGCTTCCCCACCTGGCGGATCGGACGTTCCACCACGCTCTTCGGGAGCTTCACTCGATGGGTCACGAGGTGTTCGTCCGCCTGGCGGGCAATCGCATCATGGCCCGGTTGTTTCACGTGAAACACACCCCGATTCCTGCCGTGGCCCACGGCAGATCGAGGAGCTCCAGCTCCTGACCCGCGCGGGCACCCCCCGGCGGTACAACCGCGAGGGCATCGGCCGCCGCCATGCCACGCAGCATCGCCGGGCCGTTGTAGTGCAGCGGCACCGCCCGGTCCGCGCGCAGGACGACGGGCACGAGCCGGGTGTCGTACGGGTGCCCGTGCACGGCTTCCTTGAGGGGCAGCGTGTACGACTCCGCCGCCGGTCGTCCGGCGAGGATACGCAGCAGGGGCTCGGCGAGCGTGAGCAGGCCGGAGACGGCCGCGAGGGGGTTGCCCGGCAGGCCCACGAGGTACTGATTCTGCTTGGTGCGGGCCAGCAACATGGGGTGGCCGGGGCGCACCTTGACGCCGTCGATGAGGAGTTCGGCGTCGATGCGGCGCAGGGTGGGGTGGACATGGTCGACGGGGCCGGCCGCGGTGCCGCCGGTCGTGATGATCAGGTCGGCTTCGGAGTTGGTGATGGTCCGATGCAGGGCCTTGGCGTCGTCACCGAGCCTGCGCATCGCGACGACGTCGGCGCCGATCGCACGCAGCCAGGGCGGCAGCATCGGGCCGAGAGCGTCCCGGATCAGCCCCTCCTTCGGCAGCCCCTCCGTGAGCAACTCGTCGCCGAGTACGAGGACTTCGACGCGTGGCCGGGGGATGACGGCAAGCGTGTCGTACCCGGCGGCGGCGGCGAGACCCAGCACGGCGGGCGTGACCAGCGCGCCGACCGGCAGGAGCTGGTCGCCGCTGCGGCACTCCTGACCGCGCGGCCGGATGTCCTGCCCGTGCACGACGTCCGGGGTGCCCCCTGCCCGGACGGAGCCAGGAGCCTGGGGGAGGGCCGCGTGCAGCCGCCCCTTGTCGTCGATACGCCCGTGCTCGCTGCGCAGTACGGCGGTGGCGTCCTGCGGGACACGCGCCCCGGTGGCGATCCGCACCGCCTCGCCGTCGGTGAGCGCCGCGGGCTGCGCGTGCCCGGCTAGCACGCTCTCTTCGCGTACGTCCCAGGGCCCGGGCCCGGCGACCGCCCAGCCGTCCATCGCCGAGGTGTCGAAGGAGGGGAGGTCCGAGAGAGCAGTGAGGGGGGCGGCGATGACCAGGCCGAGGGAGGCGTCCAGGGGTACGGAGAGGGCGGTGGGGCGCGGGAGGGCACGGGCGGCTCGCTCGGCGGTGGTGCGGGCCTGCGGCCAGGAGGTGGCCTTGTGGCGCACGCCGTGGTCGCTGCTCTGTTCTCCGTGACCGCCGCCGCTCTGTTCTCCGTGGCCGCCGCCGTTGCGCTCCCCGTGGCCGCCGCCGTGGCCCCGGTGGCCGCTGCCAGCGGCGTGCGTGTGGTGCTCGCCCTGGGGGGTGGGCATGGGGGCGGCGGGTGCGCCGAAGCGGTCCCCGGCGGCGCTGTCCCCGGGGCCCGGCCCGGCCGAGGCACGGGCGCTGCCTTCCTTGACCAGTGCCAGCACCTCGTCAACGTCGAGGTCGTCGAGGTCGTCGGCGTCCTGGCTGTCCCGGGTGCCGCGCGCGGCGGTCATCCGGCGTCCGGCCGGGCGTCGGAACCCGCACCGGATACGCCTGCGGGACCTTCTGCGGGACCGGTCTCCGGCTTGGCGTCGGCGGCGTCGGCGGCCTCCTCGTCGGCCCAGCGGAGCGCCAGCGCGGCGGCCTTCCGGGAGGCTTCGGCCACCGCCTCGGGGCCTCCTCCGGCCCGGGCGGCCGCGTAGCCCACGAGGAACGTGGTCAGCGGTGCGGCAGGCCGGGCCACACCGTGCGCGGCGTCGCGAGCGAGGTCGAGCAGGAGGCCGGTGTCGACGTCCAGATCGATGCCCAGTTCGTCCTTGACTGCGGAAATCCATTCATCCAACACGTGACCATGCTCCCTGATACGTGCCCGGGCGGCGGCGATGTCGTCCCAGGTGTCGCAGTCGAAGGACGCGACGGGGTCGGAGATTCGGATGAGATCGAGCGCGGTGGTGAGCCGCCGGAGCGGCAGCCCGGCCAGACCGCCGCCCGCGACGGAGTCGCCGATGGCTACAGGGATGGCGGAACCGTTGTCAGCCGCGGCCGCGGCGGCGGTGGCGGAACCGTTGTCAGCCGCGGCGACGGTGGCGGAGCCCCTGATGGCTGCGGAAGCGAGTGAGGCCAGCTCCCACCGCAAGGCTGCCACCCGGTAGGCGGCCACGAGCGGCTGGTCCTTGCCCTCGGGGTCGACGAGCAGAACACCGTCTGGACCACTCGGCTTGCCCTCGGGGTCGACGAGCAGAACACCGTCTGGACCACTCGGCTTGCCTCCGGGGTCGACGAACAGGACGCCGTCGGGGCCACTCGGCTTGCCTTCGGCGTCCACCGGGCCGCTGGGCTTCTTTTCGGCGTTCAAGGTGTGCACCGGCCTGGTGGTGCTCAGCTGAAGGGCCTCCACCAGTCGCCGTACCGTCCCCGCTTCCAGAAACGGCAGGTCGGCGGAGAGCACGACGACGAACTCCGCGGTGGTGTGCCGCAGCCCAGCACCGAGCGCGGCGAGCGGTCCCCCGCCGGGTGGGTCCTCCCGGGCCCACACCACGGGACGGGCGGTGGACCGTGGTTCGGCCACCACCACCGTCGTCGCGGCACCGGCGCAGGCGGCGAGCACCCGGTCGAGCAGCGGCCGGCCGCCCACCCGCACCGCGGGTTTGTCCACCCCGCCGAGCCGCCGGGCGGCGCCTCCGGCGAGCACGACAGCGTCGTACGGCAGACCGGCGCCGTACGGCACACCGGCGCCGGGTTCACCCGGGGCCTCGTACGCGTTCATCCCCCGAGTATGAGCGCCCGAAGGATCATTGCCACCCCCTGGGCAGCATGTGGACAGGTGCAGTCACAAGGTCCGCAGCAGCACCGCGGGCTGTTCCACGCAGTCCGCCACATAGCGCAGGAACCCGCCCGCCGTGCCGCCGTCGCACACCCGGTGGTCGAAGGTGAGGGAGAGCTGCACGACCTGCCGCACCGCCAGTTCGCCCTGGTGGACCCAGGGTTTGGGGGCGATCCGGCCGACGCCCAGCATGGCCGCCTCGGGGTGGTTGATGATCGGCGTGGAGCCGTCGACCCCGAACACCCCGTAGTTGTTCAGCGTGAAGGTGCCGCCCGTGAGGTCCCTGGGGGTCAGTGTCCCGGCCCGCGCGGCCTCGGTCAGCCGCGCGAACTCCGCGCTCAGCGACTCCGCGTCGCGGGCGTGCGCGGCCCGAACGACAGGTACGACGAGCCCGCGCTCGGTCTGCGCCGCGAAACCCAGGTGCACCTGGTCGAGTTGGACGACCTCGCGGGCATCCATGTCGACCGTCGAGTTCAGCTCCGGGTGGCGGGCGAGCGCCGCCGTGCAGATCCGGGCGAGCAGGGCCAGGAGGGAGATCTTCGGGCCACCGGCGGAATTCATCGCCACGCGCGCGTGCATGAGTTCCGTGGCGTCGGCGTCCACCCAGCAGGTCGCGTCGGGGATCTCCCGACGGCTGCGGGAGAGCTTGTCGGCGACGATTCCGCGGATGCCTCGCAGGGGGATACGGGTGCCGTTCGGGGCCTCGGTGGGACCGATCCCGGTCGCCGGCCGGGAGTGGAGTTGAGGTGCGCCAAGGGGCGCGACCGGCCCGTGGCCGACTGCCGGTGACCTGCGGGGTTCCGCGGCTGTGGGCACCCGTGCGTGACCGGTTGCCGCCGCACGCAGCGCGTACTCGACGTCCGCCCGCAGGATGAGCCCATCAGGCCCCGAACCCTCCAACTCGCGCAGGTCCACGCCGTTCTCCCGCGCGAGCCGCCGCACGAGCGGAGAGATGACCGGCACGGGACCGTCCCCGTACACCGCGACACCACCGTGATCACCATGGCTGCCGTGATCACCATGGATGCCGTGATCGCCTTCCGCCGACCGGTCCCGGACGTCCGTGCCCGCGCCGTACCGGCCGTCGGGAACCGCGTGGTCCCAGTCCCCCGAACGTGCAGCCGGCCGACGGTCCGCTTCACGCACCGCGTCAGGGGAGGCCACCGCACCGTCCACAGCCACCGAAGCGCCCGGCACACCCTCCAAGGCACCCGGCGCCGACAGCCCAAAGGCACCCGGCGCCGGCTGCCCCTCCGCACGCGGGCCGCCCGCCAGGCCGGTGACGCCCGGCGGCCGCACCCTTTTACGCCGCGCCGGAGGGGCCCCTGTGCCATAACCGACGAGTACGTTCCCGGACCCCTCGTCGGCCTCGTCGACCTCGTCACCCTCGCCGGAGGCAGCCGCGCCCACGGCGACCGTCAACAAGGGGGCGCCCACGGGCAGTTCCGCGCCCTCCTCGCCGAATCGCGCGGTGACCACACCCCCGTACGGGCAGGGGACGTCGACCATCGCCTTCGCGGTCTCGACCTCGACAACGAGCTGGTCGACGGCGACGACCTCGCCGACCTCGACCAGCCAGCGGACGATCAACGCCTCGGTGAGTCCCTCACCGAGGTCGGGAAGCCTGAACTCCAACACTTGGGCCATCAGCTCTCCGCCTCCCATTGCAGACGCCCCACGGCATCCAGGATCCGGTCGACGCCAGGCAGGTGGTGCCGCTCCAGCATCGGCGGCGGATACGGGATGTCGAACCCGGCCACGCGCAGCACCGGCGCCTCCAGATGATGGAAGCACCGCTCGGTGATCCGCGCGGCGATTTCCCCGCCAGGGCCGCCATACCCACCCGACTCGTGTACGACGACCGCGCGCCCGGTCCGCCGGACCGAAGCCGACACCGTCTCGTCGTCGAACGGCACCAGGGAGCGCAGATCGACGACTTCCAGGTCCCAGCCCTCGGCCCGCGCCGCCTCGGCGGCTTCGAGACAGACGGGCACGGACGGCCCGTACGTGACGAGCGTGGCGCTCCGGCCGGAGCGCCGCACCATCGCGCGGCCTATCGGTTGAACGGCCGGCGGCTCGTCCGGGTTCCAGGAATCCTTCGACCAGTACAACCGCTTGGGCTCCAGGAAGACCACCGGGTCGTCGGAGGCGATGGCGGCACGCAGCAGACCGTAGGCGTCGGCGACCGTCGCGGGCGTGACGACATGGAGCCCCGGAGTCGCCATGTAGTACGCCTCGGAGGAGTCGCTGTGGTGCTCGACGCCGCCGATGCCGCCGCCGTACGGGACGCGGATCGTGATCGGCAGCGGCATCGCGCCGCGGGTGCGGTTGCGCATCTTCGCGACATGGCTGATCAACTGCTCGAACGCCGGGTAGGCGAAGGCGTCGAACTGCATCTCCACGACCGGCCGCAGCCCGTACATCGCCATGCCGACGGCCGTCCCGAGAATGCCCGCCTCGGCCAGCGGGGTGTCCGTGACGCGGTCCTCGCCGAACTCCTTGGCGAGCCCGTCGGTGACCCGGAAGACGCCGCCGAGGGTGCCGACGTCCTCACCCATGACATGGACGGCCGGGTCGGCGGCCATGGCGTCGCGCAGTGCGCGCCCGAGGGCCTGCGCCATGGTGGCCGGTTTCAGGGCAACGGTCGTCATCGCCCGGCTCCTTCCGGACCGTGGGCCTCCACCGTCTCGTGGGCCTCGGCCGCCAGCTCCGCGCGGAGCTGCGCCTCCTGCTCACGCAGTTGCGGTGTGGGCTCGGCATACACATGGGCGAACAGATCCATGGGGTCGAGCACCGCGTCCTGGTTCATGCGCTGACGCAGGTCGGCGGCCATCGTCTCGGCGTCCTCGCGCACGGACCGCATCGCGTCCTCGTCGAGCAGCCCGCGCTCGGTCAACTCGTGCTCCAGGAGCACGATCGGGTCGTGCGCACGCCAGGTCTCCACCTCGGAGTCGCCGCGGTAGCGGGTGGCGTCGTCGGCGTTGGTGTGTGCGTCGATGCGGTACGTCACCGCTTCGACGAGCGTCGGACCGCCCCCCGCGCGCGCACGGCGGACGGCTTCGCTCAGCACCTCGTGCACGGCCGCCGCGTCGTTGCCGTCGACCAGGCGGCCCGGCATCCCGTAGCCGACGGCCTTGTGGGCCAGCGACGGGGCGGCGGTCTGCTTGGCCAGCGGTACCGAGATGGCGAAGCCGTTGTTCTGGACGAGGAAGACGACCGGGGTCTGCCAGACCGCGGCGAAGTTCAGCGCCTCGTGGAAGTCGCCCTCGCTGGTGCCACCGTCGCCGACCATCGCCAGGGCGACCACGTCGTCGCCCTTGAGGCGAGCAGCGTGTGCGAGGCCCACGGCGTGCGGAAGCTGGGTCGCGAGGGGGGTGCACAGGGGCGCGACGCGGTGCTCGCGGGGGTCGTACCCGGTGTGCCAGTCGCCGCGCAGGAGGGTGAGCGCCTGGACGGGGTCGAGGCCGCGGGCGACGGCCGCGAGGGTGTCGCGGTAGCTGGGGAAGAGCCAGTCGCGGTCCTCCAGAGCGAGCGCCGCGGCGACCTCACAGGCCTCCTGGCCGGTGCTGGAGGGGTACACCGCGAGGCGGCCCTGCTTGGTGAGGGCGGTGGCCTGCGCGTTGTAGCGGCGGCCACGCACCAGTTCCGCGTACAGACGGCGCAGCAGGCCCGCGTCGACCTGCGCGGCTGCATCGGTGCCGAGGACTCGGTAGGGCCGCGCGTCGGGCAGCAGCGGCGCGGGGTCGGTGCGGGGCTGCCAGGCGGGCGGCGGGGTTGGCCGGTAAGCGCCTCGCTGCTCCATGACCGTCATAACGGCACCTCCTCATGGGAGACGGCTCCGGACGCGTCACGGTTGTGATGCGCCTCACCTACCGATTGTTCGGTCGTCGGCACATTTTGGCTACAGACCCCCGCAAGCTGTGGACAAACGGTTCTGCACAGCCTGAGATGGACGCAGTACGTCCATGGTAGAGAGGCGGGGGGACATGGCACCTGAACAAATGGCCGAGCCACCGGAGGCCGGCCCCGCGCTCCCCCCCGCCCGCCCGCTCGACGCCATAGATCAGGACATCCTCCAGATGCTCCAGGCGGACGGCCGCGCCTCGATAAGGTCCGTGGCCGAACGCGTCCATGTGTCGCGGGCCAATGCCTACGCGCGTATCAACCGCCTCATCGAGGACGGCGTGATCCGCGGCTTCGGGGCGCGCGTGGACCACGAACGCGCCGGGCAGGGCACCTCGGCGTACATCACCCTGAAGATCGTGCAGAACTCCTGGCGCACGGTCCGCGAGCAGTTGAGGGTGCTCCCGGGGGCCTCCCACATCGCCCTGGTGGGCGGCGATTTCGACGTGCTTCTTCTGGTGCACACCCCGGACAACAAGACGCTAAGGGAACTGGTGCTCACCCGCCTCCAGGCCATCCCGGAGGTCCTCAGCACCCGGACACTGCTGGTGTTCGAGGAGGAAGACCTGGAGCCGCAGTCCTGAACGTCCCGGCGACGAGGCCTCAGGACTCGCTGCGGAGCCCGCCGAAGACCAGCTGGGCCACGGCGTCGGCCACTTCCCGCTCGTTCATGCCCCGCCCGTCGGGCCGGTACCACTCCACGATCGAGTTGATCATCCCGAAGACCAGCCGGGTCGCGAGCCGGACCTCCACGTCGCCGCGCACGTCCCCGTCCGCGGCCGCCGCCTTCAGCAGCTCGGCCACCTGGTGGTCGAAGTCGCGGCGCCGCTCCAGGGCCCACCGCTCGGTGTCCGTGTTGCCGCGCACTCGCAGGAGCAGCGTCACGTACGGCAGCTCGGAGGTGAGCACCTCGACCATGCGGCGCACCACGTACTCCAGGCGCTCCACGGCACGCCCCACGCGCGCGTGCTCCTCGTCGAGGATCCCGAAGAGGCCGTCGAGGGCCCGGCTGACGGCCCTGCGCAGCAGTTCCTCCTTGCCGGCGACGTGGTGGTATATCGACGACTTGGAGATGCCCGCCGCCCTGGAGAGGTGCTCCATGGAGGTGCCGTCGTAGCCGCGCTCGATGAACACCTGGACGGCGACGGAGAGCAGGGTCTCCGGGGTGTAGGTGTCCCGCTTGGCGGTGGTCATGAGGTGCCCTCCCGCTTCTCGGCGGTGTGTCCGTGACGGTACAGCGCGAGTGAGGGTGCGTACCGGCCGGAGGGTTCGCGCAGATGCAGCTCCTCCAGGAGGTCGTGCGCCCAGGTCCTGCCGAGCCGGCGGCTCCATTCGAAGGGACCGAGGGGGTAGTTCACGCCGAGCCGCATCGCGGTGTCGATGTCCTCCTCGGTCGCCACTCCCTTGGCGACGGCGTCGTGGGCGAGGTCGACGATCCGGGCCACGGTCCGGGCGACGATCATGCCCGGGGCATCCCCGATGACACTGACGTCCTTGCCCAGCGCCTGGAAGAGGCCGATGGCCTCCGCGAGGGTCTGGGGGGCGGTGTCCTGGCAGGCCGAGACGGCGATGCGGGTCGCCTTGCGGTAGTCGAGCGCCAGGTCGAAGTAGACGACGTCACGGAACTCGACCGAGGTCTGGCCGTCGGCGAGGACCAGCTGACCGCCACTGGGCAGCATCAGCCGCGTGCCGTGGTCCTCCTCGTCCTCGCGGACCTGGATGCCCGCCTCGCGGATCAGCGGGAGGAGCTCGGCCGCCGGGCCCAGGTCGCCCTCCACGGCGACGTACGCGGGCGGCTGGGCCCTCTCCGCGGTGTGCGGCTCGGGCCGCTCGGCGCCTTCCCCGTAGTCGTACCAGCCGTGCCCCGTCTTGCGGCCGTGCATGCCCGACTCCACGAGCCGGCGCTGGGCTAGCGAGGGCGTGAACCGCACGTCCTGGAAGAAGGCCTGCCACACGGAGTGGGTGACGGACTCGTTGACGTCCTGGCCGATGAGGTCGGTCAGTTCGAAGGCGCCCATCCGGAAGCCGCCGGATTCGCGCAGCACGGCGTCGATGGTGGCCGGGTCGGCGGCCTGCGACTCGTACACCGCGAAGGCCTCGGCGTAGAAGGGCCGCGCGATGCGGTTGACGATGAACCCGGGGGTGTCGGCGCAGGCGACCGGGGTCTTCCCCCAGGCGCGTGCCGTCTCGTACGCGCGCGTGGCCGACGAGAAGTCGCTCGCGTACCCGGAGACGACCTCCACGAGGGGCAGCAGCGGCGCCGGGTTGAAGAAGTGCAGCCCCACGAGCCGGCCAGGGTTGCGCAGGGCGCCGGCGATGGCCGTGACGGACAGGGACGAGGTGTTGGTGGCGAGCAGGCAGTCGGCGTCGACGATGTCCTCCAGCTCGCGGAACAGCCGCTGCTTCGCCTCGAGTTGTTCGGCGACCGCCTCGATGACCAGCACACAGTCCGCGAGGTCGGAGAGGTCCTGCACCGCTCGCAGCCGGTCGCGTGCGGCATCCCGGTCGGCGCCGCTGAGCCGGTCCTTCTCGACCAGCCGGTCCAGGCGCGCGCCGATCGCCCCGGCCGCGGCTTCGGCACGCCCCGGCACGGCGTCGTGGAGCCGCACGAGGTGGCCCGCGACCAGCGCGACCTGGGCGATGCCCTGGCCCATGGTGCCGGTGCCGACGACGGCCACAGGGCCGCTGAGGTCGAGTGCTGTCATGCTCGCGATCCTCCCGCACAGGGTTTTCCACAGATGCGGCGGATCCCCTTGTCCCGACCGATCGTTCGGTTACTCTAGCTGTGAGTACCCGCCCATCGCCCACCACCACCCTGACAGAGGCGCCGGGCGCCGCACCTTTTCCGTAATCCTGCCCAGATCACCAGCTCGACGAAGAGCTGCTTCGAGGAGGAGTTGGTCCCCCGATGGCCGCCGAACTCACCGCGCACCAGCTGATCACCCAGCACCGGCCCACCCTCGACCAGGCGCTGGAAGCGATCCGCACGCGCGCGTACTGGTCCCCCCACCCCGAACACCCCAAGGCGTACGGCGAGAGCGGCAGCCTGGGCATGGCGGAGGGCAAGGCCGCCTTCGACGCCCTCCTGGGCACCCGCCTGGACCTCGGCCAGCCCGGCACCGACGACTGGGTGGGCGGCGAGGTCTCCCCGTACGGCATCGAGCTGGGTGTCACCTACCCGCACGCGGACGTCGACGTGCTGCTGCCCGCCATGCGCGCGGGGCAGCGCGCCTGGCGCGACGCGGGCGCTCAGGCGCGTGCCGCGGTCTGTCTGGAGATCCTCAAGCGGATCAGCGACCGCACCCACGAGTTCGCGCACGCGGTCATGCACACCAGCGGCCAGGCCTTCATGATGGCCTTCCAGGCAGGCGGCCCGCACGCACAGGACCGCGGCCTGGAGGCAGTGGCGTACGCGTACGCGGAGCAGGTCCGCACGCCGGACAGCGCGGAGTGGGTCAAGCCCCAGGGCAAGCGGGACCCGCTCACCCTGACCAAGCAGTTCACGCCCGTGCCGCGCGGCACGGCCCTCCTGATCGGCTGCAACACCTTCCCGACGTGGAACGGCTATCCGGGCCTGTTCGCCTCCCTCGCCACCGGCAACGCCGTGCTCGTGAAGCCCCACCCGCGCGCGGTGCTGCCGCTCGCGCTCACCGTCCAGGTGGCCCGCGAGGTGCTCGCCGAGACCGGCTTCGACCCGAACCTGGTGGCGCTGGCCGCGGAGCGCCCCGGTGAGGGCATCGCCAAGACCCTCGCCCTGCGGCCCGAGATCCGGATCATCGACTACACCGGGTCCACCGCGTTCGGCGACTGGCTGGAGACCAACGCCCGCCAGGCGCAGGTCTACACGGAGAAAGCCGGCGTCAACACGGTGATCGTGGAGTCGACCGACAACTACAAGGGCATGCTGTCCAACCTGGCCTTCTCCCTGTCCCTGTACAGCGGCCAGATGTGCACCACCCCGCAGAACCTGCTGATCCCACGCGCCGGCATCACCACGGACGAGGGCCCCAAGTCCTTCGACGAGGTGGCCGCCGACCTCGCGAAGTCGGTCGACCGGCTCCTGGGCGACGACGCCCGCGCCAACGCGCTCCTCGGAGCCATCGTGAACCCCGACGTGAAGGCCCGTCTGGAAGCCGCTTCGGGCCTCGGCGAAGTCGCGCTCCCCTCACGGGAGATCAGCAACCCGGAGTTCCCCGGCGCGGTCGTGCGTACACCGGTGATCGTGAAGCTCGACGGCGCGCGGAAATACTGGGAGGGGGCGGACGACGAGGCCGCCTACCTGGACGAGTGCTTCGGCCCCGTCTCCTTCGCCGTCGCGGTCGACTCGGCCACGGACGCGGTGGAGCTGCTGCGCCGCACGATCCGCGAGAAGGGCGCGATGACGGTCGGCGCGTACACGAACTCGGAGGACTTCGAGGAGGCCGTGCGGGAGGTCTGCCTGGAGGAATGCGCCCAGCTCTCCCTGAACCTCACGGGCGGGGTGTACGTCAACCAGACGGCCGCGTTCTCCGACTTCCACGGCTCGGGCGGCAACCCGGCGGCCAACGCAGCCCTGTCCGACGGGGCGTTCGTCGCCAACCGCTTCCGCGTGGTGGAGGTACGCCGGGACGCGTAGGGCTGTCCCACCACTTCCGTCGTCCTGACCCCACTGACCCTATTGCTCCTACCGCTCCTACCGCGACGCGAGCCGCTACCGCAGGGGGGTTGCGGCCGCGCTCCGGGGGAAAGTCGCGTTCCCGGTCGCACTCCAGTGGAACAGCGTCATCGCCACACTGGTCGCGAGGTTGTAACTGGAGACCTGGGGGCGCATCGGCAGGGACACCAAGTGGTCGGTGCGGGCGCGGAGTTCCGCGGACAGGCCGCTGCGCTCGGAGCCGAAGGCGAGGACGGCGTCGTCGGGGAGCTTGAGCCCCCGGATGTCCTCGCCCTCCGGGTCGAGGGCGAACACCGGGCCCGGCGGCAGCTCGTCCACCGTCAGCCGCTCCACCGCGGTCGCGAAGTGCAGGCCTGCCCCGCCGCGTACGACAGTGGGGTGCCAGGGGTCGAGCGAACCTGTCGTGACCACCCCGGTCGCGCCGAAGCCGGCCGCGAGCCGGATCACGGCTCCCGCATTGCCCAGGTTGCGGGGATTGTCCAGGACCACGACGGGCGTGCGGCGGGGCATCCGGGCCAGCGACTCCAGATTGGCCGCCCGGGACGGACGTAGGGCCAGAGCGGCCACCGAAGTGGGGTGCGGACGCGGCACCAGAGCCTTCAGCGTCGCCTCCGCGACCTCCACCAACAGCCCGTCGAGGGCCACCCGTACGTCGGAGGCCAGGTCGTCGGCCAGCGCGAGCGCCGCCTCCCGGTCGGCTGTGACGGCGACCGGGATACGGGCCTGGAAGCGCACCGCGTGCTTGAGGGCGTGAAAGCCGTCGAGCAGGACGGAACTGTCGGCGAGCCGGTGCCAGGCGCGCACGGCGTCCTGGGGGTCCCTTGCGCCGTCCGCTCCGAGCCCGCTGTCGGGGTCGTTCATGCCCTGAAGCCTACGTGCGTGGGCTCGGCCGGATCCGGGGCGCTCGGCGGCTGTTCGCGCGGACCCGGCAGCGTACGACCGCCGCCGCCGCCCGAAAACAGCCCTCCACGCGCGCGCGTGACCCATCCGCCCAGGCGGCGCAGGAACGACGTCGGCAGGAACACCGCATCGGCGGCGATCATCGCGAGCGAGAAGAACGGCAGTCCGAGCACCACGGCGATCACCGCGTGCTCGGTGATCATGACCACGAGCAGGATGTTCTTGACCCGCCGGTTGAACAGGGTGAAGGGGAAGGCGACCTGGACGATGACCGTCCCGTACGTCACCAGCATCACCATCGTGCCGTAACTCGACATCAGGTCGGACAGGGCCGGCCAGGGCGAGAAGTAGTCCAGGTGGAGCGGGTAGTAGACCGCGGTGCCGTCCTGCCAGCGCGAACCCTGGATCTTGTACCAGCCGGCGGTCGCGTAGATCAGACAGGCCTCGGCCATGATCACGAACAAGGCGGCGTTGTGGACGAGGTTGGCGACGATGTCCAGCAGGACCCGGGGCTCGTTGCTGCGCGCGCGCTCGGCGACGACCCACCACAGGGCCTGCGCCGCCCACAGCCCCCAGAAGAGCGTCAGCCAGCCGGCGCTGAGCCGTCCCGCGAGCGTCGGCGCCGCCAGCGCGAGGCCGAGCACTCCCCACAGGACGGGGCCGACCCGGTCGGGCCCTACCCGCTCTCCACGCGCGCGTGCCTCCCACCCGAGCCGCGCCCGCCGCGCGTCCAGCGACCACACCTGGCCGCAGCGCGTGAACACCAGGTAGATCGCCATCAGGTGGATGACGTTGTCGCCACCGTCCCCCATGAACACGCTGCGGTTCTGCAGGGAGAGCACACCCACCATGAACAGGACGGACGCCGCGCGGGTCCGCCAGCCCAGCAGAAGCAACACGCTCGACAGGATCGCGAGGGCGTAGACGATCTCGAACCAGACCTGGCTGTCGGACCACATCAGGATCGTGAAGGCGTGGTTGGTCGCGATGAGCTGCTGGGCCATGTCCCAGCTCCACGGCGCGTCGGGACCATACATCTCCTGACGGTGCGGAAACTCACGCAGCAGGAACAGCAGCCAGGTCGCGGAGAACCCGATACGGATCACCGCGGTCTGGTAGGGGCCGAGGGCCGCCTCGGTGACCCGGGTGATGCCACGCGCGAGCGAGATGGCCAAGGGATTCATCGTGCGCTCGCCTCCGCCGTCTCCTGCTGCCGGTCGACCTCGGGTACGGACCACCAGGGCAGTTCGCGGACGACGGGTTCGTCGACCACCTGCTCCTCGCTCCATTTGGGGGGCGTCACGCTGGTCGTGAGGGAACGGACCTGGACGCTTTCGACGACCGCGTCCTTGCCCCCTGCGTCCAGGCGGTCCAGGCGCAGCACGACGATCCGGCGCAGATAGCGTTCCGAGAGGTCACCGCGCAGGCCCGTGGGGCGGTTCTCGCCGTCGTGGCTGTTGACGTAGAAGTCCCAGGACCGACGCAGTTCGTTCTGCTGGGTGTGGCTCGGCAGCAGGTTCCCGTCGATGGCCGCGCCGTCGAGCGCTGACAGGTCGTACCAGCCGGTCTCGCTGCTGCTGCCGTCCGGTGTACGGACCTGGGCACGGACCTGGACGGCGATGTTCTGCTGCAAGGGGTTGGGCGCGAACAGCTTCCAGTTCTGTTCGAACTCCGGGTAGATCCACTCCTCGATCGCCCGACCGTGCTGCTTGGTGACGGTGTTGGAGGGCGCGAGATGCAGGAACACCATCCCCAGGTGCACACAGGCGGCGAGCGCGACGATCGCGAGGGCGAAGGCGGCGGCGATCTGGTAGCCGAGGGAGAGGGCGGCTATCCCGGTGGGAGCGGGGACGGGCGGGGCGGCTTCCGGGGTGGGGAGGCGGACGGGTGCGGGGAGGCGGACGGGTGTGGGGGGCGGCTCGTGGCCTGCCGGATTCTGGTGGACGGGCGGCTGATGATCGGCGACATCGGCGGGCACTTTCCGGACGTCGGCGGGCACTTTCCGGTCCGCGGAAGCGTTTGGCACGTCAGAGGGGTTCGAAGTGCATGCGTCGGGGGCGTCTGACGCGTGGAGGGTGGTGCCTGACGCATCGGGTGCGTCCGGCGCGTGGGTGGTGCCTGACGCATCGGGCGCGTCCGACCCGTGGGGTGCGTTTGGGTTCTCGGACGTGCCGGAGCCGTCAGGTGCGCGGGAGCCGTCGAGTGCGCGGGAGCCGTCGAGTGCGCGGGAGCTGTCCGGTGCGCGGGAGTTGTCCGGTGCGCTGCGGTCGTGGGACCTGCCAGGCGCGGGCCCGTCGGGCGCGTCCGGACCATGTCGGCCGTTCGAGCCCTCGTCGTACGCGTCCATTCCGCCCCTATCCCCAATCCGGTTGTACTCTCCCCGCCGCCAGGCCGCGCGGCCTGTGTCGCACCGCCGGCGAGCCCCACGTTGCGGCGTTCGCACGGGAACGGTACTCAGACCTGATCGCCCGGCACAGCCCCGGTAGCCACAGTGACCACACTGGCCACATCGATGGCCACGAGGTTATCCACAGCGGTTGACACCTTACGGCGACCCGTCCCACCATTGAATCGAGCTTGCTTACCGACCGGTCGGTATGACGCGAGGAAAGGGTCGTCGACGCGCACCGTCCCCGCGCCGCACGGCGATCCCGATGGCGAAGGTGCAGTACGGGACCGGGCACGGCCTGCACCCGTACAGCGCCGGAGGCGCCGGCGGGCTCCAGGATGGGGCGTCCAGGCCGAAGGCAGCGGCGGCACCGACCTGTTCGCCCTCGGCGGTCCGTGCGAGCAGCGGCAGAGACCCCCGGCACCGGCGTGACGAGCTCGTCGAGGGCGAGTCGGGCCCCGGGCCTGTGGCGAAAGTATCTGGACCAGTGGCGAAAGTGGATCTGGACCGGTAGGCCGCGGTTGAGGCAGATCACGGCCGACCGTTCCCTTCTCATAGAACCTGTTCTATCTTGACGCTCCGTCAGATCAGGCGCCCGCCTGATCGGCCGACCGGTGCATGGGAGGACGGGACCGTGGACTTCACCTTCACCGAGGAACACCAGGCGGCGGTCGAGGCAGCGAAGGCCGTGTTCGCAGGAGTCGCGCCGGACGGAGTGCCCAGCCCCGCGCTCACCCCGGGCGCCGTGGCCGAGGACCTGGACCGGACCCTGTGGACAAAGCTCGCCGAGGCGGACCTGTTGAGCCTGCTTCTCGACGCGGAATACGGCGGGGCGGGCCTCGACGCCGTCGCGCTGTGCCTGGTCCTGCGGGAGTCGGCGAGGGTGCTCGCGCGGGTGCCATTGCTCGAGAGCAGCGCGGCAGCGGTGGCCGTGCAGCGATACGGCGGCGAGGAGTTGAAGGCGCGGCTGCTCACCCGGGCCGGCCGGGGCGAGCTGGTGCTGACCGTCGCCGCGAACGGCCGCAGCGGCCACGACCCCGCCGAACTCGCCGTGACCGCAAGGCGGGACGGCGACGCCTGGCTACTGGACGGCACACAGACCGCCATTCCCTGGGCGCAGAACGCCGACTTCACGCTCGTACCCGCACACACCGCTGCCGACCGGACCGTCCTCGCCCTCGTACCCCGCGTCCACGAAGGAGCCGTACTCGCCGAACAGATCTCCACCAGTGGCGAGCGGCTCGGTGAACTGCGTCTGGAGTCCGTACGGATCGACGCCCGGGATGTCATCGAGGCGGACGGAGCGTGGGAGTGGCTGCGCGAACTGCTGGCCACCGGGACGTGTGCGCTCGCGCTCGGACTCGGGGAAGGCGTGCTCGGGATGACGAGCGAATACACCAGCAAGCGGGAGCAGTTCGGCTTCCCCATCGCCACCTTCCAGGCGGTCGCCGTGCAGGCCGCCGACCGCTACATCGACCTGCGCGCGATGGAGGTGACGCTCTGGCAGGCCGCATGGCGGATCAGTACGGGCGCGGGCGGTGCACTTCCGGCGTCCGGGGACGTGGCCGTCGCCAAGATCTGGGCATCCGAAGGGGTACGGCGGGTCGTGCAGACCGCGCAGCACCTGCACGGCGGTGTCGGCGCCGACACCGACTACCCGCTGCACCGGTACCACGCCTGGGCCAAGCAGCTGGAACTGTCGCTCGGCCCGGCGGCAGCGTACGAGGAGGCACTCGGGGATCTGCTCGCGGCCCACCCGCTGGGCTGAACGCCCGGCTCGGCCGCCAGGGGGAGGCGCCGCCCAGCGACTCCCCCGGCGCCAGTGATCTACGCCACGAAGCCCGGCTGTCCTTTGTCGTCCACGACCGGGCGACCGGTGGCCGCCCAGGCCTGCATGCCGCCGTCGACATTCACCGCGTCGATTCCCTGCTGGGCCAGATACGTGGTGACCTGCGCCGAACGGCCCCCGGAGCGGCAGATCACGTGGACCTTGCCATCCTGCGGCGCCGCCTCGGTCAACTCACCGAAACGCGCCACGAATTCACTCATGGGGATGTGCAGAGCCTGATCGGCGTGGCCTGCCTCCCACTCGTCGTCCTCGCGGACGTCCAGGAGGAAGTCCCCGTCCGTGATATCGCCGACCTCGACCGTGGGCACACCAGCTCCGAAACTCATGCCTCCGACGCTACCCGACCCCACCGACAGCCTGATCCCCTTCCGGAATCCCGACCATCAGCCCCGCGGGCCCGGACCGGTCAGCCGGCTTCGGGAGCCTGGCCGGCCAGCTCGGCCAGCTCCGTCTCACGCTGAGCGACCTGCGCCAGCAACTGCTCGGCGATCTCCTCCAGGAGCCGGTCCGGATCCTCGGGAGCCAGCTTGAGCATCGCGCCGATGGCACTCTCCTCCAGCTCACCTGCGACGAACGCGAGCATCTCCTTGCGCTGGGAGAGCCACTCGAGCCGGGCGTACAGCTCCTCGCTGCGGCTCGGCCTCCACTCCTCGGGCACCGGCCCCGCGGCCCACTCCACGGAAAGCTCGCTGAGCTGCGCCTCGTCACCCCGGGCGTAGGCGGCGTTGACCCGAGTGATGAACTCGTCACGCCGCTTGCGCTCGTCATCATCCTGCGCCAGGTCGGGATGGGCCTTGCGGACCAGATCCCGGTAGAGCCTGCGGGCCTCGTCACTGGGGCGCACCCGCTGCGGAGGCCGCACGGGCTGGTCCGTCAGCATCGCGACGGCCTCCGGGAACAGCCCCTCGGCGTCCATCCAGCCGTGGAACAGCTCCTCGACGCCCGGCATCGGCATGACCCGCGCCCGCGCCTCGTCCGCCTTGCGGACATCCTCCGGGTCACCGCTGCGCGCGGCCCGCGCCTCGGCGATCTGCGCGTCCAGTTCGTCGAGCCGGGAGTACATCGGCCCGAGCTTCTGGTGATGCAGCCGCGAGAAGTTGTCGACCTCGACCCGGAAGGTCTCCACCGCGATCTCGAACTCGATCAACGCCTGCTCAGCCACCCGAACAGCCCGCTCCAACCGCTCCTCGGGCCGCGCCGACCCATCGCCCCCTGCCTGCGCCGACGTCCCGCTCTCGGTGCCGCCCTGCTGCGGCGTCTCCTGCGCGGCCTCCGCCGACGAGGGCTCCTCACCTTCATCACCGGCCCGCCGGAGCTTCTCCTTCACGGGCGGCTCCGTCGGTGAAGAGGGCTCACCCGCGGTGCCGGCCTGCTGGGACGGCTTACCTTCGGACTCCGTCCGCGAGGACGTCCCGCCCGCGGACTCGTCCTCGAAGGAATCCGCCGCGGCGGACCCGATCGCCTCGCTCCCCAGGACACCGGACAGCTTCCGGGCCCCTTCGTCGATGGGCTCGGACTGGCTCTGCTCGGCTTCCGGCGTCGTCACCCGACCAGCGTAGGCCACGGCGGGGCGAGGCTACTCGGGACTACTGTCTGGGACTCCTGCTGACTACTGGCTGGGACTACTGGCTGGGACTACTGATTGGGACTAACAGCTAGGGCTACCGGTTGGGGCTACTACTTGGGACTAGTGGCTAGGGCTACTGCTTGGGGCTACTGGGTCTTGGGTCTACTAGCTGGGGACCCTCAATGGACACCTGGCATCCCCGGCCGACATGACGACCGCCCCCATCCCTCAAACCCCCAACTCAGCCTCGATCCGCCCTTCCCGCACCGCCGCCACCAGCTCCGCGTGATCCGCCTCCGTACGGTCGGCGTACGTCACGGCGAACGAAGCGATGGCTTCGTCCAGCTCCTCGCTCTTGCCGCAGTACCCGGCGATGAGGCGCGGGTCGGCGCTGTGGGCGTGGGCGCGGGCGAGGAGGGCGCCGGTCATGCGGGCGTAGTCGTCGATCTGGTCGGCGGCCAGGGCGGCGGGGTCGACGCTGCCCTTGCGGTTGCGGAACTGGCGTACCTGGAAGGGGAGTCCGTCGACCGAGGTCCAACCGAGCAGGATGTCGCTCACGACCTGCATGCGCTTCTGGCCGACGACCACCCGACGCCCCTCATGCGATACGTCGGGTATCGCGTGGCCGGCCGTTGCCAGATGGGGGAGCAGCGCCGAGGCACGGACCTCCTTCACCTGAAGGACGAGGGGTTCGCCACGGTGGTCCAGGAGCAGGACGACGTAGGACCGGGTGCCCACGCTGCCGGTGCCGACGACACGGAAGGCGACATCGTGCACGGTGTACCGGGCGAGGAGGGGGAGTCGGTCCGCCGACAGCGTCGTGAGGTACTCCTCCAGTGACGCGGCGACCACCTCCGCCTCGGCGTCGGGTATGCGGCGCAGCACCGGTGACGCGTCCACGAAGCGCCGCCCGCCGCCTTCCACGGCCTCCGTCGACTTCGCCGCGAACCGCCCGCTGGTGTTGCCCCGCGCCTTCTCGGAGACCCGCTCCAGCGTGCCGAGCAGATCGTGGGCGTCGGCGTGTGAGACGAGTTCCTCGTCGGCGATGGCGTTCCACGCGTCAAGCACCGGGAGCTTCGCGAGCAGTCTCAGGGTGCGCCGGTAGGCGCCGGCCACGTCGTGCGCGGCCCTGCGGCAGGTGGCCTCGTCCGCCCCGGCTTCCCGGCCCGCGAGCACGAGTGAGGTGGCGAGGCGCTTGAGGTCCCATTCCCAGGGGCCGTGCACCGTCTCGTCGAAGTCGTTCAGGTCCATGACGAGTCCGCCGCGCGCGTCGCCGTAGAGGCCGAAGTTCGCCGCGTGTGCGTCGCCGCATATCTGGGCGCTGATCCCGGTCATGGGGGTGCGCGCGAGGTCGTACGCCATGAGGCCTGCGGAACCGCGCAGGAAGGCGAAGGGCGTGGCCGCCATCCTGCCGACCCGTATCGGGGTGAGCCCCGGGATCCGGCCGACGTTGGACTCCTCCACCGCGCGCACGGCGTCGGGCCGGCCGGCGTCCGGCGTGAACTCCGCGTGGGCGGCGCGCGGCACACGCCCGCGCAGGGCCTTGCCCTCTTCCTTCGGAGAGCCCTGAACGGGCCACGCCGCGAATCCACGTACGGCGAAGGCCCTGGATGTCTGCTGCGCCTGCCGCGCTTCCTGCACTTCAACGGCTTCCCGCGCTTCGACCGCCTTCTGCGCTGCGACCGCTTCCTGCGCCAGAACCTCTGTACCGAACTCGGTCATTCCGACCGCCTCCCCCGTGCACGACCATCAACTTGCCCCGACCGTACAGCCGGTCACCGAGAGCCGTCGGAGCCTGTGGACAACCCGGAGCCTGTGGACGACTCCACAGGCTCGCGGAAACGAGTCCGCGAAAACGGGTTCGCAAGAACGAGTCCGCGAGAACGGGTCCGCGAGAACGGGCAAGGAGCTGCGTCGGCTCGCGTCACCTCGGGCACTGCCCGCCCTCCGGCAGATGCCGCTCCGCCCAGGCCCCGAGTTCCTTGAGCGCTGGTTCCAGTGCGAATCCCGCCTCAGTCAGCCGGTACGCGACGCGCAGCGGGGGCCCTTCATCGACCTCGCGCACGACCAGGCCCGCCGCGCCGAGTTCGGTGAGCCGGTCCGAGAGCATCCGTTCGCTGATGCCGGGGATCGCCCTGCGCAGCTCGGCGAAGTGAACAGGCCGCTGCATCAGAACGGACACGACCAGGCCCGTCCAGCGTTTTCCGAACAGCTGGAAGACCCGGGTCATGCCGCCATCGACCTTCTGGCACGGCCCTGGGCCCTCGTGGCTTCCCGGTTCTGGCATGGCTTCAGAGTACTGCGCTCACACAACGGGATGAAAAAAAGTAAGTAGCTGTGTTATCTATAGTCGAGTACGAAACAGAAGTCCGCACCGCATCGAGGGTTCCCGATCGGTTCCCGATCCCGGCGCCCGCGCCGCGGCTCGCCGGCTGACCGCACCCCCAGTCCCCTTGGAGATCCCCATGGCCACCCTCCTTCACATCGACTCGTCCGTGTTCCCGGGCTCCGCCTCCGCCTCCCGCGCGGTGACGGACGCCTTCCGCAAGGCCTGGGAGGAACAGCACCCGGAGGGCACGGTGCTCTACCGCGACCTCGCCGCGAACCCCGTACCGCACATCACTGCCGACGCCTACTCCGCCGGCTTCGCGGCCCCGGACACGCACACCCCCGAGCAGGCCGCCGCCTTCGCCGAGCGCGTGCCCCTCATAGAGGAAGTGGAGCAGGCGGACGCGATCCTGATCGGCGCCCCGATGTACAACTTCGCGATCCCGTCGACCCTCAAGGCATGGCTGGACAACGTCATCCTCATAGGCCGTACCGCCATGACCGATGACTCGAAGATCGCGGGCACCCCGGTCACCGTGGTCGCCAGCCGCGGCGGCTCCTACGCGCCGGGCACTCCGCGCGAGCCTTTCGAGTACGTGCAGAACTACCTGGAGGCCGTCCTTCGCGACACCCTCGCCCTGGACCTCACCTTCATCGTCCCGGAACTCACCGCGGCGCCGCACAACCCGGCGATGTCCGAGCTGATCCCCCTCTTCGAGGCCTCCCGCTCGAAGGCCCTCGACGACGCGGCCACCAAGGCCAAGGAACTCGCCGACCGCCTCGCCGCGTAACCTCTCGCCCCTCCGGAGCGCGGCCCCACCCATCCGCAAGTCCACTGCCACCCGCAAGGCCCCGTGTGATTGTCCTCACGCAGAACGATCACTCGGGTCGGCTCTCGCGCAGGAACTCCGGGAAGCCCGACCAAGAAGGCAAGCGCCACCCCGCCCCGGCACCCAACCACCAGCACAAAAAGCAGGGCCCCGACCGTGAGATACCTCACCGACGGGGCCCTGCCACGTCACCGTCCGGGCGTATCGTGACTGCCTGCCGCACAACGCGAAACGGGCCCCACCAGGACTTTCGTCTCTGGTGAAGACCCGTTCCGTCGGTTCTTCGTGTGGTGCGCGAGGGGGGAGTTGAACCCCCACGCCCTTGCGGGCACTGGAACCTGAATCCAGCGCGTCTGCCATTCCGCCACTCGCGCATTTGGTATGTCGTCCGTCTCCCACCAAGTGGTGTGAGCGCCTGCCGACATCGAGAAGATTAGCACGCTGCTCAGGGTGGAATCACATCCCTTTCCGGCGCCCCCGGACCCCCGCGCGGACCGCGCCCGCACCCCCGGGGAGCACACCGGCGTGCCTCCGAAACAGGGGTCCGGCCCAGGCCACCTCACCCCCGCCCGGGTCGGCGTCGGCTACAGGTATCAAGCAGAACCGGTTCACGTATCAACCTCGTACCGGTCCTGCGCATCTACCCAGGAGCAGGACAGCCCGCACAGTCAGGTGCGGGACACTGGTCGCGAGCCGCCTCTACGATCCATGGCAGGAGTAGCGCCTGCGGGAGTTCGAAAAGGCACTTCACAGGGAACTTCGGGAAGGGACTCCGGAAGCCGTCGACATCCGTCGACCGTGCCGACAGGGGGAACCACCCGATTTCCCGGCGCGTGGATACGATCAGTAAGCAGTACGAGCAGGACCCGCACGACGAGCAGGACCAGCGGCACGAGCACGACAGGCAGCACGAGCACCACAACACCAGCGACAACCTGCACCAGGACGGCTACGAAGGAGGAGGTGCCCCATGGGAGTCCTGAAGAAGTTCGAGCAGCGTCTCGAAGGCCTGGTCAACGGCACCTTCGCCAAGGTGTTCAAGTCCGAGGTCCAGCCCGTGGAGATCGCCGGAGCACTCCAGCGCGAGTGCGACAACAACGCCACGATCTGGAACCGCGACCGGACCGTCGTACCCAACGACTTCATCGTCGAGCTCAGCACGCCGGACTTCGACCGCCTCAGCCCCTACTCGGGGCAGCTCGGCGACGAGCTCGCCGGCATGGTGCGCGACTACGCCAAGCAGCAGCGCTACGCGTTCATGGGCCCCATCAAGGTCCACCTGGAGAAGGCCGACGACCTCGACACCGGTCTGTACCGGGTGCGCAGCCGTACGCTCGCCTCCTCGACCAACCAGCAGGCCCCCGAGCGTGCTCCCGCGGGCCCGGCGGCCCCGGGCGGGCCGGGCGGCTACGGCTATCCGCCCGCCGGCCAGCCCGCGGGTGCTCCGCCCATGCCCGCCGCACCACCGCCCGGCGCACACGCGGCCCACGCGCCCATGGGCCAGCGGCCCACCGCGGCACCGGGCGCGCAGCCCGGCGGCCGGACGCGGCACTGGATCGAGGTCAACGGCACCCGCCATCAGATCTCCCGCCCGACGCTGGTGCTGGGCCGCAGCACCGAAGCCGACGTGCGGATCGACGACCCCGGCGTATCGCGCAGGCACTGTGAGATCCGGACCGGAACGCCCTCGACCGTCCAGGATCTAGGGTCCACCAACGGCATCGTGGTGGACGGGCAGCACACCACCCGCGCTACGCTCCGCGACGGCTCGCGGATCGTCGTGGGCAGCACCACCATCATTTACCGGCAAGCCGAAGGGTGAAGCGGGGGCAATGTCAGAGCTGACCCTCACGGTCATGCGGCTGGGTTTCCTGGCCGTACTGTGGCTGTTCGTGATCGTGGCCGTGCAGGTCATCCGCAGCGACCTGTTCGGAACGCGTGTCACACAGCGCGGGTCGCGACGGGACGCCAACAGGCAGCAGCCGGCCGCGCGCCAGGCCGCGCCACCGCCGCAACGCCAGCAGGCCGCACCAAGCGGCGGCCGCCAGCGTCGCGGCGCCCCCACCAAACTCGTCGTCTCGGAGGGCACCCTCACGGGCACGACAGTCGCACTGCAGGGGCAGACCATCACCCTGGGCCGCGCGCACGACAGCACCATCGTGCTGGACGACGACTACGCGTCCAGCAGGCATGCCAGGATCTACCCGGACCGCGACGGCCAGTGGATCGTCGAGGACCTCGGATCCACCAACGGCACGTATCTCGACCGGAACCGACTGACGACCCCCACACCGGTTCCACTGGGCGCGCCGATCCGCATCGGCAAGACCGTCATCGAGTTGCGGAAGTAGTGCTACATCATGAATAGGCGCGAGCGGAGCGAGCACGCAGCGGCGGTCCAGACGAAGGACGCCCGCGCGCTCCCGACCGGAGGGTGGGCACCGTGCGGATGTACCCGGAGCCGACGGGCGAGGTGCGCATGAGTCTGTCACTGCGCTTCGCCGCCGGATCGCACAAAGGCATGATCCGCGAGGGGAACGAGGACTCCGGCTACGCCGGTCCCCGCCTCCTCGCGATCGCCGACGGGATGGGCGGCCAGGCCGCCGGTGAGGTCGCCAGCTCCGAGGTGATCTCCACGATCGTCGCGCTCGACGACGACGTGCCCGGCTCCGACATCCTCACCTCCCTCGGCACCGCCGTGCAGCGGGCCAACGACCAGCTGCGGATGATGGTCGAGGAGGACCCCCAGCTGGAAGGCATGGGGACCACCCTCACGGCCCTCCTGTGGACCGGCCAGCGGCTCGGTCTCGTACACGTCGGCGACTCGCGCGCGTACCTGCTGCGCGACGGCGTACTGACGCAGATCACGCAGGACCACACCTGGGTGCAGCGCCTCGTCGACGAGGGACGCATCACCGAGGAAGAAGCCACCACCCACCCGCAGAGGTCACTCCTCATGCGCGCGCTGGGCAGCGGCGACCACGTCGAGCCCGACCTCTCCATCCGTGAAGTCCGCGCCGGCGACCGCTACTTGATCTGCTCCGACGGGCTGTCCGGGGTCGTCTCCCACCAGACGATGGAAGACACCCTCGCCAGCTACCAGGGCCCGCAGGAAACCGTGCAGCAGCTCATCGAGCTCGCACTGCGCGGCGGCGGCCCGGACAACATCACGGTCATCATCGCCGACGTCCTCGACATCGACGGCGGCGACACCCTCGCGGCCCAGCTCTCCGACACCCCGGTCGTCGTCGGCGCGGTCGCCGAGAACCAGCATCAGCACCAACTCCACGACAACGGTGCCATGCAGACACCGGCCGGCCGGGCCTCCAGCCTCGGCCGCCCCGTGCCCGGACAGGGCGGAGGCGGCGAGTTCGGCCCGCCCGGCAGCGGCGACACCACGGGCTACGCCGACACCAGCGGCTTCGGCGGCTACTCCGACGAGGACTTCGTCAAACCGCGCACCGGACGCAAGTGGCTGAAGAGATCCTTCTACATCGTGCTCGCGCTCGGCATCATCGGCGGCGGCCTCTACGGCGGCTACCGCTGGACGCAGACGCAGTACTACGTCGGCGCCAAGGGCGAACACGTGGCGCTCTACCAGGGCATCAGCCAGGACCTGGCCTGGGTCTCACTCTCGAAGGTCGAGAAAGACCACCCCGAGATCGAACTCAAGTACCTGCCGCCGTACATGCAGGAGCAGGTCAAGGCGACCATCGCCGAAGGCGGCCTGAGCGACGCCAAGTCGAAGATCGACGAGCTCGCCGTGCAGGCCTCCGCCTGCAAGAAGGACTCCGAACGCCGCGCCGCCGAAGCCGACAACAACGCCAAGACCGGTGAGGGCGAGGCAGGCGGAACCACGGGAACCACGACCACCTCCCTGACGTCCAAAGCCACGCCGACGCCGACCCCCTCGGCGTCCACGTCCACAACCGCACCCACTCCCACACCCGGCCCCAGCCTCTCCGACGAGGAGCAGAAGCTGGTCTCGCTGTGCGGTAAGCAGTAAGCAGCCGTGAGGGGCCCTGTCACACCATGAGCAGTAGTACGAACACGCCGACGCACCACACGTCCACGATCGGGTCGATCGGCACACCGAGCCGACGCAACACCGAACTGGCACTCCTGGTGTTCGCGGTGGCGATCCCGGTCTTCGCGTACGCCAACGTCGGCCTCGCCATCAACGACGCGGTCCCGCCGGGCCTGCTGAGCTACGGCCTCGGCCTCGGCCTCCTCGCAGGCGTCGGCCACCTCGTCGTACGCAAGTTCGCGCCGTACGCCGACCCACTGCTGCTGCCGCTGGCTACGCTGCTCAACGGCCTGGGCCTGGTCGTCATCTGGCGGCTCGACCAGTCACAGCTCCTCCAGGAGATCGGCCAGGCCGGCAGCGCCGCACCGCGCCAACTGCTGTACACCGCACTCGGCATCGGCCTGTTCGTCGTCGTACTGATCTTCCTCAAGGACCACCGAGTCCTGCAGCGCTACACATACATCTCCATGGCGCTGGCCCTGGTCCTCCTGCTGCTGCCACTGGTGCCGGGCCTCGGAGCCGAAATCACCTACGGCGCCAAGATCTGGATCTCGGTCGCCGGATTCTCCATCCAGCCCGGTGAGTTCGCGAAGATCGTGCTGGCGGTCTTCTTCGCCGGCTACCTGATGGTGAAGCGAGACGCGCTGGCCCTGGCCAGCCGCCGCTTCATGGGCCTGTACCTGCCACGCGGCCGCGACCTCGGCCCGATCATCGTCGTCTGGATGATCTCGATCCTCATCCTGGTCTTCGAGACCGACCTCGGTACATCGCTGCTGTTCTTCGGAATGTTCATCATCATGCTGTACGTCGCCACCGAGCGGACCAGCTGGATCGTCTTCGGTCTCCTGATGTCCGCGGCCGGCGCCGTCAGCGTGGCGAGCTTCGAACCGCACGTCCAGACCCGTGTCCAGGCCTGGCTCGACCCGATGCACGAGTACACGCTCAGCCAGACCGGGGTCCAGGACGGCGTCGTCCACTCCGAGCAGGCCATGCAGGCGCTGTGGGCCTTCGGCTCCGGCGGCACCCTCGGCACCGGCCTCGGCCAGGGCCACTCCGACCTCATCCGGTTCGCCGCCAACTCCGACTTCATCCTCGCCACCTTCGGCGAGGAACTCGGCCTGGCCGGCATCATGGCGATCCTGCTCCTCTACGGCCTGATCGTGGAACGCGGCGTACGCACCGCCCTCGCAGCCCGCGACCCCTTCGGCAAACTCCTCGCCATCGGCCTGTCCGGAGCCTTCGCGCTCCAGGTCTTCGTCGTCGCCGGCGGTGTGATGGGCCTCATCCCGCTGACCGGTATGACCATGCCGTTCCTGGCATCAGGCGGTTCCTCCGTCATCGCCAACTGGGTCCTGATCGCCATCCTGATCCGCATCAGCGACACCGCCCGCCGACCGGCCCCAGCCCCCGCCCCCAACCCCGACGCCGAAATGACCCAGGTGGTCCGCCCGTGAACAAGCCCCTTCGCCGGATCGCGATCTTCTGCGGGCTACTCGTCCTCGCCCTGCTCATCCGCGACAACTGGCTCCAGTACGTCCAGGCGGACACCCTGAGAAGCGACCCCAAGAACCGCCGCGTCGCCATCGCCCGCTACGCCACACCCCGCGGCAACATCATCGTCGACGGAAACCCGATCACCGGGTCCAAGAAGACGTCGGGCGACAGCTACAACGACTTCGAGTACAAGCGCACCTACACGGACGGCGCCATGTGGGCGCCCGTCACCGGGTACGCCTCACAGGCCTTCGGCGCCACCCAGCTCGAATCCATCGACGACGGCATCCTCACCGGCAACGACGACCGGCTCTTCTTCCGCAACACCCTCGACATGCTCACAGGCAAGGCCAAGCAGGGCGGCAACGTCGTCACCACCCTCAACGCCGCCGCGCAGAAAGCCGCGTACGACGGACTGCTCAAGCAGGGCAAGGGCGCCGTCGCCGCGATCAACCCGGAGACCGGCGCGATCCTCGCCCTCGCCTCCACCCCCTCGTACGACCCCTCCACGTTCGCCGGGAACTCCACGAGCGTCGACGGCAAGGCCTGGGAAGCGCTCCAGAAGAAGAACGACCCCGACGACCCGATGCTCAACCGGGCGCTGCGCGAGACCTACCCGCCGGGCTCCACCTTCAAGGTGGTCACCGCGGCCGCGGCTCTGGAGGACGGCCTGTACACGTCCGCGGACGAGAAGACCGATTCGCCGCTGCCGTACATCCTGCCGGACACCACGACCGAGCTGAAGAACGAGGGGAACATCCCCTGCAAGGACGCGACTCTGCGGGTCGCCCTGCAGTACTCCTGCAACACCGTCTTCGGCAAGATCGGCGCCGACCTCGGCAAGGACAAGATGCTCGCGGAGGCCGAGAAGTTCGGCTTCGACTCCGAGCAGTTCACACCGGTCCGCTCCAGCGCCTCCGTCTTCCCCAAGACGATGGACAAGCCGCAGACCGCGCTCAGCTCGATCGGCCAGTTCGAGACCGCCACGACCCCGCTGCAGATGGCCATGGTCGCCTCGGCCGTCGCCAACAACGGCACGCTCATGAAGCCGTACATGGTCGACAAGCTGCAGGCTCCCGGCCTGGACGTCATCGAGCAGACCGAGCCCGAGAAGATGAGCGAGCCGCTGTCCCCCGAGAACGCCGCGATCCTCCAGTCGATGATGGAGACGGTCGTCAAGGACGGCACCGGTAAGAACGCGCAGATCAACGAGGGCGGTGTCACGGTGGGCGGCAAGACCGGTACCGCGCAGCACGGCGTCGACAACAGCGAGAACCCGTACGCCTGGTTCATCTCCTACGCCAAGCTCAGCGACGGCAGTACCCCGGTCGCCATCGCCGTGGTGGTCGAGGACGAGAGCGCCAACCGTGACGACATCTCCGGTGGTGGCCTCGCGGCTCCCATCGCGAAAAGTGTGATGCAAGCAGTCATCGACAGCACCAAGTGACCCACATCACGTCTCCTGCACATCCGTGCACGTTGGGATACCGGTCCTGTATCGAGTGACGATTGTGGCCAGGTCACAGAAGCCGAGCCGGGTACGGTATGCCCGGACGGCACACCGCCGGACCACACAAAGGTGCGGTCGGGACCGATGGAGAGGGCTGGTAGGTAGCTATGGAAGAGCCGCGTCGCCTCGGCGGCCGGTACGAGCTGAGCCACGTGCTCGGCCGTGGTGGCATGGCGGAGGTCTACCTCGCGCATGACACCCGGCTCGGGCGCACGGTGGCGGTGAAGACGCTGCGGGCCGACCTCGCACGCGATCCATCGTTCCAGGCTCGGTTCCGCCGGGAGGCCCAGTCGGCCGCCTCGCTCAACCATCCCGCGATCGTCGCCGTGTACGACACGGGTGAGGACTACATCGACGGCACGTCCATCCCGTACATCGTGATGGAGTACGTCGACGGATCCACGCTGCGCGAGCTGCTGCACTCCGGGCGCAGACTGCTGCCCGAGCGCACCCTGGAGATGACCATCGGGATCCTCCAGGCCCTGGAGTACTCCCACCGCGCCGGCATCGTCCACCGCGACATCAAGCCCGCCAACGTCATGCTCACGCGCAACGGCCAGGTCAAGGTCATGGACTTCGGCATCGCCCGCGCCATGGGCGACTCCGGCATGACGATGACACAGACGTCCGCCGTCATAGGTACGGCGCAGTACCTCTCGCCGGAGCAGGCGAAGGGCGAGCAGGTCGACGCACGCTCCGACCTGTACTCCACCGGCTGCCTCCTCTACGAGCTGCTGACCGTCCGCCCGCCGTTCATCGGCGACTCCCCGGTCGCGGTCGCCTACCAGCACGTACGGGAAGAGCCGCAGCCCCCGAGCGTCTTCGACCCCGAGCTCACGCCCGAGATGGACGCGATCGTACTGAAGGCGCTCGTCAAGGACCCGGACTACCGCTACCAGTCCGCCGACGAGATGCGCGCCGACATCGAGGCCTGCCTCGACGGCCAGCCCGTCGCCGCCACCGCGGCCATGGGCTCCGTCGGATACGGCGGCTACGGCGCCGACCAGGCCACCACGGCCCTGCACTCCGCGGACGCCGGCGCCACTTCCATGCTCCCCCCGATGAACCCGGACGACGGCAGCTACGGCTACGACGACCGCCCCGACCGGCGCCGCCAGAAGAAGTCGAACACCTCGACGATCCTGCTGGTCGTGGCGGGGGTTCTCGTCCTGGTCGGCGCGATCCTGATCGGGAAGTGGGTGTTCAGCGGCGGCGGAGACACGAACTCGGCCTTCGCCGCACCCAACTTCGTCGGCCAGACGCTGGAAGACGCCAAAAAGATGGCAGAGAACAGCGAACTCGTCGTGAAGACCACCGAGGACGCCTGCGAGGACCAGCCAAAGGGCAGCATCTGCAGCCAGGACCCGAAGGCGAACGTGAACGTCAACAAGGGCGACACGGTCAATCTGGTGGTGTCCACGGGGGCGCCGAAGGTGACGGTTCCGACCGTCCTCGGCAAGAGCCTTGACGAGGCCAAGTCGATCCTCGAGGGCGACGGCTACCAGTTCCAGGTCGAGACGAAGGACCAGGAGTCCGCAGAAGATCCGGACACCGTCCTGGAGCAGGACCCGAAGCTGGGCGCGGAGGTGGAGAAGGGATCCACGATCACCCTCACCATCGCCATCGAGAAGAAGCAGTCCACCGTCCCGGACGTCCTGAACAAGTCCTGTGACGAAGCCAAGGCACAGATGTCGGCCAGCAACCTCGTCGGCAACTGCACCGAGGTGGAGACCGACGACCCCAACCTGGTCGGCAAGGTCATCCGGACCACCCCGGAGCGCGGAACACAGGCCGACCCCGGGTCCAGCGTCCAGATCGAGATCGGCAAGGCAAAGGCCCAGACCGCCGTGCCGAGTGTGATCGGCCAGACAGTGGCGGTGGCGAAGCAGACGCTCCAGCAGGCCGGCTTCGACGACATCGAGTTCGCCGACGGCAGCAACGACAGCGACGACGCGATCGTCATGAATCAGGACCCGCCCGCCAACACCCCGGTCGACGATCCCGGCAACACGACGATCACGCTCCAGACTGTCGGCGGTAACGGCAACAACGGCGGCGACAACGGCTTCTTCGGAGGCTCCACCGGCTAGGTGGCCCGCACGAAGAACTGACACCGCACGCGGTACGACGACTGAGTCCCGGCCACCCGAGAGGGCGGCCGGGACTCAGTCATTCACCCCCCAGCGATGGCCACGGCTCCGGACTTGCCCGCCTGGCCCTTCGACATTCCGTGCGAGATCCGACCACATCTTCATATACCCCGACTCGTTGAACCGGGGGGCGGGGAACAGAGCTCTGCCCCGGCCGGACGGCCACGACGCGACCAGAAGGGGCAGAACGTGATCAACGAAGCGGCTCTGCTGGAATCGAAGACACTGCGGGACGGCGTGCTGGAACGCACGGATGTACTCGACAGGGTGAAAGCCCTGTCGCTGCTGCCGGACGGCATGCACGTGACGACGGCGATGGTGGCGGCGTACTTCGAAGTCGCGGAGCGTGTCATCAATCGAATGGCACAACGGCACCGAGACGAGCTGACAGTCAACGGCCTGCGGATCCTGCGCGGAGAAGACCTGGCGCGGTTCAAGGGAGACACGTTGTCTCTCTTTCCGGAGAGTTATCCACAGCCCCGCTCCAGCCTGGCCCTCTGGTCCCGTCGGGCCGTCCTCAACGTCGCCATGCTCCTCCGTGACAGCAACGTGGCCCGGCAGGTCCGCACCTACCTCCTCGACATGGAGTACCTCGCGCGAACTCGCCCGGTGGAAACCCCCGCCCGGAGCAGGGACGTGCCACTGGACGACCGCATCGACCAGCGCATCACCCACATCCTCGGCAAGACCGTCGTCCCGATGTTCAACGCCCTGATCGAGACATCGGGCGAGCACCGTCAGGAACTCACCTCGCTGCGTGAGGATGTCGAACGGATCGAGCAGCGGCTGTGCGACCACCACACCCGGATCGCCGATCTCGAACACACCGGCGGGCCCCGCCGGTACACCGGGATCATGGCCTCCATCGACGCCATGAACTGGCGGGAGTTCGAGCACCACATCGCCGTCCTGCTGCGCCGCGACGGCTGCACGGACGTCATCGTGCACGGCGGACCGGGTGACCGGGGAGTCGATGTCACCGCGCGCACCGCCGACGGCCGCTCCGTCGTCGCCCAGTGCAAGAGCTTCGCGCCCTACCGCCCCGTATGGAGCGGGGAACTGCAGAAGTTCCTCGGCGCCTCGCGCGTTCAGCACGCGGCCGACGTGGCACTCTTCGTCGCCACGACATCGTTCGCACCCGACGCACGTGCCATCGCGGAGGCCTACGGAGTCACCCTCGTGGACCGTTCCCACTTGGAGAAGTGGAGCGCGGGAGTTCCGCTGCCCGTCCTCCAATAGGTGTCGCCTAGGTGATGCTGGAAGCACCGAAAAGGCCCGAAGTCGCAAGGATTGGTTGCGGCTTCGGGCCTCCGTCATCGTAGGTGACTGAGTTGATTGCGGGAGCTCAGTCACCTCATCGCAGCTCCGCCGGCGGAGTCCGGTCACTGTCCACCTTCTCCACCCGCTCCAACTCCCCCCACACCACATACCGGTCCCGCGAGGTGTACACCGGGGTGCAGGTCGTCAGCGTGATGTAGTGGCCCGGCTTCGTCTTGCCGGACTGCTTGGGGACCGGCTGGAGGACCTTGACGTTGTACTTCGAGGTCTCCGGGAGGATGTCGTAGACCTTGTAGACGTACCAGTTGTCCTTGGTCTCGAAGACGATCGCGTCGCCCTCTTTGACCTTGTCGATGTTGTGGAACTTGGCGCCGTGGCCGTCGCGGTGGGCGGCAAGGGTGAAGTTGCCGTCCTTGCCGCTCGTCGGCAGGGCGGACTTGACCGGGTCCGTGTAGTAGCCGGCGACGCCGTCGTTGAGGACCTTGGACGACGTGCCCTTCTCGACGAGGACCTCGCCGTTCTTCATCGCCGGCACGTGCAGGAAGCCGATGCCGTTCTTGGTGTCCAGGGAACCCGGGCCGGTGTCCACCGACGCCCAGTTGTCACGGACCTTGTCGCCCTGCTGGTCCGCCGCACGGTCCGCGACGACGTTCGTCCACCACAGGGAGTAGACGACGAACAGGCCGAGCACCAGGCCCGCGGTGATGAGGAGTTCACCGAAGACACTGACCGCCAACGCCAGGCGGCCGGAACCGCCGCGTCGCGGCGTCGGCAACGGCCCCTCGACGTCGGTGCGCTCGTCGTGGTCGGTCCTCGCTGCCACTGTGCATCTGCCCCGTCTGGTCTGTCGCGGGTTGTCCCGTGTGCGGCTACTGCGCGCTTCCGCGTGCTCTTACTGAACGAGCGTTTCCGGCTGCTCTTACTGAACGAGCGCTTCCGGCTTGCCCTCGCTGCGCGGCCGGTCCTCGACCATCTTGCCCCACACGATCATCCGGTACTTACTGGTGAATTCCGGTGTGCAGGTGGTGAGCGTGATGTAGCGGCCCGGCTCGGTGAAACCCGAACCCTTGGGAACTGGGTCGATGACGGCCGTGTTGCTCGGACTCGTCACCGGCAGGATCGACGTCATCTTGTAGACGAAGTAGTCGTCCTGGGTCTCGACGACGATCTCGTCGCCCGGCTCAAGCTTGTTGATGTACCGGAACGGCTCCCCGTGCGTGTTCCGGTGCCCGGCCAGCGCGAAGTTGCCGGTCTTGGCGTCCGGCATCGCCGTCTTCAGACTGCCCTCCGCGTAGTGACCGACCATTCCGCGGTCGAGCACCTTCGTCTTGCTCGTGCCCTCGGCGATCGGCGTGACCACGTCCAGCTTCGGAATGTGCAGGATGGCGAACCCCTGCCCCGGCTCGAACGTCCCGGGCTCCCCCTTGCCGGTCGCCCAGTCCTGCTGAAGATTGTTCGCGGCACTGTCCGCCTGCTGGTGCGCCCGCACGTTCGACCACCACAACTGGTAGGTCACGAACAGCAGCATCAGCACACCGGTGGTGATGAACACCTCACCGATCATCCGGCTCGCGATGACGGCGGCACCGGGCTTCCGCGCCCGCTCCGCCTGCCGTGCCTCCATCCGGGTCAGAGGCGCCTCAGCGCCCTTCTCCGTCGACGCCAGGGACTCCCGGGAGTCGAGGGACTCAGGAGACTCCTGAGGGCCTCCATGCCGCCCGTGGCGCCGGGCAGCCTTACGCCGAGCGGCCCGGCCACCGGGGGCGGGCACGGGCGGGCTCGCATTTCCGACCATTCGGGACGCGTCCGGTATCAAGTCCGGCATCGGCCCCGGCAACGGACTCGAAATCGCACCCGGCATCGAGCCGGGAATCCGCAGCGCCACCGTCTCGTCGTCCAAAGGCGCGGGCGCCACACGCGGCTGCTCGTACGGCACGGAGCCCGGCTCCCGGTACGGCGGCGCGGTCGGCTCCATCGACGGCGGTGCGGCCGACCCCACGTACGCCGCCGTGACCGGCTCCTCGTACGCCGACTGCCGCGGCCGCGTCGGCTCGGGCGCCGCGTACCAGTCGTGCGCGTACCCCTCCGGGTCGTACCACTCCTGCATCTCAGGAGTCGGCTGCTGAGGAGTACGCGGCGGCAGAGGCGCGGCATTCGGAGGAACGGCGTTCGGAGGAACGGGCTGCGGAGAGACGGGCTGCGGAGGAATCCCCTGAAGCCCGGCGGTCGGCTGCCGAAGCCCGGCCGCTGGCTGCCGAAGCCCGGCGGTCGGCTGCTGCTGGCCGGCCGTCGGCTGCTGCTGCTGCTGGCCAGTCGCCGGCCCCTGCCCCTGTCCCAGCCCCGGTCCCGGTCCCGGCAGCGGATCCGTCAGCGGGTCGGCCAGCTGCTCCACCGCCGCCTCGAAGGCCCCGGCGCCCGCAAAGCCGTCCGGACCCGCAAACCCTTCGCCACCCGCAAACCCTTCGGCACCCTCGAACGCCTCGGCGCCCCCGTACGCGGCCTCACCGCCATAGGAGGAGCTCTCGCGCTCGGGGCGCAGCGCGGTCACGCCGGGACCCTGCCCACCACCGGGGCGAGCCCCGCCGACCTCGCCACGGCACCCTGGTCGCCGCACGCCAACAGCCAGTTGGCGAGCATCCGGTGCCCGTGCTCGGTCAGCACCGACTCGGGGTGGAACTGCACGCCCTCAACCGCCAGTTCACGGTGCCGCAGCCCCATGATGATCCCGTCGTGGGTACGGGCAGTGACTTCCAGCTCGGCCGGCACGGTCTCCGGCTCGGCCGCGAGCGAGTGGTAGCGCGTCGCTGTGAAGGGCGAGGGAAGGCCCGAGAAGACACCCTGACCCTCGTGCTCCACGAGCGAGGTCTTGCCGTGCAGCAGCTCGGGCGCACGGTCCACCACACCGCCGTACGCCACCTGCATCGACTGCATGCCGAGGCAGACACCGAAGACGGGCACGCCGGTCGCGGCACAGTGCCGGACCATCTCGATGCAGACGCCGGCCTGCTCGGGAGCACCCGGGCCCGGCGACAGAAGCACCCCGTCGAAACCGTCCTGGGCGTGCGCCGTCGACACCTCGTCGTTGCGCAGCACCTCGCACTCGGCACCCAGCTGATACAGGTACTGGACCAGGTTGAAGACGAAGCTGTCGTAGTTGTCGACGACGAGAATCCGTGCGCTCACTGGTTGTCCACCGTCACATCGTTGAAGGGAAGCAGCGGTTCGGCCCAGGGGAAGACGTACTGGAAGAGCACGTAGACCGTCGCGAGGGCCAGTACGAGGGAGATGAGCGCCCTCACCCACGCGTTCCCCGGCAGATGCCGCCAGATCCAGCCGTACATGCCGTCCCTTCCGTCGTCGTACGGCACCAGACTAACGGCGTAGCGCCGTCGGTTTCCCAGCCTCCACAGGCTGTGTGGAATCAAGGTGCGCCCAGACGATCAGCCGATGACTGTGCCCCCACTCCGGGTCGCACGTGGTCAGCGTGAGATAGCGGCCCGGACGCGTATACCCGGACTTACGCGGCACAGGATCGATCACCTCAATATCCGAGGGCACGGTTTTGTACGGGCCTTTGTCGATCCGATACGTGAACCAGGTCGTCCCGTCGGTCAACACCACCGCGTCGCCCCTGCGCAGCTCGGGAAAGTCCTTGAACGGGTCGCCATAGGTACGGCGGTGCCCCGCGACAGCGAAGTTCCCCGGCTGCCCGAGCTGGGCCGTCCCCCTGTAGTGGCCCAGCCCCTTCTTGAGAACATCGGTACCGGTGCCCTCGAGCAGAGGCTTGTTCCACGTGAAACCAAGCCGCGGGATGTACATCACAGCAAAAGGCTTGTCATACGTGTACGGGGCTGGCGCCTCCGGAGCCGCCACGGGTATCTCGCTCCGCCCAGGACTCGGGCTCGGGCTCTCCCCGGAGTCCGGGCTCCGGGGAGGGGACGCGGCCGGCGACGGCACGCTCCCCTTCGACCACTGTTCCTGGAGCAGGTCGATCTGCCGGTCCATCGCGCTGTCGGCCCGCACGCCCGTCCAGAACAGCACGTAGACCACGAAGAGCACGATCAAAGTACCGACAGTGATGCACAGTTCACTGATCGTCCTGACGACCACTCGCACCGACACAGGATCCCCCAGCGGCAGCAACAGCTGATCAGGCACTATCCGAGCCAGCCCGACCCCAACCCGAGCCACCCCCAGCCACTCCGAGCTACTCCACGGGCTTCGCGTAGTGGAGATCCACTGTGCCCGAGTAGCCAGGAAGAGTCACCGTCCCGTCCTCCTCGACTTTCCAGCCGAGCCCGTAGACGTTGACGTACACCATGTAGTTCTGGATGGCGGGGGAGGCGGCCACGGCGTCCTGGAGCTCGTCCGGGTCACCGATTGCGGTGATCTTGTACGGGGGTGAGTAGACGCGGCCCTGCAGGATCAGGGTGTTGCCGACGCAGCGCACGGCGCTCGTGGAGATCAGCCGCTGGTCCATCACCCTGATGCCCTCCGCACCGCCCTGCCACATGGCGTTCACGACCGCCTGGAGGTCCTGCTGGTGGATGACCAGGTAGTCGGGCTGCGGCTCGGGATAGCCGGGCAGCTTGGCCGTGGCGTTCGGCGGGGCGTCGTTGAGCGTGACGGTGACGGCCTCGCCCCTGAGCTTCTGGGTGCCCGCGTTCTTCTCCAGCGCCGCGAGCTTGGCGTCCTCGGCGGCCGTGCTGCCGTCCTCCCGCCCGGCCAGCGCGTCGACGTCGTCACGCAGGACACCGTTGGACTCATCCAGCGAGGCGTTCTTGTCGCTACGCTCCTCGATCAGGTCGGACAGCTTCAGCAAAGAGGCGTCCGTGCGGATGTTGGTGCCCTTGGCCGTATTGAAACTCGTGAAAAAAATGAGGCCCGCGAGGGCGAAAACGGCCGCCGTTAGTACGCGAACAGGCCGGAAACGGCGCTTACCGCCAGGGCTGGAACCCGTACCGGGGGAGTCGGCAGAATTGCTCAACGTACCCTTATCTCCTTCGGCGCCGCGGAAGCACTACGCTAACGGACGCCCGGGGGAGCACTCAGTGTCCCCTTGTACGCTGCCCCGGAGCCCGCCCCAGTTCCCTGCGCGGCCACGCAGCGCATCGACAGGAGAGACCCTCGTGCCGAAGTCACGTATCCGCAAGAAGGCCGACTACACGCCGCCCGCGGCGAAGCAGGCGACCAACATCAAGCTGACCAGCCGCGGCTGGGTCGCACCGGTCATGCTGGCCATGTTCCTTATCGGCCTGGCCTGGATCGTCGTCTTCTACGTCACGGACGGCTCGCTGCCCGTCGACGGCCTGGACAACTGGAACATCGTGGTCGGCTTCGGCTTCATCGCCGCAGGCTTCGGCGTCTCCACCCAGTGGAAGTAGCTCCGGGGAAGCAGCCCTGTGCACCTCTGCCCAGGGCTATCCACTGAGTTATCCACAAGAGTTATCCACAGGTGGAAAAGAAAGAAGATCTGTGGATAACTAATGCGGGGTTGACGCCGGTGTGACAGACCTACCGGAATCCGGAAGCTTGTTCGCCCCCTGCCTGACCTGGGGAAACCCAGTTCAGCGACAGGGGGCACAGCTGTTCCCGCACAATGTGCACAAGATCCGCCACGATCTGTGGACAACATCGGTTTCTCAGGTGAGCTGGACGGTCCTGACCAGCGTGGCAACCACCACAGCGACCAGCACCAGGGCACAAACCCCGTACTGGATCAGCGCCCTCCGCTCCCGCGGCGCGTGAACCATGGCATAGCCGATGACGACGCCGCCGACGAGACCGCCGATGTGGGCCTGCCAGGCGATGTTGGCCCACCCGAAGGTGAAGATCAGGTTGATCACCAGCAGCGCGATGACCGGACGCATGTCGTACCTGCGCCGGCGCATGAGGACGGCGGTGGCGCCGAAGAGACCGAAGATGGCGCCGGAGGCGCCGAGCGAGGGCTGGTTGGGGGCGGCGATGAGGTACGTGAGCGCGCTGCCCGCGAGGCCTGAGACGAAGTACAGGGCGAGGTAGCGGGCGCGGCCGAGGGCGGCCTCCAGAGGTCCGCCGATCCACCACAGGCTGAGCATGTTGAACAGGATGTGGATGTAGCTGCCGTGCAGGAACATCGCCGTCACCAGCCGGTACCACTGGCCTTCCGCGACACCTTGCAGCCGTCCGGAGAGCCAGGCCTGCCCGAAGAGGTCGAAGCTGTCGGTGAAGCGGTCACCCACGGACAGCTGGACCAGGAAGGCGGCGAGGTTGATGCCGACCAGGACCTTGGTGATGAGTCTGGGGTCTGCGGCGATGGCGCCGCCCGCGAGGGTACGGGGCTGGGTGGCCGTCGGGGAGTGACCGGTACCGGAGCCGCCGCGGATGCACTCGGGGCACTGGAAGCCCACGGAGGCGCTGACCATGCAGTCGGGGCAGATCGGTCGCTCGCAGCGGGTGCAGCGGATGCCCGTCTCGCGGTCCGGATGCCGGTAGCAGGCGGGCAGGCTCCGTGGGTCCTGCGGTTCCTGATCCCCGGGGCCTCCTGGGCCCTGGGGGCTGCCTGGCGCCTGGTCCATGGGGTCCCCTCACTCGGTCGTACGCAATGCACCGCCCCGTCCATCCATACGGATGAACGGGGCGTTTGGTTCCCTGCGGAGCGTACGGGACTCTGCCGCGCGCGGGCGATACCCGGGGGCTCAGTCCTCGATGCGCAGCTCAGCTCTCGGGCTCAGCTCTCCGGGCTGAGCTCTCCGGGTTGGGCTCTCAGGGCTGAGCTCTCAGGGTTGGGCAGGGGCTCAGGCTCCGCGGGTTTCGACGACGACCGATTCGATGACGACGTCGTTGACGGGGCGGTCGGTGCGGGGGTTGGTCTTGGCGCCGGCGATGGCGTCCACGACCTTCTGGCTGGCCGGGTCGGTGACCTCGCCGAAGATGGTGTGCTTGCGGGTCAGCCAGGCCGTCGGGGAGACGGTGATGAAGAACTGCGAGCCGTTGGTCGCCGGGCCGGCGTTGGCCATGGCCAGCAGGTAGGGCTTGTCGAAGGCGAGGTCCGGGTGGAACTCGTCCTCGAACTGGTAGCCAGGGCCCCCGGTTCCGTTACCCAGGGGGTCACCGCCCTGGATCATGAATCCGCTGATCACCCGGTGGAAGACCGTGCCGTCGTAGAGCTTGTCCGTGGACTTCTCCCCCGTCTCCGGGTTGACCCACTCGCGCTCGCCCGTGGCGAGTTCGACGAAGTTCCGGACCGTCTTGGGCGCGTGGTTCGGTAGGAGCCGGACTTCGATGTCGCCGTTGTTGGTCTTCAAGGTGGCGTAAAGCTGCTCGGCCACGATCTGCCTTCCGTTGCCTTCTCTTGACCCTCCGATCCTCGCACGGACAGGGAGGCGCGTCGCCCGGCCGCCACCGCCGGGCGAGCTTCGAGGGGCCGGCCCGACAGAAATCCGGCCCAGTCCTCTCCGTACCGGGGTGCTGGACGGCGATCCGTGGCATTGTCGACGACAAGCTCCCGTTGCCCCGTATTAATGCGCTATTGCACTTGATCGACACGTGAGCGGCTCTCGCTCTGAGCTCGCCCGGAGTCCGCCCGTGACCCGGATGCCCGCCCTCACATGCCCCGGTCCCGTCGGGCGGGCATGATCCGTATAGGGGTGGAAAGGTGAACTGTGTGTCTTTGGGGGTACTCAGAACCCCCGACGTACGCCACCGAGGAGGAGGAAACCCGTGACCCGCATCGACAGCGTGCGCGCCGCGAGCGGCTCGGCGAAGGACAGCGTGCTGCACGCCGCGGAAGTGGTGGCGCCTTACGCCGACACGGCCAAGGACAAGGCATCGCACTATGCGCACGAGGCGCGTGTGCGTCTCGCGCCCAAGGTGTCGCAGGCCGCAGACCAGGCCCGCGTGCAGTACGACGTTCATCTCGCCCCGCGCGTGGAACAGGCACGTACGCATGTGCCGCCCAAGGTCGACCAGGCGGCCCATGATGCCGCCGTTCGTACCCGAAAGGCGGCTCGTCAGGCCGCCGACTATTCCAAGCCGAGGATCGAGCAGGCGGTTGCCGCGGCGCAGCCCGTTCGGGAGGAGGCCGCGTCGCGTGGTGTGGCTGCGCTGGCGGCGCTGCGCGGTCAGGTCTCGCCGAAGGAGATCCAGAAGCTGGTCCGTAAGCAGGAGCGGCGGGCGCGGGCCGGCCGTCTTGCCAAGGGGCTGGCCGTCCTGGGGATTCTGGCGGGCGGCGCCTTCGCTGCCTGGAAGTGGTGGGACAAGCAGGCCAACCCCGACTGGCTCGTCGAGCCGCCTGCGGCGACGGAGGTGTCCGAGCCTGGTCACCTGACGTCGGTCGACGGCAGCGGGCAGACCGGCCTGGATCCCGAGGTCGAGGCCAAGGAGGCCGAGGAGAAAGCGGCGGGACGTGAGGACCGTCCGTGATCTCTGTGTCTGAGTTCTGATTTCGATCTCAATATCGCTGTGGGGCAGAAGGCTTGAGGGTCTTCTGCCCCACAGCGATGTTTCACGTGGAACCAGCTGGGGTCTCACCTGCGGGCGACGACGTTTCACGTGGAACGGGGAGCGGCAACATCAGGAGCCCCTGGCAGTTCGTCAGCCCCGCCGCCCGGCAGTCCGGCCGCCCGGCAGTCCGGCAGTCCGGCAGTCCGGCAGTCCGGCAGTCCGGCAGTCCGGCAGTCCGGCAGTCCGGCAAGTCTCACCGGATGAGGGACACGGACCGTATTTGCCGCACCGTGCGGCCGGGCCGCCGCCCTTGCTGTGCACAAAGCCCCTCCGGTCTGCGTTTGCGCAGGCCGGAGGGGCTTTTGGGATGTGGAGCCTAGGGGAGTCGAACCCCTGACATCTGCCATGCAAAGGCGTTAAGGGTGGCTCTGCCACCTGCATGAATCCAGTCACAGGCCGGTTGAACAGGCAAAACGCATCCCTGCGTTTCCCGCAAGTTCCCGGCCCTTCCCGCCCCCATGTGTACGTCATGTGTACTGCGGCGGGGCGCTCTCGGGTCGGTGTATCCGCACCGACCCGAGAGCTACGGCCGGACCCTTTACCAACAAGGAGTCCGACCATGCACGACAACGTACAGCCCACCCCTGACGACAGAGACCAGGCCGGCAACGAGCAGGCGGCTGTGCGCCGTTCTGTCGACGCCCAGTTTCCGGCGGTCGCTGCGTTCCTCGCCGAGGGTGACGCGCGACCTGATGCGGACCTGATGCGCGTTGATGCGCCGCAGGTCAACGGGCCGCGCGTCCACACGATCCCCCTGCACAACGCGCCTGGCGCAACGCTCACAGTGACCTGCCCGGAGTGGTGCGTGTCGGACCACAGGGAGGAAGTCGAGCACGGCGCCTACGCCGGCGACTTCAGCCACCTCGGAGCCCAGGTCGAACTGGCCCCCGGCGGTGAAGCGATCCTCTCTGCCTGCCTCGCTCAGTCCCCGTTCAGCTCCGGTGAGCGGAAGCCCGTCGTGTCCACCTGGCCCGTGACGAACGGCGACCTCGACGAGCGCGGGCTGTGGGACCTGGCCAGCCAACTGCGGGCCTACGCCGACGACCTCGACGACCTGGTCGTCGACCTGATGAACGCCCGCTCGACGAACCCCGGCGAGGGCCAGGTCGACGCCGCGGCGGACGAGGAGTCGGTGAACACTCGTGACCTGGAAGCCATGGTCGCGGAGTACGAGCAGGCGTGCCCCGGGTGGCTGGCCCCGTTCGAGGGCCTGAGCGCCGAACGGCTCGACCGGTTGGAGACCCCGGACAACACCGACGCACCGACCGAACTCGTCGCCGAACTGATGGGGACCCTCACGGTCTGGCGGGAGCGACTGCGCGAGCTGGAGGCCGCGGCCGAGGGGCGCGATGAGTTCCGCTCCGGCCTGGACTCTCAGCGCAAGCTCTGGAAGGCGCTCTACAACCGCACGACGGACGCCTTCACCCGCTGGTACCTGGACGGCTGGACCGTCCTGCCGGGCACTGCCGACACCACAGAGGAGACGGGCCGATGACTGACCTCCACCTGGTGTACGACTGCCCCGCCTGGTGCCAGACCGACCACAGTGTCGACGTGCACCCGGACGACCTGGCGCACGAGGGCAAGATGACCGAGGCCCGCATGCCTGATGGCCGTCTGCTCTTCGACGTGCAGATGGTCCGCGAGCCGCACGCGGTGCTGCCCCAACTGGTCGTGGGCGGCGCGCTCGAGGCCCTCGGCATCGACGTCGCCTGTCTCGACGCGGCCGGAGCCGAGAACCTGCACATGCAACTGATGCGGGCGACCGAGGCCGTGCGCCACATGCTCCGCCCCCTGGCCGGCCGCCGGTCCAAGAAGCAGCGGTGGCGGGAGAACCGCAACAAGGACGAGCGGGTCGGGTGGCGGGAGACTCGCCTGTACCTCGCCGAGCGGGACGGCCGGCAGTGCTTCTACTGCGGCAAGCCGTTCGAGGCCCTGGACGGCGCCACCACAGACCACTACGTGCCCTACAGCGTGTGGCCGTGCAACCTGCCCGCGAACCTCGTACTCGCCTGCGAGCCGTGCAACAGCGGCAAGGGAGACAGGCTCACCTGGTCCATGGCCGCGGTCCTGCTCGCCTGGGCAGGGAGGGAGGCACCCGAGGCCGGAGGAACACCGTCCCGGGAGCGCTCAGCGGCCGCCTGCTCGTAGCCTCCCTGGCCTCCCTCAGGGCTGAATCCGCAGGTCAACCGGAGGGAGGCACCCAGGGAGGCGGTCAGGGAGAACTCCCTGCCTCCCTGGGTACCTCCCCCGCACAGTCCGGGCAGGCGTAGACCTCGATGGTGAAGCCGTTCGCCCCCTGCGCCCGGCCCACGCTGACCCCGCCGACAGCCGTCCACAGCGACTTCCCGCAGAAGACGCAGGCCCATCCCTGGTACTGCGCGTAGGTCAGCTCGTCGGCGGGTGGCAGTCGGTACGGGCTCACAGCGGCCGGTCGGCGAACGGGACCAGGTCGTAAGCCTCACGACAGGAACGGCACGCGAACACGCCGCCCCCGGGGCCGGAACCCTGCTCGTGCACGTCGATCAGGCGGACGCCACTGGCGTGGCCTTGGTGCCAGGCACACCAGCCGAACGCGCTGGGGGTGTTCGGGGTGCCCTCGGTCTGCGTACTCTCGCTCACGTCGACTCCAACCAGTCGGCCATCCCCCGGGCCCTGCCAGGCTGCGGGGTTTTCTGCTGGTCGGACGCTACCGCTATAGGCCACTACAGGTCACCCCATACGGCCACATGGCGCCACCTACGGGTGTGCAGTGCGGGGTGCCGCCATACGTTCCGGACCATGAGCGAGGATCCGTTCGTCTACGTCTATGTGCGTGTCGCCGACCTGGTGGAGGCGGAGATCCGGGCCGGCCGCCTTCCGCACGGTGCTCGCTTGCCCAACGAGCGCGACATGGGCGCGCAGTACGGCGTAGCCCCGGGCACCGCGCGCCGAGCGGTGCAGGAACTGCGGGAACGCGGCCTGGTCGTCACCCTGCCGAACAAGGGAACGTTCGTCATCGCGCCCAGTGAGTGAGTCGGCGAGCAGGCGCCTCGAGCCCTGCAGTGGCCGGTTGCCGGGCGACTGAACGTCACCTCACTGGGTCACTGAACGGCCGTCTGCGCAGGCCAGGACCAGTGACCCGGGGCAGTGACCCGCTCAGTGAAAAGTCACTGCCCAGGCACTGCCTCACTGGTTTCACCCCTGCGCCCGGTTTCGGGTCGAGCCGAAACCGGTTTCGCCCCTGACTTCGCGGGTGACCTGCGAAGTTTCGGGTTTCGGGGGTACGCGCCGAGGACGCGAAAAGGCCCCTACCGCCGTGCTGGCGGTAGGGGCCTCAGTCGTTCGGGTCAGAACGTCGGGGTCACCAGGCCCGTGCCCGACAGCTTGGCCATGGCGCCGGAGGCGTAGCGCTGGAAGGTGTACCCGAAGTACGAGTACGCGACCAGCAGTACGCCCAGGGACGCCGCCTTTGCCTGCTCGGCCCGGATGAACATCGGGGCGTTCGGGTCCTCCCACAGGTGGCACTCGTTGCGCGGCACCACGTAGATCTCATCCTGGTTGGTGCCGCCGCCGTAGTTCGTCGCGATGTTGTTGTCCACGACCACCAGGAGCCCCGAGGCCAGCTTGGCGCGCACCGCCGGCCCGTACTCGTTGGTGAGAGTCAGGCCCCCCGCGTTCACCGGCATGTCGCCGGAGGTCACGAACGGCCACGACGAACCGACCTGCGAGGCAAGCCAGTTCCAGCGGCGCGAGTGCATCACGGCGTGGGTGGCGTAGCCCATGTTCAGCAGGGTTGCCTCCACGACGGACGCAGCGCCCTGCAGCTTCGGCCACAGCTCCGCCGCTGTCGGGGAGGCCGACGTATACGTCGTCGCCGCGGCCACGTTGGTCAGGCCTGTGGTCGCCTGGTTGAGGAGTGTGGAGTCCAGGACGGTGGCGACCCGGTTGAACAGGTCCTGCATCGTCACGTCGTCGATGCCGGTGCCGCGCTCGAGTGCCTGGCGGGACACGGTCTGCTGGCCGGCCGCGGTCTGCACCGGGATCGTCAGCAGCGTGTCGTCCATGTTCGTCTCGGACACCGCGTCGTTCTCCGCGGCCTGGAGAGCGGCGGAGGACGGGGTGGTGATGCGAGAGATGTTGATCTGCATGCCCTGCTCGGGCAGCGGGTGCGTGTTGCACGCGGCGTCCGCGAACGGCCGCAGGGACGCGGTCGCCGGGGCGAAGAGCTCGGTGAGGTACTGCGGGACCGTCAGACCAGCGAACGCGCCCGTGCCGACCGCGCGGGATAGGTACTCGGCCCGCTCCACCTGCTCTTCCTGCATGTGCCGGGCAAGGCGCTCTTGAGCGCCGGGGTCCCCGAACAGGTGCTGCCGCGAGATGTCGGTGAGGAACCTCTTGCCCGTCGGGTCCTCGTCGGCCCGGTAGGTGCGCTCCTCACGTCCGATCCGGGCCACCCGGTCGTAAGACGGCATGCGGGCCTGCGTCGGCACGATCTGGCTCCTCTGCTTGAGGTGCTCCAGCTCCTCGAACTGGACCGAGCGCATACGCTCCAGGTCCCGGGACGCGTCCCGGGCCTCCACCACGGCCGCGTCCCGGGCCTCGGTGAGGTCCACGACGGACCGGTCCTCTTCAGTCGACAGGTGGGTGCGGCCCTCGCGCTGTGCGGTGTCGAGGATCCCCTGAAGCTGGCGCTGCGCTGTGTCCCTGCGCGCCCGTGCGTCGTCGCGGGCGGCCTCGAACTTGCGGATCTGATCGGAGAGAGTGGGCATGCTGAACCCCTTTGCGGTGCGCGGTAGATGATGCGTGCCCGCTGCGAGGGGTCGACCGCCGGGGATATCTGCCCGACAGGACCGGAGCCACCACCCACCCGGAAGTCATCCGCTCCGGCGAGGGGCGCCCGTGGCACAGGGATCCGGCTGGTGTCGCTCCCCCGGGGCATCTGCCAGGGGAGCGGCGGCCCATGCCTGGAACCGCCACCATCTTAGATCAGAGGCCTGACATCTGGCGCTGAACGTCTGCCAGTGCCGCGTCCCACCGTTCCCGGTTTCCGTCCATGACGGCGGTGCCCTGCTGGTTCATGAACCCGCACAGGGCCAGGGCCAGTTCGAGGAGATCCACGTTGTCCAGGATCACCAGGGCCCCCTGCATGTCGCCGGCGAGCGCGGCCCGCAGCAACGCAGGCACGTCCGCCGGGTCGACGGTCCTTTTGTCCATGACCGAGTCCTTCGTTCGGGCCGTCCGTCATGATCACGGAGGGCATTTGGGTCGGGGGGAGAAAAATAAAAGCTGGGCGCGGGGTTGCGATATGTCCGATTTCTAAAAGATCAGGACTCGTCGCGCGGACGTTCGCAGTTGGGATGCGCCATCTCTCCGGATGCCGAGTGGACAGGGTCCAGTGGTGTCTGGCAGACCTCGCAGAGCACGGAGTCCGTGACCACGTTGAGTGAGCGGGTCAGCGAAGGTGACATCGAAGGTGCCGAAGGCGCCAGCACCGTGGGGCCTGGCGCCTTCGGCACCTTCGTGTCACCTTCGGGGATGTCAGTCACGCTGAGTACCCACACCCACCCCTTGTTGAAGGCGGACTTCTGCGAGGTGACCCCGGCCTTCGATCGAGCACGTTGCAGTGTGCGCTTCGAGAAGCCGTCCTTCTCGCCAGCCTTCAGGACATCCCCCGCCGACGCCTCGCTGCCGTTGTCGGTCAGGTAGTCGATGAGCCACGCGACAGCCTCGTCCCGCTCGCTCACGTCCTCGCGGTCCACGGGGGCAGCGAGGGTGTCCTCCACGCTGCGCTGCGAGATGCCGGTGAAGACGAGCCGTCCGACGTTGGCCGTGCCCTTCGGGGTGGGCACATCGCACCCTTCGATGCGGTACGCGAGGGACGGCAGGTCGAGCCGACCGAGGCTGTTCTTCGTCTGCGTCATCACCTGCTCGTCGGTCTCGCGGTCACGGGCGAACGCGAGTACGGCACGGGCCAGGTCTTTGAAGGCGCCCGATCCGGAGATGAGTTGTGAGGCGTCGGTGCTGTTGCCCTTGTTGAAGTGGGCGATGCCGAGCGTGAGCGCCTTCGTCCGTTCCGCCATGCGCACGAGCGGCTCGAGGGCCTGGCGCACGTCCTGTGTGCGGTGCGCATCGGTCGCCGTGCCGAGCGTCGACATGAGCGGGTCGACGATGAGCGCCGCTACGTCGTACTCCTGGATCGCCTGCTCAAGGATCGACACGTCCATGGGCAGAGAGATCATCGTCTCGCCGCGCAGGAGGTCTTCCGCGTCGACGCGGAATACGCGCTCGAGGTCGGCTCCGGCCGCCATGAGTCGGGGTACCAGGGTGCGCGACCACGAGTCCTCCACGGCCGCGTAGAAGACGTTCGACGGGCGGCCCTGGAACGTGCCGGGTAGCTCGCCGCGCGACAGCCGTGCGGCGAGCCAGATGCCGAAGCTCGACTTGCCGGTGCCCTCCCGTCCTGCCGCAAGGGTCAGCGCCCCCGCCGGCACGCGCCCCTCGCCCGACTCCGGCTCCCATGCCCAGATCACGGGCTCGGGCGCGATCGTGGCGGCGGCCGTGAGCTTGATGCGTCTGGGCCGCAGCTCGGCGTCCGGGGCGCCGGGGCCGTCCATGAGCCGCTGAACGGTGGGGTCGTAGGTCACTGTGCAGTCTCCACGCGGTAGGTCAGGTACTTGCCCGGCTGGCCAGGGATGGCGACGGGCGGCCAGCCAGGTGTGGCGTGCAGCGGGCGCGGCGCGGCGCGCTGGCGAGGCGCTGGCGGCAGGTCGATGGGCGGCCGGGCTCGGTGTGCCGCGGCGAACCACTCGAGTAGCTGCTGTTCGTCGCCGTACCGGCGCCACATCTCTGCGGCCGCCAGGATGGCGGCGGCGCGGCGCGGGTCAGCGGCGGGAAGGCGCAGCCACTCGGCGGTGCCGTAGGCCGGCCATTCGGCCACACGCAGATTCGTGATCGCTGCGGACGCCCACAGGGAGACGTGCTCATCGAGCGCCCGCACGTCGGCAGGCGGCGCTACGCTGAGGTGACCACGGGTCAGGTGGTTGTGCGGCGCCCTCGCTTCAGCGGGGGCGTTCGTGTTTCCCCTCATGCGACCGCGCCCCCCGGCTTCACCGTCTGAGCTTTCAGCCACGCGTCGATGGCGCTGCGGCGGTATTTCACCCGCCCGTACTGCCCGGGGTGGGCCTTCACGTATTCGGGGCCGATGCCCTGCCACCGGTAGTTCGCGAGCGTCTTCGCCGCGATGCCGTACTGAGCCTGCACCTGCTTGGGAGTGAGCAGCGGATCTGTCACGTCACCGTTCCTCGCTGATTCGACGAGTCACACGTCAATACGACGAGTGGCGTGCCCGGATCTTCCCTCAAGCTCTTGTAATTCGTCAAGCATGTCTCTACATTCGTCGTTGTGACGAGCTACAGTGACATTGCGGCGGATCGTATCCGTGAGGTTCGGCGTAAACGAGGACTCACCGCTGCCCAGCTAGCGCAGCGATGCGCGGACATCGGGATGCCTGAGATCACGGCGCAATCGGTGTCGAACATCGAGACAGGTCGCCGTGACAAGGAGGGCAGGCGCCGGCGTTTCGTGACCGTGGACGAACTGATCGCCTTGGCGGTCGCCCTACAGGTGGCTCCCGTGCACCTGCTCAGCAAGCCGCTCCCTCCCGAGGAACTGCCCCTGCCTGGTGCATGGAAGGGCAGTCCGGAGGCCGAGGGGCTGGCACTGATCTGGCGGAACTACATCAAGGGCGAGCAGGCCCTGCCGGGAATGAACGCGCGGGACTACATGACCGAGGCGCCGGAAGAGGACTTCGAGCGGCTGGCCGTCCAGCTAGCCGAGCGGCGCCGACGAGCCCAAGAGGGGGAGAGCGATGGCTAGGGTCTGGATCGAAGACCGCGCGACCCATGCCGAGTACCAGGCGGCCATGGAGAAGTGGAAGGTCGCGAAGAAGGCCGGCAGTAAGCGCCAGCCACCCGGCCGGTGGCGCGTTCGCTGGTACGGGCCGGACGCCAAGCCGAAGTCGGCCACCTTCCAGAAGCTCCCCGAGGCCGAGAACCACCAGCACGAGGTCGAGGCCAAGATGCGGGACGGCTCGTACCGGGACGCGTCCGCGGGCAAGTCGACACTGACGGACGTGTACGAGAAGTGGAAAGGCACGCTCAGCGGCCTGGAGCCGACCACCCAAGAGACGTACCTCGACACGTGGCGCGTGCACGTTGAGCCGCGGTGGGGCGACTACCAGGTGCGTCGCATCGAGTGGGAGGACATCGCCGAGTGGGTCGGCCACCTCGGCGAAGGCTCCCACGGGTGCCGCAAGGTGGGCCCCGGGCGCATCCAGAAGATTCACCTGGTCCTGTCTCTCGTGCTGGGGCACGCCGTGCGGGCAAAGCGCATCGCCGTGAATCCTGCGGCCGGCATACCGCTTCCGCGGCCTGTGCCACAGGATCACGTCTACCTCACGCACGCCCAGGTCGACCGGATCGCCGAGGCCGCCGAGGAGTACCGCCTATTGGTCCTGCTGCTGGCCTACACCGGTCTGCGCTGGGGCGAGGTGTCCGCCGTGACCGTGGGCGCCGTCGACACTGCCGCGCGTCGGCTCGCGGTGCGGCAGGCGTACAAGAAGACGCGCGGCGGCCTGATCCTCGGTCTGCCGAAGACGCACGAGCGCAGGAAGGTCCCCATCCTGCGGTCTCTCGCGTTGGAGCTGGAGAAGCTCACGAAAGACCGGGGCGCGGCCGAGCTGCTGTTCACGGCGCCCGGGGGCGGCCCCTTGTACGGGGACAACTTCCGTACCCGCGTCTTCAATCCGGCCGTGAAGGCTGCGGGGTTGGCCGGCCTCGGGGTGACTCCCCACAAGCTGAGGCACACGGCGGCCTCACTGGGCATCGCGAGCGGGGCGGACGTCAAGGTCGTGCAGACGATGCTCGGGCACAAGTCGGCGGCGATGACGCTCGATACCTACGGGCACCTGTTCCCGGACCGCCTCGATGAGGTGGCCGACCGACTCGACCGCGAGCGGGCACGGCGTGACGCTCTGCGGGACTTGGCGACGATCGTCGCGAGGTACGCCGCAGCAAAGGAAGATCACTAAGCATGTGTACAGAATGTGTACTGCGGCCCCGGGCGCCTCCCGTGGGAGACGCCCGAAAACGGCCTGTGACCTGGAGTGGAGCCTAGGGGAGTCGAACCCCTGACATCTGCCATGCAAAGACAGCGCTCTACCAACTGAGCTAAGGCCCCGGAAGCGGAACGTCCGGCCGAAAGAACCCCTTCCGGCTGGCGTCGGAGACCAGAGTACCGGGTCACCCCCGGGATCTCGCAAAAAGATTGGGGGTCCCCGTGGACGACCACTCTCCGTAAGATGCTCGACGTGGTTCGCTACAGCGAACCACGGTTTTTGGGGAAGCGATGGGGAGACGCGAATGGACGCCGCACAGCAGGAAGCAACCGCGAGAGCCCGGGAGCTGCAGCGGAACTGGTACGGGGAGCCGTTGGGGGCGCTCTTCCGTAGGCTCATAGACGATCTGGGGCTCAACCAGGCGCGCCTTGCCGGGGTACTGGGCCTGTCCGCACCCATGTTGTCGCAGCTGATGAGTGGTCAGCGCGCCAAGATCGGCAATCCGGCCGTGGTGCAGCGTGTGCAGCTGTTGCAGGACCTGGCGGGGCAGGTCGTGGACGGCAGCGTCAGCGCCGCTGAGGCAACTGAGCGTATGGACGAGATCAAGAAGTCGCAGGGGGGCTCGGTGCTCAGCAACACCACACAATCCACGAGCAGTTCGGGGGCACCCACGGTCAAGCGGGTGGTCCGCGAGATCCAGTCTCTGCTGCGTTCGGTAGCAGCGGCGGGGGACATAATCGACGCGGCGGACACCCTCGCCGCGACCCACCCGGAACTGGCAGAGTTTCTCCGGGTGTACGGCGCCGGCCGCACCTCTGACGCGGTGGCTCACTACCAGTCGCACCAGAGCTGAGCCGAAGCCTGGCCGCCGCAGGCCCGGCGTCGGAAGGCTCGCGATGGCTCCGGACGCCGCATGTCACGTCAGGCAGCCGGGCGAGGTTCACGCGCCGGGCGCCTCTGTGAAGTACCGGACGGCCGGGACTTCACAGGGGCCCAGGCGTCCATGCCCGTCGGATGAGGTCATCGGACCGACCGCCGCAGGGGGGCGACGCACGACATGGGTGAGGTTTTCGCCGGTAGGTACGAACTGCTCGACCCGATCGGGCGTGGGGGAGCCGGTGCCGTCTGGCGCGCCTGGGATCACCGGCGACGCCGGTATGTGGCCGCCAAGGTGTTGCAGCAGAGCGACGCGCATGCGCTGCTGCGCTTCGTGCGTGAGCAGGCGATGCGCATCGATCATCCGCATGTCCTCGCTCCTGCCAGTTGGGCCGCCGACGACGACAAGGTTCTGTTCACGATGGACCTGGTCGCCGGAGGGTCGCTGGTCCATCTGGTCGCGGACTACGGCCCCTTGCCTCCGCCGTTCGTCTGCATCCTGCTCGACCAGCTTCTGTCCGGCCTTACCGCCGTACACGCCGAGGGGATCGTGCACCGGGACATCAAGCCTGCCAACGTGCTGCTGGAGGCGACCGGCAGAGCTCGGCCAAGGCTGCGTCTGTCCGACTTCGGCATCGCGATGCGACTGGGCGAGCCACGGCTGACGGAGACCAACTACGTGGTGGGAACGCCCGGTTACTTCGCGCCCGAGCAGATGCTGGGCGCCGAGCCGGACTTTCCCGCTGATCTGTTCGCCGTGGGCCTGGTCGCCCTGTATCTGCTGGAGGGCGCCAAGCCGGATGCCAAGGCACTGATCGAGTACTTCGCGGAGAACGGCACGCCGGCGGCTCCGCGGGGCATTCCCGAACCGCTGTGGCAGATCGTGGCCACGTTGGTGCAGCCCGATCCGCAGGCGCGGTTCCGCACCGCCACGGGGGCGCGCAAGGCGCTCGCCTCGGCCGCCGAGCTGCTGCCGGAGACTGGCCCCGACGAGGAGTTGATCGACGTATTCGACCAACTGGGGCCGCTTCCAGAGGGGTTCGGCCCAGATGGTCCGCTCGGCGCCACACCGGGAGTGCGCGCGAGCGATGTATCGCTCCGGCCGGGGTCTGCCTCCGTATCGGCACAACTCGGGCCGGGTGGGGAGACGTTGGGGGCAAGGCCGATGTCTGGGCTTACTCCTACTCCTACTCCTGGCCCTGGCTCCGGCCCTGGCTCCGGCTCCGGCTCCGGCTCCGGCTCCGGCTCCGGCTCCGGCTCCGGCTCCGGCTCCGGCTCCGGCAGATGGCAGCACGGCTCGGGCTCCCCGTCCCAAAGGCCCGTCTCCAGTACGACATGGCCAAGGTCCGCCCCCGACGGCGTACGCCCCGAGGCCACCGACGATGGCGTACAGCCGGGGTCTGTCCCCAGCAACATACGACCGAATCCCCCCTCCAGTGATGGTGCCGCACCCCCGTCCGCCCCCGTACCCCCACAGCCCTCCACCATGTCGGACACCGGCAGCTTCCATCTGCCGCCGCCCCAGGTGGCCATTCCCCACGCCCAGCCCAGACACGAGCCGCCCCAGCCTGAGCAGTACCAGGCGTGGCGCGAAATGCGGCACTACCCCACCCCCCACCAACTGCCCCACCAACCGCCGCACCAGTCGCCACATTCGCCCGAGCAGCCGCCCACTCCCCCCAATGCGGTCGCGCTCCCGGCCCCAACTTCCCCTTACGCTCAGCCTTTCGAACCCACCCCCACACCCACACCTACAGAAGTGCCCTCCCCCCATCGGCCCGTCCCCCCATCTGCCGCGATGCCGCAGCACGCGTACGCCTCTACTGGTTCATACACCGCTCGGTCCCCGCAGGTTCCACCTCAGGCGGGTGCATTCTCGGAGCGTGGCGCCGGCCGGGTGCAACGACGCCCAGGACCTTCCGCGAAGGTGGCCGTCCCGGTGCTGCTTCTCGCGCTGGTCTGCTTCACGGTGGGTTTCTGGGCGTTGACCCAGATCTGAATCGGTGAACGACTGGGCGGAGTTCAGCCCGCCCAGGGCGGTGACTCGCGGCCGGTTCGTCGGTCCTAGCCGTGGCGCGACGCCCGATGGTCTCTCGGAGTCGATGTCTGCGCAGCCGGGACCGTGTCCGCTTCCTCCGGAACCCGCCCCGCCCCCCGCCGCGCGGCCACGGTCCACATGCCGAGCGCCAGCACCAGGACGCTCCCCGCGCCGATCCCACCCGCGGCTACCAACTTCATCGTGCCGCTACCGCTACCGCTACTGCTGCCTCTGCCGCCACCTTCACCTTCGTCGCCGACCACGCCCTCAAGAGCCCCTGACGGGACGTCGAACGCCCCCCGGGGCTGTGCCTGCCCCGCGTACGCCGGCTCCGCCTGCGGGGTGCCGTCCACCCGCACACGCAGTGTCAGCCCGAACGGACCGTCGCCGAACTTGTCGGCGACCTGCTCGGCGAGATGGACCACCAGGTAGTACGAGCCGGCGAATCGCATCCCGCTCACGCGGTTGCTGGGGGCGTAGCGGTTTTCGAAGGCGACCGGAGGGAGCGGGGCCAGCACGGCCGAACGCTGGCTGCCGTCGTATCCGGAACCTTCGTCGTCGACGAAGGCCCGTACGGGGTTGTACAGGGACATGGCCAGGGCCGTACCCAGATAGCCGTCGCCGCCGCTGGTCGAGCTGCCCAGTTCGGCAGTGGTGTAGAGCTGCTGTCCCCAGTCGACGGGCACCTCGTAGAAGAGCGTCTCTCCAGGAGTGATCGCGTCCTGCCAGACTCCCTGTTCAAGACTGGTTGCCCGGGTGAAGCCCGCACCACCTCGGCGGGGCTCGGGGTCGCCTGTGAGCGCGTCCGGCGAGGCGGAACTCCAGGTCTCGGGCGCGCTCGTCGAAGCGGTCCTCTTCAGGCTGGGCTCCGACACATAGGTGAGTTCCAGGTCCCAGTCGCCGGAGGAGGAACCCGTCGTACCGCTGCGCTCGACGACGACGTAGTACGTCCCCGCCGTCTGGCAGGCGTGCTGGTCGCTGCCGCTCTCCCGCGACGCCCAGGCGGCAATGGGGTGGGAACTCTGGGTGGCGCCGAAGTGGGTGGTCCCGGAGAAGGAGCAGTTGCGGCTGTTGGCGTCCTGCACGGACACCCTGACGCCGTCTCCGTAGGTGACCGCTTCGCCCGCCCTGGGGATGGCGGTGGCGGAGACGTATGCGTTGGACGTGGCGTCGAGTTCGAGACGGTAGTAGAGCTTGCTGTCTCTTCCTATGGAACTCTTGTACGTCTTTCCTGGCTTCAGGCGTACGGAGTTGGTGGTGCCCGCGGTGCCTTCGACCGGGGCGGCGTCCTCGGCGAAGGCGTACGGCTTCGGCGTACCGGAGACTTCCGCCTGCGTACCGGCGCCCGGCGCCTGCGTATCGGCGGCGGTTGCCTGCCCCGGCAGTGCGACCGTCGCGCACAGGATCGCTGCCGCGACCGCCGTCCCCGTAGTGACCGCGAACGCCCGGCCTTGCCACGACATCGCGCGCCACCGTGCCCTGCGCCGCCCCATCGCGCGCCACCCCTCGTCGTAGGCCTAAGGCCCTATCCGAAGGCCCTATCCGAAGGCCCCGTCCGTAGGCCCTCGCCGCGGGCATGCCCTTCCGCGTGCCCGTCAGCTGGTCCCTAGGCATGTCCCTAGGCATGTCCCTAGGCATGTCCATAGGCATGTCCAAAGGCATGTCCAAAGGCGTATACGCGGCGTGCGCACCACAGCCGAAACCACCCCGGGCCGTGGCCCATCCTGCCCCGACCGCCACCTCGCTACCCGCGCTATCGGGACGAGCGGCCGAAAGTCCCCTCTACGTAGTGCTCGAGTTCCTCATCGCAATTCAATCGTTCGCTCTTGCGAATCCAAGGCTCTCGGGCAACACAAAACCCCGACCGCGAGGCGGCCGGGGTCTGCTCTGAGACTGTCGTCTCGACTGTTGTCGATACTCACGAACCCGTGGGCACGGAGTCAGTCGCCTCCGTCCACAGATCCTGCTCGGCGCGATCCGCCTGGATCTGGCGGTACACGAGGAGCCCGCCGATGGCGGCCAGTGCGACCAGGAGGAGCTTCTTCACCGCGCGACCTCGTCTTTCCTTGACGTAGGGGACTTCTGGCGCCCGACTATACACACCGACCGATATCGATCGGTGACCTGCATCGATGGCCAACTCACCGCCGGGACAGTGCATTAGGGGCCAGGAATACCACTCCGATCAAAGGGTGATCACCCCCTCCGGACGGCGACTCCTTCCATCCTGCCCCTCCTTCCCGGTTTTCGGACCCCATGAGCCCGTCCGAGTGACTGTTCATCGGAAGATCGACACGCCACGAGCGTCGGTCCACCACTTCGCGACCCCCATACACATCATGAGGAAAGTACGCAAATCACCCAACCCGAAAGTGAGGAACCGTGGCCAGGAACCAGGTCATGAAGCTGTGGACCGCCATCGTGACGCTCCTGCTCTCCCTGTGTACGGCAGCCGGATTCGTCACGACGACCGCAGCCGCGGCCGTACCTCAGTCAGCACCCGTCCGCAACGCCGGGGCCCCGGCCGTGACGGTTCCGGCGGCGCCCCTCGGGTCCGGGGCCCATGATCGGGGCCTGCCTCCGACGATGAAGCAGCGCATCCGGGCAGAGGCCCACGGTTCGTCCCCCTCATGCCGTCATCGCCCGCCTCTGGACGCGACCGAGCCCGACTGGACCGACCCCTCGGCCGCAACAGGCACGACTACGGAAACCGGCTCCACAAGTCCGGTCGACTGCCCCACTGATGCTCGATGAGGGACAGGTGCCATCCCGTACGTCAGAGGGCAGCAGAAGATCTACCGGAGCCTTGTGACGCGAGCTCGCCAGGCAGTTCGGCGCGTGTGCCACAGAAGCAGAACAGTGCCGCCTCGGCGGTGGTCGGCGCCCCCAGGTCGAAGGTGAGGATCCCCTGCAGTTCCCGGAACAGTTCGACGAGGGACAAAGTGGACACGGATCAGTCGCGTCGTAGCTGTGCCAGCGACCTTCAGATGGCGCGGCTGAGCTGGAGCATCGCCTCGGCGTTCTTGACCAGGTCACGCTGCCTGGACTCGGGCAGTTGCCGGTAGAGCCGCAGCAACTGCGCTTCTCGTTCATTGCCACTGGGGCCGGGTACCGGCCGCCCGACGGAGGCGAAGAACTCCCGCCGCGTGGTCTTCACACCCCAGCGACGAAACACCTCCACCATCGCCCGCACTTTCTCGGGGTCGATGCGGGACGTACCACGGGTCCGGTTCACCCACGCGTTGAGCGTGGGGTACGAGATGCCAGCCTGCTCAGCCAGATCCTTCTGTGTCCGGCCGGGCGCTTGGGCAAGAAGGCGTTCCAGCAGGGCAGCCAGATCTTCACCCCCGTGGGCGAAGTCCTCGCCGGGGCCGACTTCGCCGGATGAATAAGGGCTTTTCGTCACGTTTTCGAGCATCAACGGACAACATACACACGCGTAAGTAGATTGCAGTTCGGCGTCCGGCATTCCTGGTACAGGAGGCGTTCCGCGCGCTGCCTGCGCACTACGGCAAACCCCTGAGAACCGAGCCCGGGTCTGGGGTCCGCACGGACTCTTCCCTCATTTCCCCGGCGCCCCCCGTGTGACGGCTGCTGCCGTACGCCTTCCCGCCTCGAGAATCTACATATACATGGAGATTGAATAGGGGCGACGTGGCCGCGGCCCGGCCCGCGTTGAGGTGGCCACGCCCCGAGGCTGCGCGGGCTTTCGAGTTTGATGGCCAGGCATACGTGCTGACCGTGCTCCCGTGAGACGCGCGAACGTTTCCTCATCGATCCGGTCCACGCGAGCCGGCCCACCGGATCAGCCGACCCACCGGATCAGCCGAGCCACCGGACTCGTTACGGGCTTTGGGCAGCTGCGGGACCTTTGGGCAGCTGCGGGACTCAGGCCCTGGACCCCGCACGCGGTCGGCTCCGGCCAACGGGAACCAACCGCGACCGCCGGTGTCCGTGCCGGTCGGTGTCAGACGTCGTTGTCACCGGACCCACACACCGTTGAGAGTGCCTGCGCAGCGCACTAGGCCCGTTCCTCGGTCGTCTCTGCCCTGAGTTTCACTGCCCGCTCACGCGGGTCGTACCCAGAGCCAACGCCCTCGACCAGCACGGCGTCCCCGTCGATGTGGTCGGTCCGCAGCCGCAGGATCTCCTGATACGCGGGGGACGCGTACCAGGCGCGGGCCTCGGCTATGCGGGGGAACTCAATCAACACCATGCTGCCTGGCCAGTTCCCCTCCACGACCTCGGTCGGCGGGCCGTGGACTAGGAAGCGGCCGTGAAACGGGCGGAGTGTGTCTTGGATGCGCTCCAAGTACTCAAGGACATCAGGGTGGTGACGGCGATCACGTAGGTGGGCAAAGCCATATGCGGGCACGTCCGCTTCCTTCCTTCGCTCCGGTAGGACAATTTGAACGTAGCCGTGCGCCACGCAGGCCGCGATTACCTCCGAGGTAAGCGCCGGACGAGCCGCTCAGATCCGACTGGCTCGCTCCGGAATCGCGCCATAGTCGAACCCGTTCCTCAACCCACCGTTTTCCCCAGCTCCATCCCGTCCGCCGTCGACCCACACACCGTGGAGCGGGCGTGGTTCATGGCGTCCAGACAGAGCGCGCCACTGTACGAACGACCTGGACGCATGGGCCGCGTCTGCTCGGCTCTGCCTGGGTGGGGCGGTGGACGGGACGGGAGCTTCCCGCGCACCCCATTACGGGCCAGCAGTCGGCAACGGCGCCCCCTCCGTCCCGATGCCGGCCGATCCCCCTCCGGAGGCATCGCCTTGACCGGGCGCCGAGCAATTCGGTGACCGCCGTGATCCTCAAGGCTCTCAAGACCGCTTCTTCGACAGCCGTGTTGCCGCTGCCGGAGTTCTGCACTCGCGCCCTGGAAGAGCGCCGGGAACTCGTTCCGACGAGAAGAACACGTCATGGTCCGGCTCGTGCCGTCGCTGGTCACCGATGATCTGCCGTTCCAGGTCTTGCAGATCACGGTCCGGCTCGCGCGGCTCACCCGTGGAACCCTGCCCGCCTATCGGAAGGTCCATCCCAAGGTCGCCTGGACGATCCTTCGGCACAGCCAGATCAGCATGACCGTGGACGTCTACACGCACGTGGTCGGCTGTCGGCTCCGACCAACGGGAAGCAACCGCGATGCTCGCCGAACTACTGGAAGACCCGCTCATCGGCTGATCGTCGCCGTTGGTGTCCGTTGGTGTCCGGTGGCGTCAAAAGGCCCCCAGCCTGATCGACTGGGGGCCTTTTCGCATGTGGGGCTAACAGGATTTGAACCTGTGGCCTCATCCTTATCAGGGATGCGCTCTAACCAACTGAGCTATAGCCCCGCCGCGCCTTGCGGTGTACGTCCCGCGCGCTGACCTCTGAAGATTAGCGCACGACGCGGCCAGTCCCAAAATCGATAGTCGGCGGACGTTTGGGAGGCCGTCGGCTCGTGCTTACTCGTCCTCTGCCAGCGTCAGCTCGATGCCGCCGACGAAGCCTGCGGAGAGGTTGTAGATGAACGCGCCGAGCGTGCCGAGCGCGGTGGCGAGGACGACGTCGATGACCGCGATGACCGACGTGAACATCAGGACGTGCGGCAGGGACAGGAACGACTGCAGGTCGAAACCGTTCGACTCGTTCGACCCCGTTGCCTCGGAGATGGTGCCGCCGACCGTCGAGAAGACGCCCATCGCGTCCATGACCATCCACAGCACCGCAGCCGCGACGATCGTGCAGATGCCGAGGGCGATGGAGAGCAGGAAGCTGACCTTCATCACCGACCACGGGTCGGCCTTGGCGACCCGCAGCCGTGCCTTGCGCGTCCGCGGCGTTGTACGCGCTCCGGTGCGCGGTCGGCGGACCGCTCCCGAAGGCGCCTGAGCCTGGTACGCCTGCGGCGGGTGGTACGGCTGTGCGGGCTGCGACGACTGCCGCTCCCCCGGCAGCGGCGAACCGGGCAACGGTGAGCCCGGCAGCGGTGAGCCCGGCAAAGGCGAACCCTGCTGCGGCGGCCCCGCCACCGGGGAACCAGGTGCCGGCGGCGCTCCTGCCGCGGCCTCCCCGCCCATGTAACTCTGGGCCTGCTGGCCTCGGGTGTCCGTCACAGTTCCCCCCTGGGATCCATGAGAGTCATGGGAGTCAGTCGCATCCATGGCGGGGCCACGGCCGCCGTCCGTTTCCGTACCGGTCGATCCGGCGCCCGTGGCTCCGCTCACGATGACTCACTCCTCGCGCTACTCGGCGGAGGACGGCTCGCCCTCTTCCGTACCGACGGCCTCGACGCCTTCGGCGGTCTCGTCCACGGCATCGTCGCCGTCGACTTCCTCCGCCTCGCGACCGGCCTCGGCGTTACGAGCGATACCGACAACGGCATCGCGCTTGCCAAGATTGATCAGTTGAACGCCCATGGTGTCACGGCCCGTCTCCCTGACCTCGTTGACTCGCGTACGAATCACGCCACCGGACAGCGTGATGGCGAGAATCTCATCGGTCTCCTCGACCACCAACGCGCCCACCAGAGAACCACGGTCCTCGACGATCTTGGCGGCCTTGATGCCCAGGCCACCGCGACCCTGGACGCGGTATTCGTCGACGTTGGTCCGCTTCGCGTACCCACCGTCTGTGGCAGTGAACACGAACGTACCGGGTCGAACAACATTCATCGAGAGCAGCTGGTCGCCCTCGCGGAAACTCATGCCCTTGACACCCGAGGTCGCACGGCCCATCGGTCGCAGCGCGTCATCCGTCGCCGTGAACCTGATCGACTGTGCCTTCTTGCTGATCAGAAGCAGATCATCTTCGGCCGAAACGAGTTCGGCTCCGATCAGTTCGTCGTCGGAACCGTCCTCCGTTTCGCGGAGATTGATCGCGATGACGCCGCCCGAACGCGGGGAATCGTAATCCTTAAGAGGCGTCTTCTTCACCAGGCCTCCCTTGGTGGCCAGGATCAGGTAGGGCGCCGCTTCATAGTCACGGACCGCGAGGATCTGCGCGATCTGCTCGTCCGGCTGGAAGGCCAGCAGGTTGGCGACGTGCTGGCCGCGCGCGTCACGGCCGGCGTCCGGAAGCTCGTACGCCTTCGCACGGTAGACGCGGCCCTTGTTGGTGAAGAACAGCAGCCAGTGGTGCGTCGTCGACACGAAGAAGTGGTCGACGATGTCGTCCTGCTTCAGCTTCGCGCCGCGTACGCCCTTGCCGCCGCGCTTCTGCGAGCGGTAGTCCTCGGTCTTGGTGCGCTTGATGTAGCCGCCGCGCGTGATGGTGACGACGATGTCCTCTTCGGCGATCAGGTCCTCCATGGACATGTCGCCGTCGAAGGGAATCAGCTTGGAGCGGCGGTCGTCGCCGAACTTGTCGACGATCGCGGTGAGTTCCTCGCTGATGATCTGCCGCTGCCGGACCGGCGAGGCGAGAATCGCGTTGTACTCGGTGATCTTCGCCTGGAGTTCGTCGTGCTCCTGGACGATCTTCTGACGCTCCAGAGCGGCCAGTCGGCGCAGCTGCATCTCAAGGATGGCGTTCGCCTGGATCTCGTCGATCTCCAGGAGGCCCATCAGGCCCTCACGCGCGATCTCCACGGTGTCGCTGCGCCGGATCAACGCAATGACCTCGTCGATGGCGTCCAGGGCCTTCAGGAGGCCACGCAGGATGTGCGCGCGCTCCTCGGCCTTGCGCAGCCGGAACTTCGTACGGCGGACGATGACCTCGATCTGGTGCGTCACCCAGTGGCGGATGAACGCGTCGAGCGACAGCGTGCGCGGGACGCCGTCGACCAGCGCCAGCATGTTGGCGCTGAAGTTCGACTGCAGATCGGTGTGCTTGTAGAGGTTGTTCAGTACGACCTTGGCGACCGCGTCCCGCTTCAGGACGATGACCAGGCGCTGGCCGGTGCGCGAGGACGTCTCGTCGCGGACGTCGGCGATGCCGCCGACCTTGCCGTCCTTGACAAGGTCGGCGATCTTCTGCGCGAGGTTGTCCGGGTTGACCTGGTAGGGGAGTTCGGTGACCACCAGACACTGGCGGTTCTGGATCTCCTCGACCTCGATGACCGCGCGCATCGTGATGGAGCCACGACCCGTGCGGTACGCCTCCTCGATGCCCTTTCGGCCCACGACCAGAGCGCCACTGGGGAAATCGGGGCCCTTGATGCGCTCGATCAGGGCGTCCAGGAGCTCCTCGTGGGAAGCCTCGGGGTTCTCCAGGTACCACTGGGCGCCCGCCGCGACCTCGCGGAGGTTGTGCGGCGGGATGTTCGTCGCCATGCCGACCGCGATGCCCGCCGAGCCGTTGATCAGCAGGTTCGGGAAGCGGGCCGGCAGGACGGTCGGCTCCTGGGAGCGGCCGTCGTAGTTGTCCGTGAAGTCGACGGTGTTTTCGTCGATGTCACGGACCATCTCCATGGAGAGCGGCATCAGCTTGCACTCGGTGTACCGCATGGCGGCGGCCGGGTCATTGCCCGGGGAACCGAAGTTGCCGTTGGAGTCCACGAGCGGCATCCGCATCGACCACGGCTGCGCGAGGCGGACCAGCGCGTCGTAGATCGAGGAGTCGCCGTGCGGGTGGTAGTTGCCCATGACGTCGCCGACGACGCGGGCGCACTTGTAGAAGCCCTTCTCGGGCCGGTAGCCGCCGTCGTACATGGCGTACAGGACGCGGCGGTGGACAGGCTTGAGACCGTCCCGTACGTCGGGCAGCGCGCGCGACACGATGACGGACATCGCGTAGTCGAGGTAGGAGCGCTGCATCTCGGTCTCGAGCCCGACGGGCTCGACACGCTGGGCGATGGCACCCTCTTCAGGCGTACTGGGAGTGTTCTCGTCGGTCATTGCTGGTCAAGATCCTTTCTGGTGCGGTCAGCTGAGACCGACTCAGATGTCGAGGAAACGGACGTCCTTGGCGTTGCGCTGGATGAACGCGCGGCGCGCCTCGACGTCCTCGCCCATGAGGACCGAGAACAGGTCGTCGGCCTGGGCGGCGTCGTCGAGAGTGACCTGGCCGAGGACGCGGTGCTCCTGGTCCATGGTCGTGATGCGCAGCTCCTCGGCGTTCATCTCGCCGAGACCCTTGAAGCGCTGGACCGAGTCCTCGCGGATGCGCTTGCCGGCCTGCTTGCCGAGCTCGATCAGCGCGTCGCGCTCACGGTCCGAGTAGGCGTACTCGAAGTCCTCGCGGCCCCACTTGATCTTGTAGAGCGGCGGACGCGAGAGGAACACGTGCCCGGCCTCGACCAGTGGCCGCATGAAGCGGAACAGGAACGTCAGCAGCAGGGTGTTGATGTGCTGGCCGTCGACGTCGGCGTCCGCCATCAAAATGATCTTGTGATAGCGGAGCTTCTCGATGTCGAAATCCTCGTGGACTCCGGTACCGAAGGCCGAGATCAGCGCCTGGATCTCCTGGTTCTGCAGGATCTTGTCGATCCGCGACTTCTCGACGTTGAGGATCTTGCCTCGGATCGGAAGGATCGCCTGGTACTGCGGGTTGCGGCCGGACTTGGCCGAGCCACCGGCGGAGTCACCCTCGACGATGAAGATCTCGCACTTGGTGGGGTCGTTCGACTGGCAGTCGGAGAGCTTGCCCGGCAGGGACGCCGATTCCAGCAGCCCCTTGCGGCGGGTGAGGTCACGCGCCTTGCGGGCCGCCACGCGCGCGGTGGCCGCCTGGATGGACTTGCGGATGATGTCCGAAGCCTCGTTCGGGTTGCGGTCCAGCCAGTCCGTCAGACGCTCGTGCACGACCTTCTGTACGAAGGTCTTCGCCTCGGTGTTGCCCAGCTTGGTCTTGGTCTGGCCCTCGAACTGCGGCTCACCGAGCTTGACCGAGATGATCGCGGTCAGACCCTCGCGGATGTCGTCTCCCGTGAGGTTGTCGTCCTTCTCGCGCAGCAGCTTCTTGTCGCGCGCATACCGGTTGATCAGACCAGTCAGAGCGGCCCGGAAGCCCTCTTCGTGGGTGCCGCCCTCGTGCGTGTGGATGGTGTTGGCGAAGGAGTACACACCCTCGCTGTAGCCGCTGTTCCACTGCATCGCGACCTCGAGGGAGAGCAGGCGCTCCTTGTCCTCGGCCTCGATGTCGATCACCGTGTCGTGGACGACGTCTCCCTTGCGGGAGTTCAGGTACTTCACAAAGTCGACGATGCCGCCCGCGTAGTGGTACGTGACGGTCTTGACCTCGGCGATCTCGTCCGCACCGGCCTCGTCGGCACCGGCGGTGGCCTTCGCCGACTCGCGCTCATCAGTGAGTTTGATGGTCAAACCCTTGTTGAGGAACGCCATCTCCTGGAGGCGCCGCGACAGCGTCTCGAAGGAGTAGTCGGTGGTCTCGAAAATGTCCGGGTCGGCCCAGAAGGTGACCGTCGTGCCGGTCTCGTCGGTCTCTTCGTTGCGTGCCAGCGGAGCGGTGGGGACGCCCAGCTTGTAGTCCTGCGTCCAGCGGTAACCGTCGGTCTTGACCTCGACGGCGACCTTCGTGGACAGCGCGTTGACGACGGAGACGCCCACGCCGTGCAGACCGCCGGAGACCGCGTAGCCGCCGCCGCCGAACTTGCCGCCCGCGTGCAGCACGGTCAGCACGACCTCGACGGCGGGCTTGCCCTCGGACGGGACGATGCCGACCGGGATGCCGCGACCGTTGTCGATGACTCGCACGCCGCCGTCGGCCAGGATCGTCACGTCGATCGTGTCCGCATGACCGGCCAGCGCCTCGTCGACGGAGTTGTCCACGACCTCCTGCACCAGGTGGTGCAGGCCGCGCTCACCGGTCGAGCCGATGTACATGCCGGGTCGCTTGCGGACCGCGTCCAGACCCTCGAGGACGGTGATGGCGTTGGCGTCGTACGAGGCGGGGACCTCGCCGTTCGAGGAGACTGCCTCGCCGTTCACGCCTGCGTCGGTGGACGGGATGTTCTCGTTGGGGTTGCCGGAATCGGCCACGAAGCGCCCTTTCTGGCACAGCACAAGCCAAACTCCGGCGGGTGGCCGGAGCGGCTGCGGCGTGTTGCGTTGGTAAGCCCTAGTCAGCGTTGCTCGGTGTGTCCCACAAGTGGGGCGGGATTAGCTTCCAGTCTACCGGTAGCGCCGACAGTGATGGGGGTTTGCCGGTACCTGAGTCCGCATGTGCCGCCCTGAACCGGTCTCGGCCGACTCCCCATATGCGGACCCGGGCCCAAAGAGGCTTACAGCGGCACTCAGCGCTTCCGGGTGTCAACCCTTCGCTACTGCCGAGTCAGGTCGGCGTTCGCAACCGCACCCGGTCAACCGTTGCCGACGGATCCGGGCCTGTGCCGATCACCCGTAGGTATCGCCGGGGCCCTTGCTCCCGGGGGCACGCAGGGGACCGAAGCGGCGGGGGGGACCTCCGGGACCCTGCACCTTGATCAGCCGCACCGCGCCGTGCCCGAGGTCCTGATTCAGCCGTTTCACCAACTCCGGGGCGAGCAGGCGCAACTGCGTCGCCCAGGCGGTCGAGTCGCACTGCACGGTCAGCACCCGCTCGGCCGGATCGTCGTCGTACCGCAGCGGAACACAGTGCTTGGCCAGGTCCTCGCCGACGATCTCCGGCCAGCGCCCCATCACGCCGCCCACCGCGGCCGGGCTCTCCCAGCCGCGCTCGGTGAGCAGCCGGTTGATGGCGGCACCGAGCGCCATGGGGTCGCGCCCGTCGGCGCGCGCGCCGGAGCGCAGCCCGCCACCGCGCCGTGCCTGCTTCTTCTGCTGAGCGGCATCCCCACGCGCGCGTGCCTGTTCCTTCGCGGCGCGCAGGGCCACCCGCGCGAGGTCGACGCCGGACGGCTCGGGCACCTTGGGTGCCGCTCCCGGGTCGGGTGTGTTCTCCGTCATACGCGCTCCACCCCGCCCTCGGACACGGAGTACCGCGTCCCCGTCAGTACGCCGGGTACGTCGTCGTCGACCGCGGCGGTCACCAGCACCTGCTCGCCCGGAGCGACGAGTTCCGCAAGCCGTTCTCTCCTGCGGGTGTCCAGCTCGGCGAACACGTCGTCCAGAACCAGCACCGGCTCGTTGCCCTCGGACCTGAGGAGGTCGTACGAGGCCAGACGCAGCGCCAGCGCGTACGACCAGGACTCGCCGTGTGACGCATATCCCTTCGCGGGCAGCTGGCCGAGCTTGAGCAGCAGTTCGTCCCGGTGGGGGCCCACCAGGGTGATCCCCCGCTCGATCTCCTGCTTACGGGCCTCCAGGAGGGCGGCCATCAGCTGCTCGTACAGCTCCTCGCGCGCGTGGCCGACGATTTCGGGCGAGGAGGGCTTGTACTCCAGCGCGATCGGGCCGCCGCCGGGCGCCAGCTGCTCGTACGCCTTGTCGGACAGCGGCTGGATCGCGGAGATCAGGTCGAGGCGCTGGGCGAGCAGTTCGGCGCCCACGCGCGCGAGGTGCTGGTCCCAGACGTCGAGGGTGGACAGGTCCATGGTGCGGCCGCCGTGCCGCCTGGCCAGTGCGGCCGACTTCAGGAGCGTGTTGCGCTGCCTGAGGACCCGGTCGTAGTCGGAGCGGACGCCCGCCATGCGCGGGGAGCGGGCGGTGATCAGCTCGTCGAGGAAGCGGCGCCGCTCGCCGGGGTCACCCTTGACCAGGGCGAGATCCTCGGGAGCAAACAGCACGGTCCGTACGATGCCGAGCACGTCACGGGGTCTGACCTGCGACGACCTGTTGATGCGGGCACGATTCGCCTTGCCAGGATTCAGCTCCAGCTCGATGAGCTGCTGGCGCTCGCCCTGGCGAACATTGGCCCTGATGATCGCGCGGTCGGCACCCATGCGCACCAGCGGGGCGTCGGAGGAGACGCGGTGGCTGCCGAGGGTCGCGAGATAGCCGACCGCCTCGACCAGGTTCGTCTTGCCCTGTCCGTTGGGGCCCACGAACGCGGTGACACCCGGGTCGAGCGGGACCTCCACCTGGGCGTAGGAACGGAAGTCGGCAAGCGACAGATGCGTGACGTGCATGGTCGTTCGCCGACCTCCCCCAGGTTGTGGATCCGCGGGCCCCTCGGCCTGTGGATCTGTGGATTACTTCTTCTCGACGGCGTGGCCGCCGAACTGGTTGCGCAGTGCCGCGACCATCTTCATCTGTGGTGAGTCGTCCTGGCGGGAGGCGAAGCGGGCGAAGAGTGAGGCGGTGATCGCGGGCAGCGGGACGGAGTTGTCGATGGCTGCCTCGACGGTCCAGCGGCCCTCGCCGGAGTCCTCGGCGAAGCCGCGGAGCTTGTCGAGGTGCTCGTCCTTGTCGAGGGCGTTGACGGCGAGGTCGAGCAGCCAGGAGCGGATGACGGTGCCTTCCTGCCAGGAGCGGAAGACTTCGCGTACGTCGGTGACGGAGTCGACCTTCTCCAGGAGTTCCCAGCCCTCGGCGTAGGCCTGCATCATGGCGTACTCGATGCCGTTGTGGACCATCTTGGAGAAGTGGCCCGCGCCGACCTTGCCGGCGTGGACGAAGCCGAAGTCGCCCTCGGGCTTGAGGGCGTCGAAGACCGGCTGGACCTTCGCGATGTTCCCGGCGTCGCCGCCGACCATCAGTGCGTAGCCGTTGTCCAGGCCCCACACGCCGCCCGAGACGCCCGCGTCGACGAAGCCGATGCCCTTGATGCCGAGTTCGACGGCGTGCTTCTCGTCGTCCGTCCAGCGGGAGTTCCCGCCGTCCACGACCACGTCACCGGGCGACAGAAGCGCGGCCAGCTCGTCGATGGTGGACTGCGTCGCCGCGCCCGCCGGGACCATCACCCACACCACCCGCGGGCCTTCGAGCTTGCTCACAAGCTCTTCCAGGCTGCTCACGTCGGCGAGGTCCGGGTTGCGGTCGTATCCGACGACGGTGTGGTCTGCGCGGCGGATCCGCTCGCGCATGTTGCCGCCCATCTTGCCGAGGCCGACGAGACCGAGCTCCATCAGTTGTTCCTTAGGTTTGCGACGTGGCGTGAGGGCACTCTCGTACCTGCCTCCGAGCCTAAACCTGGGGGTCCCTCCCACGCCTTTCGGGCAGTGGGGGAGCTCACGTACACCTGTGGGCACACCCGCTCAGATGTACGCCCCACCTGCGACTTCGGCGGCCGATGGGCCGGCCGTCGCGCGTCAGCCGCTGAGGCGCACCGGCATGATCAGGTACTTGTAGGCCTCGTCCGCCTCGGCGTCCAGGGCGGGCTTGCCACTCAGCAGCGCGGGCTTCGTGGACGTCGTGAAGGAGAGCTGGGCGACCGGCGAGTCGATGGCGCTCAGGCCGTCGAGCAGGAACGTCGGGTTGAAGGCGATCGAGACGTCGTCACCCTCCAGCTGGGCGTCGACCCTCTCCACAGCCTGTGCGTCGTCGCTGGAGCCCGCCTCCAGGATCAGCACGCCCTGCTCGAAGCTCAGCCGCACCGGCGTGTTCCGCTCGGCTACCAGGGCCACACGCTTGACGGCCTCGACGAAGGGGGCGGTCTCGATGACGGCGATCGAGTTGAACTCGGTCGGGAACAGCGAGCGGTACTTCGGGAGGTCACCTTCGAGCAGCCGGGTGGTCGTGCGCCGCCCCGCGCCCTCGAAGCCGATCAGGCCCTCGCCGGCACCGGAGCCGGACAGCGCCAGGATCACGCTGTCGCCGCTCGTAAGGGCCTTGGCGGTGTCCAGGAGCGTCTTGGCGGGCACCAGGGCCACCGCGGACGCCTCGGGGTTCTCCGGCTTCCACAGGAACTCACGGACCGCGAAGCGGTAGCGGTCGGTGGAGGCGAGGGTGACCGTGTCGCCCTCGATCTCGATGCGGACGCCGGTGAGGACGGGCAGGGTGTCGTCGCGGCCGGCCGCGATGGCCACCTGGGCGGCCGCGGAGGCGAAGACCTCGCCAGGGACGGTGCCGGTCGCCGACGGCATCTGCGGCAGCGCCGGGTACTCCTCCACAGGGAGGGTGTGGAGTGTGAATCGCGAGGAGCCGCAGACCACGCTCGCCCGTACACCGTCTGTGGAGATCTCCACCGGCCGGTTGGGGAGGGCGCGGCAGATGTCGGCGAGCAGGCGGCCGGAGACGAGCACCGTGCCTTCCTCGTCGATCTCGGCGTCCACCGAGACCCGTGCCGAGACCTCGTAGTCGAAGCTGGAGAGGCTCAGGGCGCCCTCCTCGGCCTTCAGGAGCAGGCCGGCGAGCACAGGAGCCGGCGGACGGGCCGGGAGGCTGCGTGCCGCCCAGGCCACTGCCTCCGCGAGTACGTCGCGTTCCACCCGGATCTTCACCGTTGCCGCCTCCGTCTGTTGCCGGCGCTCTCGCCCTGCTGGCCTTCGTCATCTGACTCGGTGTCGTTCGACCCAGGGATGGGCAGGACACCGGGGACCAGTCTGACGCACAGCACTGACAGTCGGTGCCCCTCGGGGTCAAGTCGTGCCGAGCCGCACCGGAGGCTCCGAGCGGGAGTTGTGCACAGCCCCCACTTCGAATCGACTCTCAGGCTCTCTCTAGTTGGTCTTAGTAGTAGGGCCTGTGGAAACCGTGGATAACCCTGTTTCCGCAGCTCAGAGGCGATTTTTTGTCCACTGACCCTGTGGGTGGGAGCGGTGGAAAACCAGGCTCTTCTGTGGACGGCGAAAAGTTCTGCACACTCGATGCACAGGCGGAGGTCACTTCTCCCCAGCGCCGTCCCCAGATTTGCCCACGTTCCCCACAGGGCAACCGGACACCCTGGTGTGATGCCTTTCACTCGACACGGTGAGAGGGCGCGTCGGGTTGCCGAACAGTGGACAGAGGTGTGGAGAAGCTGGAGATCGCTGGGGACAACTCGGCCCCGCCTGTGGGTCGGCGGTGGACAACTTGGCACACACCCTGTGGATCTTTTCTTCGTCCACAGCCTGTGGAGAATGTTCGTCCACCAATCCACAAGCGGGTGACCTGGTCTGATGACATTCCAACAGGGCGGCCTGTGGACACGATCTGGACAACTTCCCAGTCCCCAGGGTGTGGACGCCGGAAAGTCACCGAATCTGTGGAGAGTGGCCGTAACCCGGCTCGTAATCGAACAGAGGATGACCGTCGATCGACGAAAGGGCGCCCTCCGTGGGCGTACGAAAACGTCGGCGAGGCCCTCGGCACGGGTACGAGAACGGCTCCGGGCGGCCTCCGTAGACGTCTGTACACGTCTGAAGACCTCGGCAGGCGCGCCTCCGGGACGGTCCGGGACGGTCCGGGACGGGTCCGGAAACGGGTCCGGAAACGGGTCCGGAAACGGCGAAAGGCGCCCTCGGGAAGGTGTCCCGGGGCGCCCTCAGCGACGTACGACGGTCTCTTTCGCCGTCGCTGTCAGCCGTTCTTGATGCGGTTCGTGAGCTCGGTGACCTGGTTGTAGATGGAGCGGCGCTCGGCCATGAGCGCGCGAATCTTGCGGTCGGCGTGCATCACGGTCGTGTGGTCGCGGCCGCCGAACTGTGCGCCGATCTTCGGCAGTGAGAGGTCGGTGAGCTCGCGGCAGAGGTACATGGCGATCTGGCGTGCCGTCACCAGGACGCGGCTGCGAGAGGAGCCGCACAGGTCGTCCACCGTGAGCCCGAAGTAGTCGGCGGTGGCCGCCATGATGGCCGGCGCGGTGATCTCCGGAGACGAGTCCTCGCCGCCGGGGATCAGGTCCTTGAGGACGATCTCCGTCAGGCCGAGGTCCACCGGTTGCCGGTTGAGCGACGCGAACGCCGTCACCCGGATCAGCGCGCCCTCCAGCTCGCGGATGTTCCGCGAGATGCGGGACGCGATGAACTCCAGCACCTCCGGCGGGGCGTTGAGCTGTTCCTGCACCGCCTTCTTACGAAGGATGGCGATTCGGGTCTCCAGCTCGGGTGGCTGGACGTCCGTGATCAGACCCCACTCGAAACGGTTCCGCAGCCGGTCCTCGAGGGTGACCAGCTGCTTGGGCGGCCGGTCACTGGAGAGCACGATCTGCTTGTTCGCGTTGTGGAGCGTGTTGAAGGTGTGGAAGAACTCCTCCTGTGTCGACTCCTTGTCCGCCAGGAACTGGATGTCGTCGACGAGCAGGATGTCCATCTCGCGGTACCGCTTGCGGAAGCTGTCGCCCTTGCCGTCGCGGATGGAGTTGATGAACTCGTTCGTGAACTCCTCCGAGCTCACGTACCGCACCCGCGTGCCCGGGTAGAGGCTGCGTGCGTAGTGCCCGATCGCGTGCAGCAGGTGCGTCTTGCCGAGACCGGACTCCCCGTAGATGAAGAGCGGGTTGTATGCCTTCGCCGGTGCCTCGGCCACGGCGACCGCGGCGGCGTGCGCGAAGCGGTTCGAGGCGCCGATGACGAAGGTGTCGAAGAGGTACTTCGGGTTGAGGCGCGCGGTGGGCTCGCCCGGACCACTCGCCGGTGCGGGCTGCGCGGCCAGCGGGCCCGGGGCGCCGCTGGATGAGGGCAGCGAGGGGCCGCCGCGGTGCATGTGGCCGCTGCCGACGCTCGGGTCCTGAAGATCACGGCGGTCGGGGCGCTGGTCGTAGTCGGAACGCTGCTGGTCGTAGTCAGGGCGCTGCTGCTCGTAAGGCGGGCGGTCCATGGACTGCGGCCGGTAGTCCTGCGGGGGCGAGGCGTATGGGTCGCGCTCCGGGAACCCGAGGCGCTGCTGCTGCCAGCCGTAGTCGTCCTGGTGACGCGGCCAGGCGCCGGGCTCGGGCCGCTGGTAGTCGGGGTAGGCGGGGCGGGCGCTCGGGAGCTGGTCACCGGGGGCCCCGGGGAGTTGGTCGGAGCGGCCGGACCTGTGGTCGTCGGCGCGGTGGCGGCCGTACCCGTCGTATCCGTCGCGGCGCTGACTGTCGTAGGGGTTCCGCTCGTCGCGTGCCTGGCTGTCGTAGGGGGGTCGCTCGTCGCGCCCCTGGCTGTCGTACGGGGGTCGCTCGTCGCGCGTCTGGTTGTCGTACGGGCTCCGGTCGTCGCGGGTCTGACCGTCGTACGAGTCGCGGGGCTGGCTCTGGCCCTGCCCCGAGGGAGGCTCGGACTCCTCGTACCGGGGCTGGGCGGGCACCGGCGGTCCGCCGGCGGAGTCGTCGACGGTGATGGCGATGCGGATCGGGCGGCCGCACTCGCGGCTCAGGGTCTCGCTGACGATCGGCGCGAGACGGCCTTCCAGTACGCCCTTCGCGAACTCGTTGGGGACCGCGAGGAGTGCGGTGTCCGCGACCAGAGCCAGGGGCTGGCAGCGCTTGATCCAGTGCTCGTCCTTCGCCTCGACACCCTGACCGCGGCCCTCGCCGAGAAGTTGCTCCATTACTCGTGGCCACACTGCGGCAAGATCGGCAGGTACGTCAGCCACAGGGCACGCTCTCTCATGGGTCCCACGAACGTGTGGTTCTGGGAGCAGGTTGGGAAGATCACTCGGGTGGGGCGGTGGGAGCAAAGCTGCTGGAGCGGTGGGGACAAAGCCGCTGGGGCGGTGAGAAGGGAACGAATCGGAGTCTGGCCACGGTAGTCAGGGCGACCGCTGCGGTTCAAGTTGTTGTCCCCAGCCTGTGGATAGTGTCTCCTGGCAGGTACTGGTTTGACCGGATGGCGTAGCCGCGCGTACCGTGACCAGGTCGAGTTGTCGATGGCTGCTGCCGCCTGCCTCCGATGGGCACAGGTCACTTCGAGTGATTGGGAAGCGGTGCACTCGGGCGTGTACGAGCTACTCGTGGGCGCACGGTGACAGCCAGGACGGCATCCCGCCACCACCGATTATTTCTGGAGCCCCCGAGTGAGCAAGCGCACCTTCCAGCCGAACAACCGTCGTCGCGCCAAGACCCACGGCTTCCGCCTGCGGATGCGCACCCGTGCCGGCCGCGCGATTCTCGCGAACCGTCGTGGCAAGGGCCGATCCAGCCTGTCCGCCTGATCACTTACAGGTCATGACGTCGTGCTGCCTACCGAGCATCGGCTGAGGCGGCGCGAGGACTTCGCGACCGCGGTACGCCGAGGACGCCGGGCCGGACGCCCGCTCCTCGTCGTCCATCTACGTAGCGGTGTACCGGACCCGCACGCGCCTGGGGAGAGCGCTCCCCCGACGCGTGCGGGTTTCGTCGTGAGCAAAGCCGTGGGCGGAGCTGTCGTACGCAACAAGGTGAAGCGCCGGCTTCGCCATCTGATGCGTGACCGAGTGGCCCTGCTGCCCACCGGTAGCCTGGTAGTCGTACGAGCGTTGCCCGGTGCGGGTGACGCCGACCATGAACAGCTGGCCCGAGACCTGGATGCCGCCCTTCAGCGGCTGCTGGGAGGGGGCGCGCGATGAAGTACCCGCTGCTGGCTCTCATCAAGCTGTACCAGTGGACGATCAGCCCGCTCCTGGGGCCGGTCTGCAAGTACTACCCGTCGTGTTCCCACTACGGCTACCAGGCCATCGACCGGCATGGTGCGATCAAGGGAACGGCACTCACCGCCTGGCGCATCCTCCGGTGCAATCCGTGGTCGCTGGGCGGTGTGGACCATGTCCCGCCGCGCAGGCGTCCGCGGTGGCACGAAATGTTGCGTAACGCCTGGCGTGCACGCAAGGGCGGGACCTCCGCCGCCGAACCGGCCATCGAGGGGCACGGTATGTCCGACCACCCCTCGAGCCCGGCCGCCGAGACCCCGTCCCATGCTCAAGGAGCCTGATTAGTGGACACGATTGCCAGTCTGTTCAGCTTCATCACGACACCCGTCTCCTGGGTCATCGTCCAGTTCCACTCCGTGTACGGCAAGATCTTCGGCGCCGATACGGGCTGGGCCTGGGGCCTGTCCATCGTGTCCCTGGTGATCTTGATCCGCATCTGCCTGATCCCGCTCTTCGTGAAGCAGATCAAGGCCACTCGGGCGATGCAGACGCTGCAGCCCGAGATGAAGAAGATCCAGGAGCGCTACAAGAACGACAAACAGCGTCAGTCCGAAGAGATGATGAAGCTGTACAAGGATTCGGGTACCAACCCGCTGTCCTCGTGCCTTCCCATCCTGGCGCAGTCCCCGTTCTTCTTCGCTCTCTACCACGTGCTCAACGGCATCGCGTCGAACAAGACCATCGGCGTGATCAACGACTCCCTGCTGGCCAGTGCCCAGAAGGCCCACATCTTCGGTGCCCCGCTCGCCGCGAAGTTCACGGACGGCACATCGAAGGTGGAGGCGCTCGGCGCATCCCTCACCGATGTCCGTGTCGTCACCGCGATCATGATCGTGCTGATGTCGGCGTCGCAGTTCTACACGCAGCGTCAGCTGATGACGAAGAACGTCGACATGTCCGTCAAGACGCCCTTCATGCAGCAGCAGAAGATGCTGATGTACGTCTTCCCGGTCATGTTCGCCATCTTCGGCATCAACTTCCCGGTCGGTGTCCTCGTCTACTGGCTGACCACCAACGTGTGGACCATGGGCCAGCAGATGTACGTCATCCGGAACAACCCGACGCCGGGCAGCAAGGCCCAGGCCGCTTACCTGGAGCGCCTGGAGAAGCACGTCACGCACCACGAGAAGACGCGCGGCCGTGGTGAGAAGGCCGTAGTCAAGGCGATCGTGGCCAAGGGCCGCGACCGCAACGAGCACGAGCGCAAGTTCATCAACGCTCTGACGAAGGCGGGCCTGACGGCCCAGGCCGACGGCACCGTGGCGAAGGGCGTGAGTGAAGCCGTCACCGAGGCCGAGGACGGCACCCCGACGACCGCGGGCGGCGCCCCCAAGAGGCAGCAGCCGAAGCGGCAGTCCAAGTCCCAGCGTCAGGCGGGTGCGGCCAAGGCAGCCGACGAGCCGGAGCCGAAGACCTCGCTGAGCAAGTCCGACGAGCCGCAGGACGCCAAGCCCAACGCCGCCAAGCCGGCCGCGGGCGGCAAGCAGCCCGGCTCCGGTACCCGCAGCAAAGCCCAGTCCGGACAGCGCAAGGGCCCTCAACGGCCCAAGTCCCCGTCCAAGAAGTAAGAAGGAGTCCATCCCGTGACGGAAGGCACCACCTCCGCTGCCGCCGAGGGCGACACCCTGAGCCGCCTTGAGCAGGAGGGCGAGATCGCGGCGGACTACCTTGAGGGTCTGCTCGACATCGCCGATCTCGACGGCGACATCGACATGGACGTCGAGGCCGACCGCGCCGCTGTCTCGATCATCAGCGACTCCGGCGGTCGCGATCTGAACAAGCTGGTCGGCCGGGACGGCGAGGTGCTGGAAGCCCTGCAGGAGCTCACGCGCCTGGCGGTACACCGGGAGACCGGCGACCGCAGCCGCCTCATGCTGGACATCGCGGGCTACCGCGCGAGGAAGCGCGAGGAGCTCTCCGAGCTGGGCGCCAAGGCCGCGGCCGAGGTCAAGAGCTCGGGCGAGCCTGTCAAGATGAACCCGATGACGCCCTTCGAGCGCAAGGTCGTGCACGACGCGGTCAAGGCCGCGGGGCTGCGCAGCGAGTCCGAGGGCGAGGAGCCCCAGCGTTTCGTCGTCGTGCTTCCTGCCTGATCGGTTCGTACGTTCCATCGGCCCCGTCTGTTGCGCAGGCGGGGCCGAATCTTGTCAGCCTGGTAGTTCCCGGTGGTGCCCGTAGGTCCCTGGTGGTGCCGGGCAGTAGCCGGTAGTCCCTGATGGTCCTGGTGATCAGCGCTCAATGCGCTTATGCGGTACGGAAGGACGGTCCCCGTGACGGAGGCAGCGGAGCTTCCTCCCGCGCCCGAGCAGGCGCGTGAGGTTTTCGGTCATCGCTTCGCGGACGCGGTCCGGTACGCGGAGCTCTTGGCCGAGGCAGGAGTGCAGCGGGGGCTGATCGGCCCGCGCGAAGTGCCCCGACTGTGGGAGCGGCACCTGCTGAACTGCGCGGTGCTCTCCGAGGTCGTACCCGAAGGGGTGACGGTGTGCGATGTCGGCTCGGGTGCCGGGCTGCCGGGCATTCCGTTGGCGCTCGTGCGTGAGGACCTCAAGATCACATTGCTGGAGCCGCTGCTACGCCGCACGACTTTCCTGACCGAGGTTGTGGAACTGCTGGGTCTCGACCATGTGACGGTCGTCCGGGGCCGTGCAGAGGAGGTCATGGGCAAGCTCCCGCCCGTTCACGTGGTGACCGCGCGCGCAGTGGCACCTCTGGACCGCCTGGCTGCCTGGGGCATCCCCCTGCTGCGTCCTTACGGCGAGATGCTCGCCCTCAAGGGCGACACCGCTGAGGAGGAGCTGAAGAGCGCCGCAACCGCGCTCAGTAAGCTCGGTGCCGCCCAGACCTCTGTGCTCCATGTCGGAGAGGGAGTGGTGGATCCGCTCTCCACCGTCGTGCGGGTCGAAGTCGGTGAGAGTCCCGGCGGTGTGCGCTTTGCAGCCAAGCGAGCAAAGGCCGCCCGGATCGGGCGGACACGGCGTCGACGCTGAGCCCGAGGGGGCTGAATGGACGTTGGACTCCCGGTTCCGCCATGCGGAGCTGGGAGTTTTTTGTCACTATCGCTGATCCGTCCTGACGACGAGCGGTACTCCACACAAGCTGCCAAACCTACACATCTCGGAGTGTCGCGCCCTGTTGGCCGCAATCGCTATGCATCGTGTTTCACGTGAAACGTCGCTCACTGTTGCACGGCATCATCAGTCGCGGCCGGGCCGCGGCTGTATCCCGGGACCGGAAACCTCTCGGTTCACTCCGAGAGGGTGCGGAGTTGTCCACAGAGGTGGATTTCTCCACAGAAGAACGGGCCTCGCTGGTTCACGACCCCGAAGGCATGGGAGGCTCTGTTCATTGCGAGCCTGAAGTCGAGGAGAGTGAATCCTTGCGGTCCGACGCCAACATCGCGGGACCGATGACCGATCCGGTCCCCGGTCCCCGTACCGAGTCGATGGGGGAGGATGTTTCACGTGAAACACCGCCTCCAATGGACGACACTCCCATCGGTCGTGCTGCCCAACTGGCAGTGGAGGCGCTAGGTCGCGCCGGTGAGGGCCTGCCACGGCCCGAACAGACCCGGGTCATGGTCGTGGCCAACCAGAAAGGCGGGGTGGGTAAGACCACCACCACGGTCAACCTTGCTGCCTCACTCGCTCTGCATGGCGGTCGTGTCCTGGTGATCGACCTCGACCCTCAGGGCAATGCCTCCACCGCGCTGGGCATCGACCATCACGCCGAAGTTCCATCGATCTACGACGTGTTGATCGACAGCAAGCCGCTCTCCGAAGTCGTCCAGGCGGTCCCCGATGTCGAGGGTCTCTTCTGCGCGCCGGCCACTATCGATCTCGCAGGAGCGGAGATCGAGCTGGTGTCCCTGGTGGCACGGGAGAGCCGACTGGAACGAGCGATCCAGGCATACGAGCAGCCGCTGGACTACATCCTCATCGACTGCCCGCCGTCGCTCGGCCTCCTGACAGTCAATGCGCTGGTGGCCGGCGCGGAGGTCCTCATCCCCATCCAGTGCGAGTACTACGCGCTGGAAGGCCTGGGGCAGCTCCTGCGCAATGTGGACCTGGTACGGGGGCATCTCAACCCCGACCTCCATGTCTCGACGATCCTGCTCACCATGTACGACGGTCGGACGCGTCTGGCGTCGCAGGTCGCGGACGAGGTACGCAGTCACTTCGGCGAGGAGGTGCTGCGGACGAGCATTCCTCGCTCGGTTCGTATCTCCGAGGCGCCGAGCTATGGGCAGACGGTGCTGACGTACGATCCGGGATCGAGCGGTGCCCTCTCGTATCTTGAGGCAGCTCGGGAAATCGCCCTCCGCGGAGTCGGTGTGGCGTATGAGGCGGAACCTGCCCACGTGGGCGTACAGAACGGTCAGAACATGGTGGAGGGGATCCAGTGAGCGAGCGACGACGGGGACTGGGGCGTGGACTCGGTGCCTTGATCCCTGCGGCACCGACAGGGGAGAAGGCGGCTTCCGCGGCGGGCGGACCGTCCACCTCTCCATCGGCGGTGCCAGTGCTCACAGCGGAGCGCGGTGTGGCTGCGGCGAAGGTGGCCATGCTGCCGCCTGTTTCACATGAAACCGAGGAGCTCTCGGCGAACGGAGTTCTGGACGCGCTCCCGGCACCTGTGGGTGCTCACTTCGCCGAGCTGCCCCTCGACTTCATCACGCCGAACCCGCGTCAGCCCCGCGAGGTGTTCGACGAGGATGCTCTTTCCGAGCTCGTCACCTCCATCAAGGAGGTCGGGCTTCTCCAGCCGGTCGTCGTGCGTCAGGTCGGTCCGACGCGCTACGAACTCATCATGGGAGAGCGGCGCTTCCGGGCATGCCGGGAGGCCGGGCTTGAGGCCATTCCGGCGATCGTGCGGGCCACGGAGGACGACAAGCTCCTCCTGGATGCTCTGCTGGAGAACCTGCACCGCGCGCAGCTGAATCCGCTGGAAGAAGCGGCGGCTTATGACCAGCTGCTCAAGGACTTCAACTGCACGCACGACCAGTTGGCGGACCGCATCGGTCGCTCGCGTCCGCAGGTCTCCAACACCCTGCGTCTGCTGAAGCTCTCGCCCGCGGTTCAGCGCCGTGTTGCCGCCGGGGTCCTCTCCGCCGGACATGCACGGGCGCTGCTCTCTGTGGACGACTCGGAGGAGCAGGACAGGCTGGCCCACCGGATCGTCGCCGAGGGGCTCTCCGTGCGGGCCGTCGAGGAGATCGTCACCCTCATGGGGTCGAGGCCGCAGACCGCTCCACGCTCCAAGGGGCCGCGGGCCGGCGCGCTGCTCTCCCCGGCGCTCAGCGACTTGGCGTCGCGTCTCTCGGACCGTTTCGAGACGCGAGTAAAGGTCGACCTGGGACAGAAGAAAGGCAAGATCACCGTCGAGTTCGCTTCGATGGACGACCTTGAGCGCATCCTCGGCTCCCTCGCACCAGGCGAAGGACCGGTACTTCAGAAGAGTCTCCTGGACGACGACTCCGAGGACACGGAGGCCTGAGTCGCCCGGTGGCGCGAGGGCCCCTGATCGTCGGAACCATCTGAGGGGGCCGTGTCCGGTGTGTACCGGAGACGGCCCGCTCTTTTGCTTTCTGACGGTATCGATGGAATCGCATCGTCGATACGATGCGTTCGGGTATGGCGCATCCACCTGGCAGCACCTTCTTGGGGAGGCGGGGGCCGTGCAATCCATGACCCGTACCGGACTGTTGACCGCAGGCCTGGGACTGGGGGCGGTCGGCGGGTTCGTCGGCAGCCTGCTCAGGGAGCGGAGCGCTCTGGCAGCCGCCCGCGACCTCGCGGGCGAAGGAAGCGAGGAACATCCTTCATGGGGCGACGGCTCGTACCGCTCACGCTGGACAACCTTCCGGACCTTCCCAAACGCTGTCGCTCGTGCGTCTTCTGGGAGCTGGACCCAGTCAGTGGGCAGGCCGCGGTAGAAGCAGGCACACCTGAGCTGGAGAAGGAGGCCTGGATTTCCGCCGTCCTGCTGGAGTGGGGATCCTGCGGCCGTGTTGTCTACGTGGACGAGGTTCCAGTGGGGTTCGTGCTCTACGCGCCCCCGGCCTATGTCCCCCGCGCGACGGCGTTCCCCACGAGCCCGGTGTCACCGGATGCGGTTCAGCTGATGACCGCCTTTATCGTGCCGGGCTACCAGGGACAGGGACTCGGCCGGGTGATGGTCCAGACGGTCGCCAAGGATCTGCTGCGTCGGGGCTTCAAGGCGATCGAGGCCTTCGGTGACGCCCGGTGGAAGGAGCCGGCCTGTGTGCTGCCCGCCGATCATCTGCTGGCCGTTGGCTTCAAGACGGTCCGTCCGCACCCCGCCCATCCGCGGCTGAGGCTGGAACTGCGGACGACGCTTTCGTGGAAGGAAGACGTGGAGCTGGCCCTGGACCGCCTTCTGGGCGCCGTACAGAAGGAACCGGCGCTCCGCCCCCTGTAGCCGGCGCTCGTGCCCTGCAGGGGCCGCTCCGACCTAGCAAACACGAGTGGGCCAGCCCTCCGGGGCCGGCCCACTCGTGTTTCACGTGAAACATGCGCCGCTCGCGCCGCGGCTCACCGATTATTCGGCGATGAAGTCTTCGAGGTCACGCACGATCGCAGCCTTCGGCTTCGCACCGACGATGGTCTTGGCGACCTCGCCACCCTGGTAGACGTTCAGGGTCGGGATCGACATGACGCCGTACTTAGCGGCGATCCCCGGGTTCTCGTCGATGTTGAGCTTGACGACCTCGATCTTGTCGCCGTACTCGGCGGCGATCGCCTCGAGCGACGGCGCGATCTGGCGGCACGGACCGCACCAGGCGGCCCAGAAGTCCACCAGGACGGGCTTGTCGCTCTTGAGGACGTCCTGCTCGAATGAGTCGTCGGTCACGTTCTTGAGTGTGCCGGCCACGGCGGGCTCCTTAACTCGTTGGTGCGGTGGGGCGGATGGGGATCAGGCAGTGGCAGCCGCGGTGGCAGCCTCGTTGTCCGCGAGGGCGGCGAGGTAGCGCTCTGCGTCGAGGGCGGCGGAGCAGCCGGTGCCGGCGGCCGTGATTGCCTGCCGGTACGTGTGGTCGACGACGTCACCAGCGCCGAAGACGCCGGTCAGGTTCGTCCGGGTCGAGGGCGCCTCGACCTGCAGGTAGCCCTCCTCGTCAAGGTCGAGCTGGCCCTTGAAGAGCTCGGTGCGCGGGTCGTGGCCGATCGCGATGAACAGTCCGGTCACCGGCAGATCGGCGATCTCGCCCGTCTTGAGGTTGCGCAGCTTGAGACCGGAGAGCTTCGGGTCGCCCTCGATCTCAGCGATCTCGCTGTCCCAGATGAACTTGATCTTCGGGTCGGCGAAGGCCCGCTCCTGCATCGCCTTGGACGCGCGGAGCGTGTCACGGCGGTGGACGATCGTCACGGACTTGGCGAAGCGGGAGAGGAAGGTGGCTTCCTCCATCGCGGTGTCGCCGCCACCGATCACTGCGATGTCGTGGTCCTTGAAGAAGAAGCCGTCACAGGTGGCACACCAGGAGACACCACGCCCGGAGAGTGCGTCCTCGTTGGGCAGGCCGAGCTTGCGGTGCTGCGAGCCCGTCGTGATGATGACTGCCTTGGCGCGGTGGACGGTTCCGGCGGTGTCCGTGACGGTCTTGATCTCGCCTGTCAGGTCGACAGCGACGACGTCGTCCGGAACGAGCTCGGCACCGAAGCGCTCGGCCTGGGCGCGCATGTTGTCCATGAGCTCCGGGCCCATGATGCCGTCCTGGAAGCCGGGGAAGTTCTCCACCTCGGTGGTGTTCATCAGCGCACCGCCTGCGGTGACGGCGCCCTCGAACACCAGGGGCTTCAGCGACGCGCGTGCGGTGTACAGCGCTGCCGTGTAGCCGGCGGGCCCGGAGCCGATGATGATCACGTTACGGACGTCGGTCACGGCTTGATTCCTCGTCTCTGGAGACTGCTGCGTACTGCAGGTGGGAGCCTCTCTCAGGACTCACACCCCACCCAACGGATCCTAAGGGGCCAGCATTCCCGCTGTGTCCGGGCACACGGAGTCCTGAGATCGCAGAGACAGACCATGCGGCGCCTGGGCAAGGACTCGTTCGGCTCCGAACCCTTCAGGAATGGGTGTACGACTGCGTCAGCAAGAGCTTTCCCGGGGATGCCGAGTCCTGCTTCACACACGCGGCGTCGACGATATAAGCCGCGACCTTCGCGCTGTCGGACGCGTCAGGCTGTACGACGAGATAGACGCTGGTGCCCTTGTAGGTGCCCGACTCGGCGGCGAGAACTGCTCCGCTGTTGTCCGTCGCTGCCTGGACACATTGAGGGACGGTCACGGAGGGCGTGAAGAACGTGCCGACTCCGGGGGACTCGGAATCGGTGTCATGAGATCCGATGCCCAAGGAGCCTCCGTCTACGGAGGGGGCACCTGCACCCTTTTCCTTCGCAAGGAGCTCAGTGACCTGGTTCTCCAACGTTCCTTCGGAGAAGGTGACCGCCGAACCCGACTCCGTCGCTTCGGCCTGAGAACTCTTGCCCGTGCTGTCGTTGCCGGTCGTCTGCAGGAGAATCGCGCCCAGTCCCAGAGCGGCAGCCGTGAAAGCCGTGCCGATCAAGGCCACCCTGCCACGTCCATGGCGTAGTCGGTGGGCGCGTCCGGGGCCGGTGGCCGCACGAGGTCCCGAGGGGCGGTCTGCGGAAGCTCCTGAGCCGGGAGATGCAAGGAGCACGCCAGCGGTCGATGTTTCACGTGAAACCGCGCGGTCGTCCTTCGCGGACCCGTCACCACCGAGTGCCGTGGTACTCAGCAGAGCTTCCGCTGCCAGGGCGGCATCGATGCGGCCAACCACATCGGAGGGCATACGCGCCGGGCCGGGGAGGGAACCGAGCAGGCCCCGGATCTCCTCAAGGGAGTCGTACACGTCAGTGCAGAGCTGGCAGGTGTCGAGGTGCCGTTGTACGTCCGCGACGCGGGAGGGAGCGAGGAGACCTTCGGTGAGGTCGGAGATCTCTGCGACGTCCGGGTGCCCGGCCGTATCCGTCGTGGATGTCACGCTTTCCCACCTCCGCCCTTCACGGCAGCTGAATCGCTTGGCCCCGCATCGTGTGGTCCCGCTGCGGGTGGGACGGATGTCCCCTGCGTCCGGTTCCGTCCGCTCCCCAACCTCTTGTCGCCCGCGCTGCTCTCGTTCTGCGTACGGAGATGGGTGAGCAACGGGAGGAGTCTCGCTCTACCACGTGCGCAGCGGCTCTTCACCGTGCCGATCGGCACGTCGAGAACGCGGGCGGCCTCCGCGACGGGGTAACCCTGCATGTCCACCAGCACCAGGGCAGCGCGCTGGTCGGGCGGAAGGGTGGCCAGAGCTTCGACGAGCTCTCGATGCAGATCGTTACGCTCCGCCGGAGCCGAGGCGGACTCGTGCGGTTCGAGGAGCTGCTCCAGGCGTTCGGTGTCATCGACGGGAGAGGTCTTTCTGGAAGCGGCCTTGCGGGCGCGGTCCAGGCAGGCGTTCACCGTGATGCGGTGCAGCCAGGTCGTGACGGCTGACTGGCCGCGGAAGGTGTGGGCGGCTCGGTAGGCGGAGACCAAGGCGTCCTGGACCGCGTCAGCGGCCTCCTCGCGGTCTCCCAGCGTCCGCAGGGCCACCGCCCAGAGTCGGTCGCGGTGACGCCGCACAAGCTCACCGAAGGCATCGGGGTCGCCTCCGACATGGCGGGCGAGGAGGTCCTGATCGCTTGCTTCGCCGTATGCGGTTTCATCGGCCATCGGACCCCCTTCCCCCTTGTCGACGAGCGTCAGCCGGTGAACTTCACGTCCGTGATGGCTTGCTTGTAGCCGGCGCCGCTGTATCCGTCGGCGGGTGCGTTCGGAACGTCCGTGATCCACAGCAGCACGTACTGCGTCTTGAGGGATTTCGTTGCCGTCACCTTCGCGGTTGTGCCGCTCGTGGTGACAGAACCGATTTCCTTCATTCTGTCGACTGAAGTCGAGGGGGACAACGAGTCCGTGGCGTACAGATGGATCGTCGTGTGGTCCCCCGAGTAGCGAAGCCCTATCGAGGCTGCCGAGAGTTCTGTGTCCGCGCCGAGCTCGTAGACGATCCCTACGCCGGGCTTGTACGGCGCCAGCTTGGGGCCGGCGTTGTATTTCTTGGTGCGCCAGTAGGTGGAACTGTCGCCGTCGTACGTGTTGCCGACATCTCCAGCGGCCTGTGCTTCGCCACTGGCGACGTACTCCTGCGCACCCTTGATCGTGATCGGGGTGACCGGCTTGGCCTTGTCGCTCGACTTGTCGTCGCCGTCCGTCGTCTGCGTCTGGTTGGTGTCGTCGGACTTGCTCTGTTCCATGAGCGCGTCCGCGAGCTGCCAACTGCCGAGGCCCAGTGCGGCGATGAGCAGAGCCGACACGGCCCACTTGAGGGCCTTGCCGGTGCGGCTCTGTAGCGGGGACGGCGGGGCAGGCAGGGGCTGCGTCACGCCAGGGCGCGGCGCCGGACGGCCATATGTGCCCTGCTGGTACGACGTGCGCTGATACTCCGGCGGGGCGGTGAACGCGGGCTCCGGCGGGCGGATGCGGGGCATCTCGCTGACCGCCTTCACCAGCTCCTCCGGCGTGGTGCACGGAGTTTCGTGGCGGGACGCGGTCGCGCCGTCGTTGGCAAGCGCGCGCATGGTGAGCTCGGACAGGCCACGATGAACGCCTGCCCGTACCTGGTCGGGAGCGATGAGACCGATGTCCTTGGGCAGCCCGGCCAGACCGTACGCGTCGTTGTCGTACGGCCAGCGTTGTGTCAGCGCGGCGTACAGGAGCGCGCCGATCGCCTCCGTGTCGGTGCGCTGCGGGGTGTCCGACGTGATGCCGCGCAGTGCGGCGTTGACCGCGAGCCCGCGGATACGCCACTGGCCTGACGAGGTGCGCAGCACGGCGCCTGGGGTAAGCCGCAGGTGTGCCAGGCCCTCACGGTGCGCGGCGGCCATGGCCTGGGAGACCTGACTGACCATCTGGTAGGCGTCGTGCACCTCCAGCGGGCCCGAGGCCAGGAGCGTTGTGAGCTCCGTGGCGTCCGGAAGCCACTCGTGCACCACATAGACGAGGTCGTTCTCCTCGACCGCGTCCAGGACTTGGACGAAGCGGGGATCTCCCAGCAGGGCGGAAGAGCGGGCCGCCGCCAGCACGGAACGGGCCCGCGGATGGTCGGCGGGCAGGAGATGCACACCGACGGCACGGCGGAGTTTCTCGTCCACCGCACGCCAACTGCTGAAACCGTCCAGACGGGTGACGCACTCTTCGAGGCGGTAGCGTCTGGCGAGCTTGTGACCGCTGTGAAGTTCGGGCGGTGAGGCCTTTCCGGGACGCTCGGTCCCGCCGCTCCCCTGTGCCTCTTCGCTCTCCGTGTCCCGCTCCCGCTTCTGGGCCACTCCGTCGGCCGTGGACTGGTCCGCCTTGGCGGTCAGCGGCTCGTCACCGCTGTTGTCTGCCACGTCGACGGCAGCCGTGCTCCGTTCCGCCACCGTCGTTCCCGCCTCCCCATCCTTGCGTGCTCCGACGCAGAAACCAATTGTGCCCACAGTCCGCCGCTATGCACGACACGCGGCGGCGAACGATGGTTGCGCGCGTACCCCCGCCTCAGCGCCCCAGGCGCCCGCGGACCATTCCGACCAGTGAGTTGAGCTCTTCGATGCGCATCTTGCGCGCTGCGACGTAGAAGACGCCGAGGAGTACGACGCCGCCTCCGATCAGGGCGGCGAACGAGCCGCCGACGCCCTGTCCCAGAGTGTGGCCGATCCCGTAGCAGGCCGCCCCGCTGAGCAGAGCGGCCGGCAGCGACGCGATGCCGAGCCGGGCGTACGTCCGCAGGACCCGAGTGCCGTCCAGGTCACCGCCCAGTCGCTTGCGCAGCCGACTCCAGGCGACGCCGACGCCGATCGCAAAGGCGAGCCCGTACGAAGCGGCCATGCCGACCACGGCCCAGCGGGCGGGAAGTACGAAGAAGCAGAGCGCCGAGGCGCCGGCGTTGACCGACGCCACGATAACCGTGTTGTAGAAGGGAGTCCGCGTGTCTTCGTACGCGTAGAAGGCGCGTAGGACGACGTACTGCACCGAGTACGGGATCAGGCCGAGACCGAAGGCCATCAGCATGTAACCCATGTTCGTGGCCGCGCTGGTTCCTGAGGAACCGAAGATCAACGTGCACATCGGGATGCCGAGTGAGACGAAGCCGAAGGCGATGGGCACGATGGCGACGGCGGTGGTGCGAAGGCCCTGGGAAATGTCGTCTCGGACAGCGCCGGCGTCGCCCTCGTGGGCCGAGCGGGAGATGCGCGGCAGCAGGGCTGCCATCAACGAGACGGTGATGATCGCCTGCGGCAGGCCCCAGATGAGCTGGGCGTTGGCGTAGGCAGCGATACCGACGCCGTCGATGGAGTCGGCGTCCTTGCTTGCGGCGGTGGACAACTGGGTGACGACCATTGCGCCCGCCTGGTTGGCGAGGACGAAGAGCACCGTCCACTTGGCGAGCACCGCGGCCTTGCCTAGGCCGTGGCCCTTCCAGTCGAACCGCAGCCGTAGCTTGAAGCCGGTTTCGCGCAGATACGGAATCATTGCGAGGGCTTGTACGACCAGGCCGAGGAGGATGCCGACGCCGAGGAGTCGCTGGCCCTCCGGCGGGATGTTGTTGACCGTCATGCCGGAGTTCGCCGCGCTGCCATACACCCAGATGAACATTCCGAGCGTCACGATGATGACGACGTTGTTCAGTACCGGGGTCCACATCATGGCGCCGAACTTCCCGCGGGCGTTGAGGATCTGCCCCATCACCACGTGGATGCCCATGAAGAAGATCGAGGGCAGGAAGTAGCGGGTGAAGGTGACGGCGACGTCGTTGGCCTCAGGGTTGCTGGCGACCGGTACCGACAGCATGCGGACCAGGAGTGGCGCGGCGAACATCGCCAGAACGGTGAGCGCGCCGAGGGCCACCATGACGAGGGTCAGCAGGCGGTTGGCGAAGGCTTCGCCGCCGTCCTCGTCATCCTTCATCGCGCGCACCAGCTGCGGCACGAAGACCGAGTTGAGCCCGCCTCCGACGGTCAGGATGTAGATCATCGTCGGCAGCTGGTAGGAGACCTGGAATGAGTCACCCAGGATGCCGAGGCCCAGTGCGGAGACGATCAGTGCGGAACGGATGAAGCCGGTGAGGCGGGACACCATCGTGCCCGCCGCCATCACGGCGCTCGACTTCAGCAGCCCCGACGCACGCCCCCCCGTTTTCTTCGGAGCAGCCGCGGCCGTGGGCGGCGATGGCTGCGCGGCGGCCGGAGCCGGCTCGGGGGTCGGCGACGGTACGCCGGTCTGACCGGTGTAGGGACGGTCGGGTCCCTGTCCCTGGTCGCGGAAGAGGTGGGCGAAGGCGTCGGGCTCGTGCTGCTCCTCGCCGGCCTGGGTGACCAGGTCGTCGACGCCCACGAACTGGGTGGTGCGCGCGTCGTCGCCGTACGGAAGGTGCCGGGTCGGGCCTGCGGGCTCCGGCGGGGGCGTCTGGGCCCAGATGCGCGGGTCCGGTGCGTGCTGCGATGTGGGCGGCTGCGCGTACAGCGGAGGCTGCGGGTGGTAAGTACCAGGGGGCGGCGGGGGGTGCGAGGCGCGGTCGTAGAGCGCCTCGGTCACCGGGTCCTGGGCGGAGAGGTCCTGCGCTCGGTAAGGGTCCTGGGCGTATGCGTCCTGGAAGTACACGTCCGCGGGAGGCCCCTGCGGCGTCTGCCCGGGCTGGGAGGGCGGGCCCTCGGGATAGCCCTCGGGATAGCCGGAGTTCCCGGCGCCCTGGTCCGGGTAGCCCTCGGGGTAGCCGGAGCTGCCCGCGCCCTGACCACGGTCACCGTCGTACGGCGCGTTCATGGTTACCCCACCTCATCGTCCCCGGGCCCACCGGCCACGACATCGCTCAACGGTCCACTCTCTCACCCGTCCCGGACGGGCCGGTGCTTTCCGGTGCGGTGTCCGGTGGCAGGTCACTCGGGTGCTCCGGGTCGCCTGCCCCGGTCTCCATGTCGGACTCCCCTACGGGGCGGTCCTGGGAGTCCTCGGCGGCGCTGTCCTCAGCGTCCACGGTGCTCTCGCCGTCTTCGCTCGCGCTCTCGCCTTCGCGAGCGTCGTCCTCGGCCTGCCGGGCTGCCGCGCGCTTGCGCTGCGTGTACATCCGGTATCCGGCGAGTACGAGCAGCAAGAAGCCACCACCGATGACCAGCATCACCGTGGAGGTGATCTCGGTGACCTTCACCTCGAAGGTGACGGGGGCGCCGTATGCCTGGCCGTCCTCCGTGTACAGCTGGGCGACCACTTTCACAGGGCCGTTGGCCTTGGTCGAGGTGGTGAACTTCACCGACTGGCTGTGCTCACCCGCGACCGCGATCGGCTGCTCGTCGTAAGGGCCGTCACCGATCTTGAGGCGGGTGGGCTGCTGCGAGGTGAGGCGCAGGACCAGATGGTCGACGCCCTGCACAAGGTTGTTCTGTACGGTCACGGGGATCGTGGCGCTGCGACCCGAGAGTTGCGCGTCGGACTTCTCGATCAGCTTCACGAGGCCGGTGAGGTCCTTGAGGTACGACGAAACGCTCGTGCGGAAGGCCGCCGCCGGAGCGGCTCGGCCGCGCCAGGACGTGGACATCCCCCGGTCCATGGCCCGCCCGAACGGAGTGACCACGCGTGACTGGTCGGTGAGGATGACCTTGAAGTTGTCGAGGCTGGTCTGCGTGTCCCGGATCCACTCGAAGGCCGACTGCGGCAGCTCCTGCTTGCGCAGTACGGAGGGATATGCGGACTCGGCTGGCACCTTCGTGGTGGCACCCGGGTCCGGCTTGGCCTGGGCGGCTGCGGACAGGCCCTGGGACTGCGACCAGTTCCCGTCCTGCAGCGCCGTCAATGCCTCTGCCATCGTCTGGGCCTGACTCGCGGAGGGCATGCGCTGTGGGGCGATCACGATGCTGCGCTGCTTCTGCGGCTCCTGCAGGTTGATCGTCAGACTCTGGGCGAGGAACTCCTGCACGGCGAGGGTGGAGTTGTCGGCCTTGGTCATGTCGCCCTGGAAATCGGTCGACAGCCGGGCATCCGCAACCACTGCGGTCGTCCCGCCGCCGATGGGGCGGGCGGCGCTCGGCGTGTACGACAGTCCGCCCGTCTCGCGCAGGCTGTCGCTGCGGGCGATCACCGTGTCGGCACCCGCGGAAGTGGCGACCTTGACGATCGACGGGTCGAGGGCGCCGTCCGCGGGCCAGGCGAAGTCTGTGTTCGGCGTGACGTGGAGGACCGTGTCCACCGTGCTGGCGGCTACGTCTGTCGCGTCTTTGAGGTGGCTCAGGGAGCCGGTGACGCTCGTGCCGTTGTGCGCCAGCGAGGCGAGATCGGGGTCGGCGAAGGGGAGGGCGACGACTTCCTTGTCCTTGACCGTCGTCTCCAGCTTGGCGAGCCACTGCTTGGCGATCGCCTGGTTCTTGCCGGCCGTCGTCGTGTCGCCGTCCTGGATCTGGTAGCTGCGCGTCATGGCGTCGACGGAGGCCAGCAGGTCCGGGTCGAGCACCCAGGTGACGTCCAGGTCGCTGCCCAAGGACACCAGCTGGTCCAGGCGGCCGCCCGGGGAGATCTCCGCAGCCAGGTCGTCGTTCTCGAAGACGGGTGTCTGTTGCGCGTCCGAGCCGGTCTCCGCCGTGAGGTGGACTGTGGAGATCAGTGGCCAGAGGTACGTCGTCTTCGTCCTCGTGTCAGCCGCGTCAGGCTGCCAGGGCAGGAACGTCCGCTGGATGCCGAGGATCTGGTCCCACGGCTGGGCGGCAGTCCGGCCTGTGAGGGAGACGCCGAGCTGGTAGACACCGTCGGCGCTGAGGTCCAGCTCGTCGACGGGCACCGAAATACTGAAGGGCTGCGAGATGCCGGCGGCGAGTTCGGAGAACTCCGCGACGTACGAGCCGCCGATCTCCGAGGGATCAAGTCCCGAAGTGAACCCGGTCCGCTTAGCGGCACTGTCGATGGCGGAGAGGCTGTTGAGCGACGGACCCACGCGGACGCCCACGTGGGCGTCCGTGACCGCCTGCTTGCCATTGTTGGTGACCGTGCCGGAGACGGTAACGGTGTCGCCGGTCGTGGGGGCGCTGGGACTGAGCGAGTCGAGGGAGACGGCGACAGTGTTGGACCCGGTGGCATCGGCCACAGCGGTCTTCTCGGCGGCATACGCGGACGTGCCCAGGGGCAGCTGGAGCAGCCCGGTCAGCAGGGGCGCAGCGGCGAGAAGTGCGCCGCTGCGCCGGAGCCACCGGCGGGCAGGTGAGGGAGTCATCCCCTGGAAGTCTGCCGCCTCGGCCACGCGCTCGCCCGTCCCTCGTCATCGTCAGTGGTCGTCGGAATGTGCGTCCACGCATGGTAACGATGTGCGTTGAGGGGAAGTGCCGCGGACTCCTCCACAAGATCGGTAGACCGGGCCGAGTGTCCTGTATGTGTGCGTATCAATGCCCCTGTAAGAGGGGACGGGTGTGCGTGTTTTATGGAGGCGCCCGTTAGGGCCTCGGCCACGTACCCTTTTCTGTTGTGCCGAATGCCAACGAAGACAACCCCAGTGCCCTGAGCCAGGTGCAGCGCCGCGCGGTGACTGAACTGCTACGGGTGTCCCCTGTCGCCGACGACCTCGCCCGCCTGTTCAAGGAGTCCGGGTTCTCACTCGCTCTGGTCGGCGGCTCGGTCCGGGACGCGCTCCTTGGCCGACTCGGCAACGACCTGGACTTCACGACGGACGCCCGACCCGAGGACGTACTGAAGATCGTGCGGCCCTGGGCGGACGCCCTGTGGGAGGTCGGGATCGCCTTCGGCACCGTCGGCGCGCAGAAGGACGCCCGCGTGGGTGATGTGCAGCAGTCGTTCCAGATTGAGATCACGACGTACCGTTCCGAGGCGTACGACCGGACCTCCCGGAAGCCCGAGGTGTCTTTCGGTGACTCCATCGAGGAAGACCTCGTGCGGCGGGACTTCACCGTGAACGCGATGGCCGTCGCGCTGCCGGAGAAGGAGTTCATCGACCCGCACGGCGGTCTGGATGACCTGTCGGGGCGCATCCTGCGGACTCCGGGTACCCCTGAGGCGTCCTTCTCCGACGATCCACTGCGGATGATGAGGGCGGCACGGTTCGCCGCGCAGCTGGACTTCGAGGTGGCGCCCGAGGTGGTGGCCGCAATGACGGACATGGCCGGGCGCATCGAAATCGTCTCCGCCGAGCGGGTACGGGACGAGTTGAACAAGCTGATCCTTTCCGCGCACCCGCGCAAGGGTCTGGCGTTGCTCGTCGACACCGGGCTCGCCGACCATGTGCTTCCGGAGGTTCCCGCGCTTCGCCTGGAGCGCGACGAGCACCATCGGCACAAGGACGTCTACGAGCACACCTTGATCGTCCTGGAGCAGGCGATTGAGCTGGAGGAGGACGGTCCCGATCTGACTCTTCGGCTCGCCGCGCTGCTGCATGACATCGGTAAGCCGAGGACGCGCCGCTTCGAGCCGGATGGGCGGGTCTCCTTCCACCACCACGAGATGGTGGGCGCGAAAATGACCAAGAAGCGGATGACGGCACTCAAGTACTCGAATGACCTCGTGAAAGACGTCTCGCGTCTGGTCGAACTCCACCTGCGCTTTCACGGATACGGCACCGGAGAGTGGACGGACTCAGCCGTTCGTCGCTACGTGCGCGACGCGGGCCCCCTTCTGGAGCGGCTCCACAAGCTGACCCGCTCCGACTGCACCACGCGGAACAAGCGGAAGGCGACCGCGCTCTCCCGGGCGTACGACGGTTTGGAGGAACGCGTTGCCCAGCTTCAGGAGCAGGAGGAGCTGGACTCGATCCGTCCCGACCTCGACGGCAACGAGATCATGGGCATCCTTGGTATCGGCCCCGGACCGGCCATTGGTCAGGCATACAAGTTCCTGCTGGAGCTTCGGCTGGAGAACGGCCCGATGGAGCATGGCGCAGCTGTGTCGGCACTCAAGGAGTGGTGGGCCGCGCAAGGCTGAGGCTCCTGGAGGCGAGGCATGTTTCACGTGAAACATGGCTCGTGCGTTACGGAGGGGGCAATGTTTCACGTGAAACATTGCCCCTCAGGACTGAGGTGCTACCCGACGTGCCCTGAAGCGCGCCAAGGCAGTAGCCGCCGCCGCGTAAAACGCGGCCACAGTGATGACGAGAGTGACCGAACGACCATCTGAAGGCAGTACCAACGCGGCCACTGCGGCCGCGCCGACGAAGGCGACGTTGAACAGGACGTCGTAGACGGAGAAGATCCGGCCGCGGAAGGCGTCGTCGACCGAGGACTGCACAATCGTGTCCGTCGCGATTTTCGCTCCCTGTGTGATCAGCCCCAGTATGAAGGCGGCGGCCAGCATGGGAGCGGCGGCGAACGGTAGACCGAGCGCGGGTTCCAGGACGGAGGCGGCGCCGGCGCACGCGACGATCCAGCCGCCGGGGCCCAGCCGCCCCGCCGCCCAGGGCGTCACCACGGCCGCGACGAAGAACCCCGCCCCGGAGATACCCAAGGCCAGCCCCAGCAGTGCGAGCCCGTCTTCGTCCGAGCCGGATGTCCAGGCGTACCGGCACAGCATCAGCACCATGACGGTCAGGGCGCCGTAGCAGAAGCGCATCACCGTCATCGCCATGAGCGCCCAGGCCGCCTCACGTCGTGCGGGCTCGGCCAGATGGCGCACGCCCGCCGCGAGGCCCCGAGCGGTGCCGGTGAGCGCCGTGGACAGTCTTGTGGGCACCAACTGCTGGTCGGGGCCCAGCAGTTCCGGGGCGAGGCGCAGGGAGGCGAGGGCTGAGCACAGGTACAGGGCTGCCCCGACTAGGACGACCGCCGCGTCGGAGTCCGAGGTGACCAGCCGTACGACGAACGCGAGCCCGGCGCCCGTGGTCGCGGCGAGTGTCCCGGCGGTGGGCGACAGAGAGTTGGCCATGACCAGCCGGTCGGAGTCGACGACCCGGGGCAGCGCGGCCGAAAGGCCGGAGAGGACGAAGCGATTGACCGCCGTGACGCACAGAGCGGAGACGTAGAAGAGCCAGTCCGGGGCATCGCTCAGCATCAGGGCGGCCGTCACGCACGCCAGCGCCGCCCGCAGGAGGTTGCCGTACAGGAAGACCTGGCGGCGTCGCCAGCGGTCCAGCAGGACGCCGGCGAAGGGGCCGACGAGGGAGTACGGGAGCAGCAGAACGGCCATGGCGGAGGCGATAGAGCCTGCTGAAGTCTGCTTCTCCGGTGAGAAGACGACGTACGTGGCGAGCGCGACCTGGTAGACCCCGTCGGCGCCCTGGGACAGCAGCCGTACGCCGAGCAGGCGCCTGAAGCCCTGGAAGCGCAGGAGTACGCGCAGATCACGTACGACAGCCATGGGCACAGCCTCACATACGAGGAGGGTCCCCGGGCGGGATGCCTGGGGACCCTCAAGAGCCTTCGAAAAGATGAGCTTTGGCGCGCACCTCTGGTCTTGCTAGCGCTCGACCTCGCCCTTGATGAACTTCTCGACGTTGGCGTAGGCCTCGTCGTCGAAGTACTGGACCGGCGGGGACTTCATGAAGTAGCTCGACGCGGAGAGGATGGGGCCGCCGATGCCGCGGTCCTTGGCGATCTTCGCGGCGCGCAGTGCGTCGATGATGACGCCCGCGGAGTTCGGGGAGTCCCAGACCTCGAGCTTGTACTCCAGGCTCAGCGGGACGTCGCCGAAGGCACGGCCTTCGAGACGCACGTACGCCCACTTGCGGTCGTCCAGCCACTGCACGTAGTCCGACGGACCGATGTGAACGTTCTTCTCACCCAGGTCGCGGTCCGGGATCTGCGAGGTGACGGCCTGCGTCTTCGAGATCTTCTTGGACTCGAGACGGTCACGCTCCAGCATGTTCTTGAAGTCCATGTTGCCGCCGACGTTGAGCTGCATGGTGCGCTCAAGACGGACACCGCGGTCCTCGAACAGCTTCGCCATCACGCGGTGCGTGATGGTCGCGCCGACCTGCGACTTGATGTCGTCGCCGACGATCGGGACGCCGGCCTCGGTGAACTTGTCCGCCCACTCCTTGGTGCCGGCGATGAAGACCGGGAGGGCGTTGACGAAGGCGACCTTGGCGTCGATGGCGCATTGGGCGTAGAACTTCGCCGCGTCCTCGGAGCCGACGGGGAGGTAGCAGATGAGGACGTCGACCTGCTTGTCCTTGAGGATCTGGACGATGTCGACCGGAGCCTCGTCGGACTCCTCGATGGTCTGGCGGTAGTACTTGCCGAGACCGTCGAGGGTATGGCCGCGCTGGACCGTGACGCCCTTGTTCGGGACGTCGCAGATCTTGATGGTGTTGTTCTCGCTGGCACCGATGGCGTCGGAGAGGTCGAGGCCGACCTTCTTCGCGTCGACGTCGAAGGCGGCGACGAACTCGACGTCACCGACGTGGTACTCGCCGAACCGGACGTGCATCAGGCCGGGCACCTTGGCCGCCGGGTCGGCGTCCTTGTAGTACTCGACGCCCTGTACCAGCGAGGCGGCGCAGTTGCCCACGCCGACAATGGCTACGCGAACCGAACCCATTCCGATTGCTCCCTGTATGTACTGGTGAAACCCCGAACGGGCCTCACGTGGTGGTGTCGTCGGACGGATCCGGCCGGGAGCTGTCCCGGTGCCGGGGCAGGCCGCCCGCCTCGCCAGATGTGCTGTCCTGCTGAGCGGAGCCTTCGGAGGCGGAACCCTTGACGTCCCGTCCCGCTCGCTCGCTCTCGATGAGCTCGTTCAGCCAGCGCACTTCGCGCTCCACGGACTCCATTCCGTGGCGCTGGAGCTCAAGCGTGTAGTCGTCGAGGCGCTCCCGAGTGCGCGTCAGAGAGGCGCTCATTTTCTCCAAGCGTTCCTCGAGGCGGCTGCGGCGGCCCTCCAGTACGCGCATGCGTACGTCGCGTGACGTCTGCCCGAAGAAGGCGAAGCGAGCGGCGAAGTGCTCGTCCTCGTATGCGTCGGGGCCCGTCTGGGAGAGCAGCTCCTCGAAGTGTTCCTTACCTTCCGCCGTCAATCGATAGACGATCTTGGCGCGACGCCCTGCGAGTGGAGCGGCGAGGGCGTCTTCGGGTGTGGCCCCCGGCTCCTCGATCAACCAGCCGTTGGCGACCAGCGTCTTGAGGCAGGGGTAGAGCGTTCCGTAACTGAAGGCGCGGAACACACCCAGTGATGTGTTGAGTCGTTTGCGCAGCTCATAGCCGTGCATAGGAGACTCGCGGAGCAGGCCGAGGACGGCGAACTCGAGGATCCCGGAACGCCGGCTCACGTCGCCTCCTCCCTGTCGCTGTCGCCCCGGCTCAGTCTTTATGCCGAGCTGATGTATCGACTCGATACATCGACACGATAGAACGGCCACTCGGATGCGGCAAGAGGGGTCACGGTGAACGGCGTCACATCACTGATTCATACGAAGCAACTTGCCTGATTTGGGGTGAACTTCGGCCCTCGGCAGGTTTTGACGGTGCGTAGTCTGTGGGGCATGCACACCACGGGGAACCAAGTGACGTCTGAGGACGTCACCGTCCTCGGTGCAGTACGGATGAATGCGATGACGGCCGCATCCGTACTTCGGGGGGACCGGAAACCAGCCGCTGCCGTTTCCAGGCGTGCATGGGTGCGCCTGCCCGAGGAGTAATCGTTCGATGAGCGAGCACCGTCGCAAACTGCCGCAGTCGCAGGAAGGCGGACGTGCCGCGGCCCGACGCGGCCAGTCCGGCTCGACCTCCGGCCGCCGCGCGGCACCGCGTGGCGCCACCGAGTCTCCTTCCGACTCCTATGGGTCGGGGGGTGAAGAGGAGCGCTCGTACGGTGGCCGTGCCGAGGCACGTCGTGCCGCGCAGAGAAGTGGCGGCGGCCGGCGCAGAGGAGCCGACGGTGCCGGGCACGGTGGCCCCGGAGGCGGCGGCCGCCGCGGGGGTCCGACCGGGCCCGGTCGCGGTCGTGGCCGTGGATCCGAGCCTGCCAAGAAGCGCATCATCGACTATCCCCGTGCGAACAAGTACGGCGCGGCGCGCTGGGTTCCGTCCTGGAAGCTCGTCACGGGGCTGTTCATCGGCTTCTTCGGCAGCCTGGTGGCCGTGGCGGGTGTTGCGTACGCCCTGGTGGGTGTCCCGGACGTAGCCAAGACCGCCGAGGCACAGAACAACGTCTACTACTGGGCCGACGGCAGCCAGATGGTCGCCACAGGCGGTGAGACGAACCGCCAGATCATCAGCTACGCGCAGATCCCCAAGGAGATGCGGTTCGCGGTGATGTCGGCTGAGAACAAGACGTTCGAGACCGACAGCGGTGTCGACCCCATGGGTATCGCCCGAGCCTTCTACAACATGGCCAAGGGCGGCCAGACGCAGGGTGGCTCCACGATTACCCAGCAGTTCGTGAAGAACGCGATGCTGGAAGACCAGTCGCAGACGATCTCCCGGAAGTTCAAGGAGTTGTTCGTCTCGGTAAAGGTCGGTGCCGTCATGACCAAGGAAGACATCATGGCCGGCTACCTGAACTCCGCGTACTACGGGCGCAACGCCTACGGGATCCAGGCGGCGGCGCACGCCTACTTCGACAAGGACGCCACGGACCTGGACGCGAGCGAGTGCGCATTCTTGGCGGCGATGCTCAAGGGCGCCACGTACTACGACCCCGCGGGTGCCGTGTCGATCGACCCGGCCGCCACGCCCGAGGCCAACCGTGAGCGCGCCGAGTATCGGTGGGATTGGATTCTCGACGAAGAGGTCAAGGACGGGCACCTGACCGCAGCGGAGCGCAGCAAGTACACGAAGTTCCCTGAGCCTCAGAGTCCGCGGTCGAACGCCCAGCTGAGCGGGCAGATCGGCTACCTCGTCGACCTGGCCAATTCGTACCTCATCAACAACAAGACCGGGATCACTCAGGAGCAGCTTCAGCAGGGCGGCTACGAGATCCATACGACCTTCGACAAGGAGAAGGTCGACGCGCTCGCAGCCTCCGTGAAGAAGGTCCAGGACGAGAACATCGACGAGAAGAAGCGCCCGGAGACGGACACCTACGTCCAGTTCGGCGGCGCTTCGGTGGACCCGGCCACAGGCGCCATCAAGGCCATCTACGGCGGCGAGGACGCGACCAAGCACTTCACGGACAACGCCGACGCGACTGGTGCCCAGGTCGGTTCGACGTTCAAGCCGTTCGTGCTGGCGGCAGCCATGTCGTGGGGTGTGAAGGATCCCGACGGTGAATCGGTCCAGCCTCAGGACGAGCGCACCAAGGTCTCCCCGAAGAGTCTGTACAGCGGCAAGAACAAGCTCAAGATCCAGGACTACGACGGCACCATCTGGACGGACAAGGAAGGCAAGGAGTGGCTGCAGACGAACGACGGCGGTGAGTCGTACAACGCTCCCAGCTACCAGATCGACCTCCGCGAGGCGATGCGCGAGTCAGTCAACTCCGCGTACGTCCAGTTGGGTATGGACGTCGGCCTGGACAAGGTCAAGGAGGCCGCGGCGGATGCAGGCATCCTGGAGTCGAGCTTTGCGGGCGCGGATTACCCGTCCTTCTCACTCGGTACGTCCTCCCCGAGTGCGATTCGTATGGCCGGCGCCTACGCCACCTTCGCGGCCAGCGGAAAGCAGAACGATCCGTACTCGGTTGAGAAGGTCACCAACCAGGACGGTGCCGTCTTCCAGCATGAGGGCGCAGCGCAGCAAGCCTTCACCCCGGATGTCGCCGACAATGTCACCGACGTCCTGAAGACCGTGGTGGACAAGGGAACCGGTACTGCCGCCCAGCTGAAGGGCCGGGACGTGGCCGGTAAGACCGGTACCACCGACGGCAACAAGTCCGCCTGGTTCGTCGGGTACACCCCGCAGCTGTCGACCGCGATCGGCATGTATCGCATGGACGACGACGAGACCAAGAAGAACCGCGAGTTTCTGGAGATGTACGGCACGGGTGGCGAGGAGAAGATCCACGGTGCCTCGTTCCCGGCCCAGATCTGGCATGACTACATGGAGCAGGCGCTCAAGGATGAGAAGGCGGTGGACTTCCCGACGCCCAAGGACATCGGAACGGTTCTGAACGACACTCCGAGTCCGAGCGTGACCCCCTCGCCCACCGAGAGCGTGGTGGAGACCCCGACTTCCTCGCCGACTCCCAGCGAGGAGCCCACCACGACCTCTCCCTCGCCCTCGGCGAGTGAGACCTGCGGCAACTTCGGCCTTGGCTGCTCCGACACCGGTGGAACAGACACCGGCGGTACCGATACGGGTGGTGCGGACGGAGGGGCGTCCGCCACACCATCGGAGTCGACCAGCAACAGTACGAGCAACGGGAACGCCAATGGAGGACTCTTCGGAGGGTCGAGCGGATAGCCGCCTCCGTGTGTGTTTCACGTGAAACACACCGTTTCACGTGAAACGAGAGCCGTCGTACCGACCAGGTGCGGCGGCTCTCGTCGTGGTGTGCCCAGCATGGGCGATTGCTTGGGGGTGGAAGTCCCCTGGGGGAAGAGGTGGTGCTAACCCCGAGCCGGAGGCAAGGGCGTCATCGTGAGGTGGGGTCTGGAGGAAGCCCGAGGCGAGACCTGGGTACCGAGGAACACGAACCGTGTATGAGGCGTGCTGGTCGGGTGAGCCTGCCATGGAAGGTGATGCCCGTCTCCACCAAGAAGGCCAGTGCGTAAACGCGGCGGGGATCCAGGGACAGTGATCGTTCTTACCTGGGGAGATCTGTCCGGGTGTCGGTTGTGCTGAGGTGTCGCCGCGCCGACGGTTTGTGCCGGAAGGTGCGGGCTGACTGGGCAGAAGTCAGCAGAGGTCGTAGTACCAGCCGGGATGAGCACGGCGGTTGGGAAGGGCCGAACATCGAGTGGAACGGGTGATGTGGTGACTGCTCGTGCCGGTCACATGGACCGCAGTAATACCGCTTCGGCGGTGCCGACCGGGGAGGGACCGGTGCATTCCGGGAAGGCCCTGGCGGAGCGCAGTGACCGGCCGGCGCGTTTCACGGAGGACGTTCACCGCGAACAGGAGCCCTCTCTGTGGGAGTTGATGCTCTCGAAGGAGAACCTGCTCGCGGCGCTCAACCGTGTCGAGGTGAACCGGGGTGCTCCCGGTGTGGACGGCATGACCACGGTCGAGCTTCGGCCGTGGATCGCGGTGCACTGGCCCGAGGTGAGGGCCGAACTCGATGCGGGCATCTACCGGCCGTCGCCGGTCCGTCAGGTGATCATCCCGAAGCCTGGTGGCGGCGAGCGGATGCTGGGGGTGCCACGGGTGCTGGACCGCCTGATCCAGCAGGCCATCGCGCAAGTACTTGTGCCCATCTTCGACCCGCAGTTTTCGGGGTCGTCCTTCGGGTTCCGTCCCGGCCGGTCCGCCCACCAGGCGGTCCGGGTCGCGCGGCGGGCCGTCGAGGACGGCAACCGGTGGGTCGTGGACCTTGACCTGGACCGGTTCTTCGACCGGGTCCAGCATGACGTCCTGATGGCGCGGGTCGCGCGGAAAGTCACTGACCGCAGGGTTCTGAAACTGATCCGCAGGTACCTGGAAGCCGGGATCATGGTGGACGGCATCAAGATGCCGAGCGAAGAGGGGACCCCGCAGGGGTCCCCGCTGTCGCCGGTCTTGTCGAACATCATGCTCGACGACCTGGACCGGGAACTGTTCAGGCGTGGTCACCGGTTCGTGCGTTACGCCGACGATGTTCGCGTCTTCGTGCGAAGCAAGCGGGCCGCCCACAGGGTGCTCGACTCGGTCACGGCTGTGGTCGAGCAGCGGCTGAAACTGAAGGTCAACCGGGACAAGTCGAAGGTCGCCCACGCCCGCGAAGCGGTGCTGCTGGGGTTCGGCTTCTACTTCGCCCGAGGCGGGAAGGTCGGTGTCCGGGTCGATCCGAAGGCGGTCAAGCGCCTGAAGGAGCGGCTGAAGGAACTGACGTCCCGCCGGTGGAGCATCGCGATGCCCGAGCGGATCGTGAAGATCAACCGCTTCATCACCGGCTGGATGGGTTACTTTCGGCTCGCGGACGGTTCACACCTGTTCCGCGAGCTGGACAAGTGGCTGCACCGCAGGATGCGGCAGATCCGGTGGAAGGAATGGAAGAGGCCGAGGACCCGTCAGCACATGCTGCGCAAGCTCGGGATCAACGAGCGGCTGTCCCGCGAGTGGGGCGGCACCAGCAAGGGCTACTGGCGGATCGCGGGTTCTGCCGTCCTCAACCAGGCACTGCCCAACACCCACTGGGACGACTTTGGCCTGCGCACGCTCAAGCCGACCTGGCAACGGTTGAGATCAGCTGGATGAACCGCCGGATGCGTGGCCCGCATGTCCGGTGGTGTGAGAGGAGGGCCGGGCGACCCGGCCCTCCTACTCGATTACCCAGGTGCGTACGGCAGGATGTGCGCCATGCCCAGTGCAGAGACGACGCGACCGAGCGTGCGCGAGCCAGAGCTGGTACGGCCGACCAAGGAAGACGAGGTGGCCGCGACCGGCAGTGAGCTGATCGGCGGCCCCATCGGGCGACGGGCCCTGCTCGGGACGTCCTGGTGGACTCCCGTGAGGGTTGTCGCACTCATCGCGATCGGCGTATTCGCCCTTGGCATGGTGCAGAAGCTGCCGTGCTACGACGGCGCCTGGTTCTTCGGGGCCAGCTCCCAGTACACGCACGCGTGTTATTCGGACATCCCGCACCTCTACCAGGGTCGTGGCTTCGCCGACGGTCTTGTGCCGTACTTCGACAAGCTCCCCGGCGACATGGAGTACCTCGAGTACCCGGTGTTGACCGGCGTGTTCATGGAGGTCGCGTCCTGGCTCACTCCGGGCAGCGGAAGCATCCAGGACCAGGAGCAGATCTACTGGATGGTCAACGCCGGGATGCTGATGGTGTGCGCGGCCGTCATTGCCGTATGCACCGCACGCACCCACCGTCGCAGGCCCTGGGACGGCCTCCTGGTCGCTCTCGCGCCCGCTTTCGCGCTGACGGCCACCATCAACTGGGATCTCCTCGCAGTGGCCCTTCTGGCCGCTGCGATGCTCATGTGGTCCCGAGGCCGTGTGCTGGCGTTCGGTGTGCTCATCGGGCTCGCCACGGCCGCCAAGTTCTACCCGTTCCTGGTACTCGGGCCGCTTTTCCTGCTGTGCTGGCGAGCAGGAAAGTGGCGTGAGTTCGGGAGCGCGCTGCTGGGCGCGGTCGGAGCCTGGCTCGTCGTGAACCTTCCGGTGATGTACCTCGCGCCGGAGGGGTGGTCGAAGTTCTACAGCTTCAGTCAGGAGCGGGGAGTCGACTTCGGTTCGATCTTCCTGTTCCTCTCGAACTGGCTGAAGATCACGATCACCGCCGACTCAGCGAACACCTGGGCGCTGATCATGATGCTGCTCGTCTGCCTTGGCCTGGCCGCGATCACCCTCACCGCCCCACGCCGCCCCCGCTTCGCTCAGCTCGCCTTCCTGATCGTCGCGGCCTTCATCCTCACCAACAAGGTCTACTCGCCCCAGTACGTGCTGTGGCTGGTCCCCCTCGCCGCGCTGGCCCGGCCGCGCTGGCGGGACTTCCTGATCTGGCAGGCGTGCGAGGTCGCGTACTTCCTGGGTATCTGGATGTATCTCGCCTACACGACCAGCGGCGACGCTCACAAGGGTCTGCCGACCGAGGGATATCAAGTCGCCATTGCCGTCCACCTGTTGGGGACGCTGTACCTGTGTGCGGTGGTTGTGCGCGACATCTTCCTTCCCGAGCGGGACACGGTGCGCCGCGCCGGTGACGACGATCCGTCGGGCGGGGTGCTGGACGGTGCGCAGGACGTTTTCGTGCTCGGGGCCGCCGCCCATCCGCCACGCCACGCCGCGCACTTCGACGGGCCGCAGGTGGACTGGGGCAGCGGGAGCGAGACTGTCGGGAACCGTTCGCCCTGAGCGAACAGGGGGAAGGAAGCCATGTGAAAGGCCGTACACGGTGTTCGTGTACGGCCTTTCACGTCCGTTGAGCGTGTCGTCTGCCGAGGGTCAGTGTTCGACGACGCGGTCGAACTGGGTGGTGGTGTGCCGCAGATGGGCCACGAGTTCGTCGCCGACCTTCGGTTCGGTGGCGTCGGAGGGCACGAAGAGGATGGAGACCTGCATGTGCGGGGGCTCCGCGAACCAGCGCTGCTTGCCCGCCCAGACGAACGGGGAAAGGTTCCGGTTGACCGTCGCGAGGCCGGCGCGGGCGACGCCCTTGGCGCGCGGCATGACGCCGTGCAGTGCCTTCGGGGCCTCCAGACCCACACCGTGCGACGTACCGCCCGCGACGACCACCAGCCATCCGTCGGAGGCGGCCTTCTGCTGGCGGTAGCCGAACCGGTCGCCCTTGGAGACGCGTGTGACGTCCAGGACGGCCCCGCGGTACTCGGTCGCCTCATGGTCCCCCAGCCACAGCCGCGTACCGATGCGGGCGCGGAAGCGGGTCTGCGGGAACTGCTGCTGGAGACGGTAGAGTTCCTCGGCCTTGAGGTGGCTGACGAACATCGTGTGCAGCGGCAGACGGGCAGCACGTAGGCGGTCCATCCAGCCGATGACCTCCTCGACGGCGTCCGAGCCGTCGGTGCGGTCCAGCGGCAGATGGATGGCGAAGCCCTCCAGCCGGACATTCTCTATGGCGGAGTGCAGATGCGGCAGATCCTGCTCGCTCACTCCGTGGCGCTTCATCGAGGACATCACCTCGATGACCACGCGGGCGCCCACAAGGCCGTACACGCCGTCGATGGACGACACGGAGCGGATCACACGGTCGGGCAGCGGAACCGGCTCCTCGCCCCGCCTGAAAGGCGTCAGAACCAGCAGGTCACCGCCGAACCAGTCCTTGATCCGGGCGGCTTCGTACGTGGTGCCGACGGCGAGGACGTCCGATCCCAGGCGGGTGGCCTCATCAGCGAGGCGCTCGTGGCCGAAGCCGTACCCGTTGCCCTTACAGACGGGGACGAGCCCCGGGAACTGCTCGGACACCTGCTTGTGGTGTGCCCGCCAGCGCGCGGTGTCGACGTAGAGCGTGAGCGCCATGGCCGGTCCCGGAACCTTTCTCGTGGCTGCGGTGTATCAGAGGTATGAACGGAAGGTGTGGCGGATTTGCCGGACCGACGCAGCAATACCGGTCGGGGTCAAGGGCGTGGCGCGCGGATGGGGTCGGGTCAGCGGCGAGACATGTAGATGTCGAGCGCCTTGTGGAGCAGCTTGTTGAGCGGGAAGTCCCACTCGCCGAGATACTCCGCGGCCTCACCGCCAGTGCCCACCTTGAACTGGATCAGGCCGAAGAGGTGGTCGGTCTCGTCCAGCGAGTCGGAGATACCGCGCAGGTCGTAGACGGTCGCCCCGAGCGCGTACGAGTCGCGCAGCATGCGCCACTGCATCGCGTTCGAGGGCCGGACCTCCCGCCCGATGTTGTCCGAGGCGCCGTACGAGTACCAGACGTGTCCGCCGACGACCAGCATCGTCGCCGCGGACAGGTTCACGCCGTCGTGCTGGGCGAAGTAGAGCCGCATGCGGTTGGGGTCCTCGGTGTTGAGGGCCGTCCACATGCGCTGGAAGTACGACAACGGGCGGGGCCGGAAGTGGTCGCGGATCGCGGTGATTTCGTACAGCCGCTGCCACTCCTCCAGGTCCTGGTAGCCGCCCTGGACGACCTCGACGCCCGCCTTCTCGGCCTTCTTGATGTTGCGGCGCCACAGCTGGTTGAAGTTCTTGTGGACCTCTTCCAGGGAGCGGTTGGCGAGCGGCACCTGGAAGACGTACCGCGGCTGTACGTCGCCAAAGCCGGCGCCGCCGTCCTCGCCCTGCTGCCAGCCCATGCGGCGCAGTTTGTCGGCGACCTCGAAGGCGCGAGGTTCGATGAAGTCCGCCTCGATGTCACGCAGCCGCTTCACGTCCGGGTTCTGGATGCCGCCCTTGATGGAAGTGGCCTCCCAACGCCGGATGATCACCGGCGGGCCCATCTTCACGGAGAAGGCGCCCTGCTGCTTGAGATGCGCGAGCATCGGCTGCAGCCAGTCATCGAGGTTCGGGGCGAACCAATTGATGACGGGACCCTCGGGCAGGTAGGCGAGATAGCGCTTGATCTTGGGCAGCTGGCGGTACAGCACGAGCCCCGCCCCGACGATCTCGCCGGTCTTGTCGTCGAACCACCCGAGGTTCTCGGAGCGCCACTCCGCCTTGACGTCTGCCCAGGCCGGGACCTGCATGTGGCTGGCCGCGGGCAGACTCTGGATGTATGCCAGATGCTGCTCACGGCTGATGGTCCTCAGGGTCAGGCTCATTCGGGGCGCTCCTCGGGCTGGTGTGTCCCCATGGGTACAGGGGCTCCGGCTCTCGCGGCGAAGCCTACTGCGCCCCGCGAGGGCCCCGTCTGGCCGTATGGAACCTTCGCCCCGGCCGATACGCAGCAAGGACGTCCTGAGGTGTTGTTCGGCCTTCTGGCGGGCCGTCAGCCGATGACGCCGCCGAACAGGCCGCCGTGTGCCATACCCAGGAAGAAACCGACGCCCGCGGCACCGAGACCCACGATCAGCCCGAAGCGTTCCCGTGTCGTCTCCGAGATGAACTGTCCGCCGGCCCCGGTCAGGATGCCCACCAGCCCTGTCCACGAACTGAGCAGATGAAGACTGTGGAACTGCGCCGTGACGAAGGCCGTCAAGCCGAGCACCAGGGTCAGCCCGACCAGCGTGTCCTGGAGCGGGTGGGGCTTGTGGTCGGTGGCCAGAAGGGAGCCGACGGTATGGGGTCGCAATGTCTGTGCCATAAGGCACCTCCTGCGGAAGGCGGCGCATCGTAGCGCCATACACACCCGATGTGTACAGATTGACGCTCAACCCAGTCGGATTTCAACCGGAAGCCGATGTGCAGGTACTCTGTACCCTCTGCACCGGTGTCTGCCCAGGCCAAGGCCAGGTCACGACAGGGAACGCCGTTCGGTTCGCCGCTCGGGGAGCCCGATTGTCAGTGGCGGCCGATACCGTTGCGTACGCATCACAACCCTCCTGCCACGGAACGACCGTGGCCGCTGAGTCCAAAGGAGGTGGGTTCCACATGCGTCACTACGAAGTGATGGTCATCCTCGACCCCGATCTTGAAGAGCGCGCTGTTTCTCCGCTGCTCGAGAACTTCCTCTCCGTCGTCCGCGAGGGCAACGGGAAGGTCGAAAAGGTCGACACCTGGGGCCGTCGTCGTCTGTCCTACGAGATCAAGAAGAAGCCCGAGGGCATCTACTCGGTCATCGACCTGCAGGCCGAGCCTGCGGTCGTCAAGGAGCTCGACCGACAGATGAACCTGAACGAGTCGGTCCTCCGGACCAAGGTCCTCCGTCCCGAGACCCACTGAGCTCTCCAGCTCAGCTGATCTCGGGCATCGAGTAGCAGCACCAGGCAGCCAGCAGCAAACCCGCCGAGAGGTTCCCCCATGGCAGGCGAGACCGTCATCACGGTCGTCGGCAATCTTGTCGACGACCCCGAGCTGCGCTTCACCCCTTCCGGTGCGGCGGTCGCGAAGTTCCGTGTCGCGTCCACCCCCCGCACCTTTGACCGTCAGACCAATGAGTGGAAGGACGGCGAAAGCCTGTTCCTGACCTGCTCGGTCTGGCGTCAGGCGGCGGAGAACGTCGCCGAATCGCTCCAGCGAGGCATGCGCGTCATTGTGCAGGGCCGGCTGAAGCAGCGGTCCTACGAGGACCGTGAGGGCGTCAAGCGCACGGTCTACGAACTGGACGTCGAGGAAGTCGGCGCCAGCCTGAAGAGCGCCACGGCCAAGGTCACCAAGACCACAGGCCGAGGCGGCCAGGGCGGATACAGCGGCGGCGGTGGCGGCGGCAGCCAGCAGGGCGGTGGCTGGGGCGGAGGCTCCGGCGGCGGTCAGCAGGGCGGCGGCGCCCCCGCAGACGACCCCTGGGCGACCGGCGCTCCCGCCGGTGGCAACCAGGGCGGCGGTGGCGGTGGCTGGGGCGGAAGCCCCGGCGCATCGAGCGGCTCCGGCGGCTCTGGCGGCGGCTACTCGGACGAGCCCCCCTTCTAAGGGGCGGGGCTCGTACCCAACTTCTTGATCACACAGGAGAAACACCATGGCGAAGCCGCCTGTGCGCAAGCCTAAGAAGAAGGTCTGCGCTTTCTGCAAGGACAAGGTCACGTACGTGGACTACAAGGACACGAACATGCTGCGGAAGTTCATTTCCGACCGCGGCAAGATCCGTGCCCGCCGCGTGACCGGCAACTGCACGCAGCACCAGCGTGACGTCGCCACGGCTGTCAAGAACAGCCGTGAGATGGCGCTGCTGCCCTACACCTCCACCGCGCGATAAGGGAAGGGTGACTGACAAATGAAGATCATCCTCACCCACGAGGTCTCCGGCCTCGGTGCCGCGGGCGACGTCGTCGACGTCAAGGACGGTTACGCTCGCAACTACCTGATCCCGCGGAACTTCGCGATCCGTTGGACCAAGGGTGGCGAGAAGGACGTCGAGCAGATTCGTCGTGCTCGCAAGATCCACGAGATCGCGACCATCGAGCAGGCCAATGAGATCAAGGCCCGTCTCGAAGGCGTGAAGGTCCGTCTGGCCGTTCGCTCCGGCGACGCCGGCCGTCTCTTCGGTTCCGTCACCCCGGCCGACATCGCCTCGGCGATCAAGGCTTCCGGTGGCCCCGAGGTCGACAAGCGCCGCATCGAGCTGGGCGCGCCTATCAAGACCCTGGGCGCCCACGCGACGTCCGTGCGTCTGCACCCCGAGGTTGCCGCCAAGGTCAACATCGAGGTTGTCGCGGCCTGACCGCTGCGCTCGGCATAGCCGAAGAAGGGCCGTACCCGATTGGGTGCGGCCCTTCGTCATGCTTCGCCGGTTCGACTGGGTTTCACGAAGGCGCGGCTCTTCTTTGTTTCACGTGAAACAGAGCGGACGTTTCACGTGAAACGCTCAGCGCGTCGCGCCCGTGACGATCCAACGTCCCGAGCGGGAACGCAGCCACAGGGTGATCATCCGGACTGTCATCATCAGCGTCATCGCTCCCCACAGTGCGGTGAGACCGCCACCGAGTGCCGGTACGAGCAGTGCTGCAGGAGCGAAGATCAGCAGGGTGAGCAGCATCGCCCAGGCAAGATACGGCCCGTCCCCCGCACCCATCAGGACTCCGTCCAGGACGAAGACAATCCCGCTGATTGGCTGCGACACGGCGACCAATAGTAGGGCGGGCAACGCGGCATTCTGGACGACCGAGTCGCTGGAGAACAGAGGGAGGAAGAGGGGGCGAGCGGCGACGACCAGCAAGCCGAGCACAACTCCTGTGGCGATTCCCCACTGGACCATGCGTCGGCAGGCCTCCCGGGCGCCCTGGACGTCGCCCGCGCCGAGGTAGCGTCCGATGATGGCCTGCCCGGCGATGGCGATCGCGTCGAGTGCGAAGACGAGCAGGTTCCACAGTGACAGGATGATCTGGTGCGCCGCCATGTCGGCGTCGCCGAGACGTGCGGCGACCGCCGTGGCGATGACAAGGATCGCTCGTAGCGACAGCGTGCGAACCAGCAGGGGCGCACCGGCCTGGGCGCAGGCCCGTATGCCAGCTCCATCCGGTCGCAATGAGGCGCCGTGCTTCCGGGCACCGCGGATGACGACGTGCAGATAGACCCCGGCCATGCCGCACTGGGCCATAACGGTGCCCCAGGCGGAACCTGCGATGCCGAGACCGGCACCGTAGACGAGGCCGACGTTGAGGGCGGCATTGGCGATGAAGCCGGCGATGGCGACGTACAGCGGGGTTTTGGTGTCCTGCAGTCCGCGTAGGACGCCGGTGGCCGCTAGCACGACGAGCATGGCCGGGATACCGAGTGCCGAGATACGCAGATAGGTGACGGCATACGGGGCGGCCGTGTCCGAGGCGCCGAAGAGTTCCATCACGGCTGGTGCCGTGGGCAGGGCGACGGCTATGACGGCTGCGCCGATCAGCATGGCGAGCCAGATTCCGTCCATGCCCTGGCGGATCGCACCGCGCAGATCTCCCGCGCCGACGCGGCGGGCGACGGCGGCCGTGGTGGCATAAGCGAGGAAGACGAAGACACCGACAGCCGTCATGAGGAGGGCGGAGGCAATGCCGAGGCCGGCCAATTGCGCGGTGCCGAGGTGGCCGACGATCGCTGTGTCGGCCATGAGGAAGAGCGGCTCGGCGACGAGTGCGCCGAAGGCGGGAAGTGCCAGCGCGGCGATCTCTCGGTCGTGGCGACGGCGCAAGGCCTTGGGCGCCGCTGGAGCCTGTCTCATGAGTGCCAATCTAATCTTCCACAGGTAATAGATGCAAGCCCATAAAGACCATTACCTGTCGTCCGGCTAGACATGCTGTCGTACGCCGTTTGCAACGATCTTGATCCGACCGGGAAAGTTTTTCTTCTGCACAGCCGGTGGACGGGAAAAGGGCAGGTCAGGACGGGTTCCTTGGAGATGTTGAGTGCTTGTTCACAGGCCTGTCCACCGGGTCGTGCACAGGTTTCATGGGGTTCTCCACAGCATCCGGGCCGTCATCCACATGGCCTGTGGATAACCAGATTGGCTGACGGTGCCCGCGGGCCTAACGTGGTGCGGCGCCCACTCTCTCCGCCGTCCTCGAAAACCTCGCAAAAAGGACGCGACAGAACCGGAGTTGGGCCTCTTAGTTGTCAGTGCCGTGCCGTAGAAATAAGAGGCACGGCTAGGTCCGCTCCGCGGACGGGAGGAGGTGGCTCGGTGAGTATTTCCGAGCCCTTGGACGACCCCTGGGCCGACAGCGGTCCCAGTGATCGTCTGCCATCCTCCCGCCGGCGCCAGGATGGCGGCCGGAGCCGCGACGAGCAGCACGACCGCGACCGGGACACCGGCTCCTGGGAAGGAGGAGGTTCAGCCTTCGAGCGTGTTCCACCGCAGGACCTGGATGCCGAGCAGTCGGTTCTCGGCGGCATGCTTCTCTCGAAGGATGCCATCGCAGATGTCGTGGAGGTTCTCAAGGGCCACGACTTCTACCGCCCGGCGCACGAAACGATCTTTCAGGCGATCCTGGACCTGTATGCGAAGGGCGAGCCCGCCGACCCCATCACGGTCGCGGCCGAGCTCACCAAGCGGGGTGAGATCACCAAGGTCGGCGGCCCGCCGTATCTGCACACACTGGTGCAGACGGTCCCGACGGCAGCGAACGCCGAGTACTACGCGGAGATCGTGCACGAGCGCGCGGTCCTGCGCCGCCTTGTCGAGGCGGGGACCCGTATCACGCAGATGGGGTACGCGGCCGACGGCGATGTCGATGAGATCGTCAACAGCGCGCAGGCCGAGATCTACGCGGTCACCGAGCAGCGCACCACCGAGGATTATCTGCCGCTCGGCGACATCATGGAGGGGGCCCTCGACGAGATCGAGGCGATCGGATCCCGGTCGGGGGAGATGACCGGTGTGCCGACCGGCTTCACCGACCTCGACTCGCTCACCAACGGTCTGCACCCGGGTCAGATGATCATCATCGCCGCCCGTCCCGCCATGGGTAAGTCGACGCTGGCCCTGGACTTCGCGCGAACCTGCTCGATCAAGCACAACATGCCCAGCGTGATCTTCTCGCTCGAAATGGGCCGCAACGAGATCGCGATGCGTCTGCTGTCGGCGGAGGCCCGCGTGGCACTGCACCACATGAGATCCGGCACGATGACCGACGAGGACTGGACACGGCTCGCGCGCCGGATGCCCGATGTCTCCGCCGCCCCGCTCTATATCGACGACTCCCCGAACCTGTCGATGATGGAGATCCGCGCCAAGTGCCGCCGCCTCAAGCAGCGTGCCGACCTGAAGCTCGTGGTCATCGACTATCTGCAGCTGATGCAGTCGGGCGGCAAGAGATCCGAGAGCCGACAGCAGGAGGTATCCGACATGTCGCGAAACCTGAAGCTGCTGGCAAAGGAGTTGGAGCTGCCGGTGATCGCGCTGTCCCAGCTCAACCGTGGTCCCGAGCAGCGCACGGACAAGAAGCCCATGGTCTCCGACCTCCGTGAGTCCGGATCGATCGAACAGGACGCGGACATGGTGATCCTGCTGCACCGCGAGGACGCCTACGAGAAAGAGTCACCGCGCGCGGGCGAGGCGGACATCATCGTGGGCAAGCACCGTAATGGTCCGACGGCCACGATCACGGTGGCCTTCCAGGGCCACTACTCGCGCTTCGTGGACATGGCGCAGACCTGATCCGAGACCTTGTAGGGCCTCGTGGCCTATGTCGTAATTTCACGGGCCGTGTCGTATCGATGTCGTATACGACATCACCGTGAGACTGCGCGTGGGTGCTGCTGCTCAGCGCCTCGTCTCGTACCTGGTCAGGACCACGCCGCCGGGAAGCGTCCGCATCTCCACCAGGTTCAGGTTCACCCAGCTGTCCAGCGCGGTGAAGAACGGCGTGCCGTTGCCCACCAGGACCGGATGGGCGGCGATCGCGTACTCGTCGATCAGCCCGGCGCGCATGGCAGCCCCGGCGAGCGTTGCGCCGCCGATGGTCATTGGGCCACCGTCCTCGGCCTTGAGCCGGGTGATCTCGGCGATCGCGTCACCGGTGACCAGGCGGGCGTTCCAGTCGACCTTCTCGATCGTCGAAGAGAACACCACCTTCGGAGTTTCCCGCCAGTTCCGCGCGAACTCGATCTCCGCCGGGGTGGCGCCCGGCTGCTGGTCGCCGGTTGGCCAGTAGGAACTCATCGTCTCCCACAGCTTGCGCCCATACAGCGACAGGCGACTCGCCTGCTCGTGCTCGAGCCACCACTGGAACAACTCGTCGCTCGGCGGTCCGCCCCAGCCGATGTCGTCGCCGGCCGCGGCGATGTAGCCGTCCAGGGTCAGGTTCATGCCGTAGATCAGTTTCCGCATGGCGCAGCCTTCCGTCCGGTGTGTGTCCGGCGTATAGACCAGCGTGGCGCGGGAAACTCATCGGTGCTCGATCTTGGCTCGCCGGTGTCCTCGTGCCCGGGGCTCGCCGTGGAGTACTCGGCCGACTCGGGCAAGCCGCCTGATCTCGCTCTCGCCCTCGCTCTCGCTCTCGCCCTCGCTCTCGCCCTCGCGAGGAATTGCCACACACCTGGTAGGACTGGCCGGACGCGGCTCTGGCGCCTCGCTGGGTCTCAGTGCGTCGGAGAAATGCGCTCGACGTGCGGTGCCGGGGCAGATGAACTGGCGGCATGACGACACCTCAGGAAGAACTGCTTCCCACCACGCGCCGGGCTCTGTTGCACCGTATCGCCGTCGCTCAGGCCGAGGGGCGAACTCCGTCACTGGTCGCTTCGGTGGTCAGGGGCAGGGAGGCGGTCTGGACCGGCGCGCGCACCTCGGTGGACGGGCACGGACCGGACGAGAACGTGCAGTACCGGATCGGCTCCATCACCAAGACCTTCACCGCTGTACTGGTGCTGAGGCTGCGTGACGAGGGGGTGCTGGACCTCGGAGACCCCCTGGAGAAGCATCTGCCAGGTACCGGCGCGGGGGAGGTCACCATCGCCGAACTGCTCGCGCACACGGCAGGGTTGGCTGCCGAGTCACCCAGTCCCTGGTGGGAGCGCACGCCCGGCTCGCTTCGGCCCGAGCTGGCCGATGTGCTGGGCGAGCAGCCTTTCCGGCATCCGGTCGGGCGTCGACACCACTATTCGAACCCCGGGTACACGCTGCTGGGAGCGTTGGTCGAGGAGCTGCGGGGCGTCTCATGGGAAGAGGCGCTGCAGCGCGAGGTGCTCGAACCACTGGGACTGCGCCGTACCAGCGGACAGCCGCAGGCACCGCACGCGGGCGGGTGGGCCGTCCACCCCTGGGCGGACGTGATGATGCCGGAACCGGTCGAAGACCTCGGGCGTATGGCGCCGGCCGGACAACTCTGGTCCACCACCGGGGACTTGGCGCGCTTTGCGGTTTTCCTTGCTCAGGGAGACGACCGGGTACTGAGCGCCGAATCCGTGCGCGAGATGCGGACGCCCGCCGCGCCGCCCGAGACGACGGATCTGGCCGCGGGTTCCGCTTACGGCCTGGGCGTGCAGATCGTGCACCGTGACGGCCGGACCCTCGTCGGCCACTCCGGGTCCCTCCCGGGCTTCCTCGCCGGCCTGATGGTGAGTGTGGAGGACGACCTGGCGGCCGTTGTGCTGTCCAACTGCACCTCGGGACTGCCCGCGCTGACCGTCGCCGCAGATCTTGTCCGGATCGTGGCGGAGGCGGAGCCACGGATCCCTGCCCCCTGGCGTCCGCTACTCGAAGTGGACGAAGCAGTCCTGGAGTTGGCAGGACAGTGGTACTGGGGGACATACGCCTTCGGGCTGCGGCTGGTGGCAGACGGCGGTGTTTCGCTGGAGCCGTTGTCCGGCACGGGGCGAGGCGCGCGCTTCCGGGCGAACGGTGACGGTACCTGGACGGGACTCGACGGCTACTACGCCGGAGAGCGTCTGCGGGCCCTGCGGCGCCCTGACGGGTCCGTGAGCCACCTGGACCTCGGGTCCTTCACCTTCACGCGTCAGCCGTACGACGAGAAAGCTCCTGTGCCGGGTGGGGTGGACCCCGAGGGCTGGCGAGGGGTCCGGTAGGCGCTGCGCGGCGGTAGGCGGCTGTTTCACGTGAAACAGCCGCCTCCCGCCGTATGCGCGGTTGCGCCTCAGAGCTGCAGTTTGAAGCCCACGTGGGAGGCCGTGAAACCGAGCCGCTCGTAGAACCGGTGAGCGTCGGTACGGGCGACATCGGAGGTCAGCTGGACCAACTGGCAGCCCTGGCGCCGGGATTCCTCGATCGCCCACTCGATGAACCGGGTGCCGAGGCCGCTACCGCGCTCGTCTGCGTGGACACGTACGCCTTCGATGATCGAGCGGGTCGCTCCCTTACGAGACAGTCCGGGAATCACCGTGAGCTGGAGGGTGCCGACGACGTGGCCCTCGCGCACGGCGACCACGAGGTGCTGGTTCGCATCGCCGCTGAGGCGTTGCAGGGCGGCCAGGTAAGGAGTGAGGTCCTCGGGCGATTCCCGCTGGGCGCCCAGCGGGTCGTCCGTGAGCATCGCAACGATGGCGGGCACATCGTCCGGAACGGCGGCACGTATCTCAAGGTCTCCCATGGCCGCACCTTACGAGATTGGGCTCAACCCCTGCGTATTACCTAAACGAGTGCCTGCGCCGATTCCACGACCCTGACCAGTGGGGCCAGTTCCGGGTTTCGGGCTGCCTCGTCCAGCGCCTCGCGCAGGGCGGCGTCATTGGTGGGCCGTGCCTCTTCGAGGAGCGTGAGGCCGGCTTCGCTGACGTTCGTGTAGATGCCGCGGCGGTCGGTCGGGCACAGGTAGCGCGAGAGCAGTCCGCGGTCCTCGAGCCGGCTGACGAGCCGGGTGGTGGCGCTCTGACTGAGGACGACCGCGTCCGCCACCTGCTTCATCTGAAGATGACCCCCGTCGCCGTCGTGCTGGCGGCTGAGCACGTCTAGCAGGGAGTACTCACGCACACTCAGGCCGTGCTTGGCCTGGAGGGCACGCTCGATGTTGGCCTCGATCCTCCCGTGGAGCAGGGAGAGAGCGCACCAGCCCTGTGAAAGGGCGGTGAGTGCGGGGTCCGTGGCTGTCATGGCGTTTTCTCCGTCCCGGAGCGACTGGATTCAGGATAGAGCAGGATCGCAATAGCCTGCGCTTGCATGTATCCCGCGTATGCAACTATTGTGAACGCATGCAAAGCGCTCCTGCAATCGTCTGGGAAGGTGTACCCCACCATGCCTCTCGCGCTTCTGGCCCTCGCGATCGGGGCCTTCGGAATCGGAACCACCGAATTCGTGATCATGGGTGTGCTTCCCGAGGTCGCCGGTGACTTCGGTGTCTCCATCCCCACCGCCGGACTGCTGGTGTCCGGCTACGCGCTCGGTGTGGTGATCGGCGCCCCGATCATGACCGCGCTCGGCACGAAGGTCTCCCGCAAGCGGATGCTGATGTTGTTGATGGGCCTGTTCGTGCTCGGCAACCTGCTCTCCGCCGTCGCCCCGGCTTTCGGGCTGATGCTGGCGGGCCGCGTGGTCGCCTCCCTCGCCCACGGTGCCTTCTTCGGTATCGGTTCAGTGGTCGCCGCCGAACTGGTCGCTCCGGAGAAGAAGGCCGGTGCGATCGCCATGATGTTCAGCGGTCTGACCGTCGCCAATGTGGTCGGCGTCCCGCTGGGCACACTGATCGGGCAGTCCGCCGGCTGGCGTGTCACCTTCGCGGGCGTCGCCGCGCTTGGCGTGATCGGGCTGCTGGGCATAACCAAGCTGGTCCCCGAGCTTCCGAAGCCTGAAGGTGTGCATCTCCGTCACGAGCTTGCCGCCTTCAAGAACGTCCAGGTTCTCCTCGCCATGGCGATGACCGTGCTCGGGTTCGGCGGCGTCTTTGCAGCCATCACCTACATCGCGCCGATGATGACGCACGTCACAGGCTTCGCAGACGGATCCGTCACCTGGCTACTGGTCCTCTTCGGCCTCGGCATGGTCGGCGGGAACCTGATAGGTGGCAAGTTCGCCGACCGTGCGCTGATGCCGATGCTGTACGTGTCCTTGGGCGGCCTCGCCACTGTGCTCGCCCTGTTCACGGTCACCGCGCACAACAAAATCCTCGCGGCTGTCACGATTGCGCTGATCGGCGCCCTCGGGTTCGCCACCGTGCCGCCGCTGCAGAAGCGCGTCCTCGACCAGGCGCATGGCGCTCCCACCTTGGCATCCGCTGTCAACATCGGAGCCTTCAACCTCGGCAACGCCCTGTCGGCCTGGCTGGGCGGCCTCGTCATCGCTGCGGGTATGGGCTACACCGCCCCCAACTGGGTCGGCGCCATCCTCGCCGCGGGCGCTCTCGTCCTTGCCGTTCTGTCGTCCGCCCTGGAGCGGCGAGCTGTCGCCCGCAGTGCTGTCGTCGCCGGTGGCGCGCTCTCCGAACAGCGGACCGCCGTGCACCACTGACCGGAGTCGGGCGCGGTGCCGGCCAGGGCCGTCCCCGCACCCTCTCGACTCGCACCACCTTCTGCGGCTTCCTACCACCTACAAGGAGAAACCCCTCGTGAGCACCACCACCGCCGTTGCCCCGCTGACCACTGAGGACGCCGAGGTTCTGGTCACCGCGGCACGCCGTGCCGCCGAAGTCTCCAGAGTTCGGGTCAGCGTCACTGTCCTCGACGCGGGCGGTCACCTGCTGGCCTTCCGTCGCGATGACCAAGCCGTGCTGATCTCCGGCGAGACCAGCACCCGCAAGGCCTACACGTCACTCCAGTTGGACTCCGCCACCGCGGACCTCGTCGAGGCGGTTCAGCCCGGCGGCCTCTTCCATACCCTGCCCACCGCGCTCGACCGTCCGCTTTTGTTCCTCGCGGGCGGCGTGCCGGTCCGCCGTGACGGACGCCTGATCGGCGCGATCGGCGTGGGCGGCGGTGCACCGGATCAGGACCACGGCTTCGCCGTAGCCGCCGTAGAGGCACTCGCCTGACATCGATCCAGCACGGACGCGCCGGTCTCCCAAGCCTGGGATCGGCGCTTCCTTGCTGTCGGCTACCGGGCCACCGCCGTGTTCTAGCCGGCCGCCACCGTGAGGGGAGCGAAACGTCGTGTCCAGTCCCCAGGTAGCTCCGAGATCCCGTACGTCATCACCGCGTTGAAGCTGGTGGACACGAGGCCGTGCTCCTTTACCCAGGAAAGCAGCTCTTCGTGTCGTACGTCGATGTCGGTGCGGAGCGGGCCGTCGATGTGGTCGGCCAGAGATGCGATGAGTGCCTTCGCCGTCTCTGTGTCGCGGGCGATCAGTGGACCCACCACGTGATTGTCGATGTTGGGCCAGGCGGCCGCGTAGCCGGTGATCCGGCCGTGCTCCTCGGCGACGCGAAGTTGGTCGGAGAAAGCGGGCAGCCGCGTGATCACATGAGTACGGTCGCAGCCGAAGATCTCCTCGTCGAGTCGGAGGATCTTGGTGAGGTCGCCGGCCGTGGCCGGGCGGGTGGGGACCTTGGGACGCGTCCCGTCGGTGGTGAAGTGGCCGCAGACCATCTCGGCCCGGCCGGCGACCTTGAAGCCCATCTCCTCGTAGAGGGGACGGCCGTACGGTGTGGCGTGGAGCGTCAGCGGGGTGGCGCCCATCTCCTCGACGACATGTCGCATCAGGCGTCGGCCAACTCCCTGGCGGGCGTGCCGCTCGGCGACGAGCACCATGCCGATTGCGCTCAGATCAGGGTGCTCGCGTGGTCCGTAGTCAGTGATGACACAGGCTGTGAGGAGCCCACCGTCGGGCGCGTCGATGCCGTATCCCGTCCCGGCGGCGAGGAGGAGGCCCCACTTGTGTTCCTCGCGAGGCCAGCCCCGATCCTCGGACAAGTCGGCGCAGGCGGTGAGATCGCGAAGCGTCAGGCGACGAATGGGCAGAGCGGCGAGGGAAGGTGTGAGCACGCAGGTCAGGCTGTCCGACCCACACCCGCGACGTCCACTTGTTTGCGGGTATACGTACACGCTTTTGGCCAGGCTATCCGCCACCACACAGCTCGTGGACAGATGTTTCACGTGAAACAACTCGCGCTTCCCTGCCGTGCTCTCGGTCGAACCAATTGATCCGGCAGAGATTCTCGGCACTGCAGCCAAAGTGGGGATCGCGAAGCGGCTCTGTGAAGAATTCGAGGTGAACCGGGTCGAGTGCGTGGCGTCCGATGACTTAGTGCCGGGCTGTTCGGCGGCGCACCGGTATCAGTAGCGCTCAATGCCGATCGCGATCTGACGGGCCTAGTCACCCAGGCTCCATCTAGGTCTGTACCTGTGGGGCGTCCATGAATTGACCCGTCGAGCCCAGCAATTGAAGTGATGGGCACCCCGCGTCCGCCTGCCCGTGTTCAAGGGCGGCGGGACTTGTGCCTGAGGAGGCTGCCGGTATGGTCGACTCCGGTTCGCGTCCGCCGTGATGTACGCAGGTCGCGTGGAGGCACGAACGCAAGCCAATGCAGCCTAACCGGATGGAGAGATCGAAGACCCGCATTTTCCGTTATGGAGCCAGGCGTTGGCTCGGGATGGGATGCTGCGATTACTGCGGTCAATGTCACATTCTCTCCTTACTTGTCCGTACGGAGCGGTAATCCGGGTTCAATGTGGCCGCATTGACCGACGGGGACTGAACCGGGAACGAAAGCAAGCCGTCTGCGGGGGAAAGCAGGCACCTTCCGACCGCGGAGGTGCGTAGACCGACCGAAAGATGTTCGAGGCGAGGCACACCCATGGACGCTCCGACCACCACGTCGGCCGACAACGGCAGTACCGGCGGCAACAGCGGGGGTGGCTGGTTCACACCGCGCAAGAATCCCGCACCGTCGTCCGCAGGTGGAGAGCAGGAGCCGGAGGGGAGCCGGCTGGCGGCGTTGCGGCCGGTGGGCCGGCCGGCCGAGAGTCCGCGGGACACGGGTCATGCGGGACGCGCACCCCGGTCCGGCGAGGGCTCACCCGCGCAGGAGCGAATACGGACCGTCGACCACTCCGAGACCGCTCACACCCGGCACCCCCAGGCCGCCCCTGCCCCAGCGGCGGCCCGTCGCGAGCAGGGAACCCCTCCTGAAGTCGTACGACCGCAGGCAGACGCCGCGGGGCCCGAGTACGACCCTGCGGAGTCCGAACCCGGCTCTGATCAGGCCGACGAAGCCTCTCCGCAGTCCGGCTACGGCTCTCCGCGCCCCGAAGCAAGCTCTCCGCAGCCCAGCCAAGGCGCTCCGCGCTCCCAACCTGTCCCGGAGCCGTCCGCTCACGCGCCGGAGCCGCACGTGCCCGCCCAGAGTTCCGTCTCCACTCCTGAGCCGTCCCCGGACGCCGTACTGGTCCGTCGGACCATGGCCGAGGTCGGCCCCATCGCCGACAAGGTCACCTCCTACTTCTACGCGCTGCTCTTCGTACGTCACCCGGAACTGCGGTCGTTGTTCCCCGCCGCGATGGACACCCAGCGGGACCGGCTGCTCAAGGCGCTGCTCACCGCGGCCGAGCACATAGACAACACCGAGGTCCTCGTCGCCTACCTGCAAAACCTCGGCCGTGGACACCGTAAATACGGCACGAGGCCCGAGCACTACCCGGCCGTCGGGGAGTGTCTGATCGGATCGCTCAGCCGGTTCGCGTCGGCGGTCTGGGACCCCGAGACCGAGGCGGCCTGGGTCCGCACGTACACGACGATCTCCCAGGTCATGATCGACGCTGCGGCCCGGGACGAACTGCGAGCCCCTGCCTGGTGGTACGCAGAAGTGGTCTCGCACGACCTCAGGACCCCGGACATCGCGGTCGTCACGGTCCGCCCGGACCAGCCGTACCCCTTCCTCGCCGGGCAGTACACGAGCCTGGAGACGCCGTGGTGGCCGCGGATCTGGCGCCATTACTCGTTCGCCTCGGCGCCCCGCTCGGACGGGCTGCTTTCGTTCCATGTCAAGGCCATTCCGGCCGGTTGGGTGTCCAACGCGTTGGTGCACCGCGCCCGGCCCGGCGACACCATCCGACTCGGCCCGCCGGCCGGCTCGATGACCGTCGACCACACCACCGACAGCGGACTGCTCTGCCTGGGCGGTGGCACCGGCATAGCGCCCATAAAGGCGCTGGTCGAGGATGTCGCCAAACACGGGGAGCGGCGCCCGGTGGAGGTCTTCTACGGCGCCCGTACCGATCACGATCTGTACGACATCGACACGATGCTGCGGCTCCAGCAGAGCCACCCGTGGCTCGAGGTGCGACCCGTGGTCGACCGTCAGGCCCATCTCCAACTTCCCGATGTCATACGCGAGTACGGGCCGTGGGACGAGTACGACGCCTACCTCTCGGGTCCGCCCGGGATGATCCGCAGTGGGGTGGACGCACTCAGGGACATCGGCATGCCGCCGGACCGGATACGCCACGACGCGGTGGAGGAACTCGTCGCCACCGGGGACTGACCTCGGGCTCGCATCCGCAGAAGGCCGGCATGCAGTGGGCCGGCGGAGCATCAGCCCAGATCGGGCGCGTGCATAGCCCGTACGCCCTCGATGTTCCCGTCGAGGTAGTGCCGCAGGGACAGCGGGACGAGATGGACGGAGGCGATACCGACCCGGGTGAACGGTACCCGCACGGTCTCGTACTCGCCGCACGGCTCATCCATCTCGGGGCCGTGCCGCAGCGCCGGATCCATGGACTCCAGACGACAGACGAAGAAGTGCTGCACCTTCACGCCGGTCGCGCCGCCGTCGTCGCCGATGTGCTCGACGGTGTCGACGAAGCAGGGCACCACATCGACGACCTTGGCGCCGAGTTCCTCGTGAACTTCACGGTGGAGCGCGTCGACGACAGTCGCGTCCTCCGGTTCGACCCCGCCACCCGGTGTGAGCCAGTAGGGATCGACGCCGGGCTTGGTGCGCTTGATGAGAATCAGGTCGTCGCCATCCAGCAGGATGGCGCGGGCGGTGCGCTTGACCACGGGTCGGACGGTCATGGGAGGAATGTGGCCCGGTTGGTTCCACGTGAAACATTGCGAAGCTGCCAGAACGTTCAGGAGGCGGCTCGCCAGGGCAGGGAAGGAGGCCGCGGCGAGGGATTCGAGGAGGGAACTTCACGACCAGTCGGCCGCGGCACGCAGCAGCCACTCGTGTGCCCGTGCGATGTGAGGCATGGCGAGAGTGCCGGTGCGGACCACTAGAAAATACGTACGCAGCGGCGGCACCGCCGGATCGAGGAGCGCCACGACCTCGCCGCGTTCCAGGGCGGCGGCGCACAGATACCGGGGCAGCACGGCGAGCCCAGCGCCCGTGGCGGCACAGGCGAGCACCCCGCGGAGATCGGGCACGACGACGGTGCCGGAGGCCACCGGGCGGCAGTCGAAGACCGAGGCCCAGTAGCGGGCGACGAGCGGTAGGGACTCGTGCACCTCGACAACGGGGAACTTCTCCAGCTCGCGGGCGCCCTTGCGGCGCAGCTTGCCGGGACCGATGCGGGCGGCCCAGCGCGGGCCGGCGACCAGGACGTGCTCCTCGTCGCAGAGTGGAGTTGCGGTGAGCAATGAGCCGCGCGGCTGGGCTGTGGTGATGGCCAGATCATGATGCCCGGCAGCCAGCCCGTCCAGCACCTCCTCGGCGTTCCCGAAGGAAGCGCGCAGGGCGAAACCTTGGCCGTTGTCGCCCGTCAGCTCCGTCAGTGCGGGCAGCGCCCGTTCGGCGGTGAACTCCGGGGGCCCGGCGAGGTGCAGGGTGCGTAGGGAGGAGTCCTCTTCAAGCCCGGTCTCGGCGATCTCCACCAGGGCGTCGAGATGCGGTGCGGCCTTGTGGGCGAGCTCGTCGCCGATGGTCGTGGGGGTCACCCCGCGGGCCTGACGCAGGAAGAGGGGCCTCCCCAGTTGGCGCTCCAGCGCGCGGATCTGTGAGGTGACGGCAGGCTGCGAGAGGCCGAGCAGTGCGGCGGCTCGGGTGAAGGAGCCGGCACGGTGGACGGTCACAAACGTGCGCAGCAGCGCCAGATCCACGGTGTCCCTCTCCTCCCACCACTCCCGGCCGAGCCCCAACTATAAATAAGTCGATAGGTTGCTGTCGCTACTGTGATTGGACACTGACACAGAGTCAACTAGCCTTGTGCGCGCGGTTCTTCGCGCGTGGAACCGGGACGGTCCGAGCCACGAGGGGGGAGGCTCGGACCGTCCGTCGTACGTAGCGGGACAGCAAAGCCCGCAGCTCGGACGGGCGTGGCCGCCCGCTCACCGGTCGCTCGGGAAAAGCTGGATCCTCGGATCGGCGAAGACGGAGATCGGTGCGGACTCAGTCCCCGGATTCGTCCAGAGCTCGCACAACGTCCGCCACCAAGTCCTCCGGATCCTCCGCGCCGGCGGAGAAGCGGATAAAGCCCTCGGCTACTGCGTCCCCGCCCCACCGCCCGCGCCGCTCGGCCGTGGACCGCACCCCGCCGAAGCTGGTCGCGTCGTCCACCAGCCGTAGGGCGTCGAGAAAACGGTCGGCACGCGCACGTGTGGGCAGAGTGAAAGCCACCACGCAGCCGAACCGACGCATCTGCTGCGAGGCGATCTTGTACGAGGGGTCGTCCGGCAGCCCCGGATAGCGCAGTCCGGTCACCTCGGGCCGATTCCGCAGTGCCTCGGCGATCGTCAAGGCGTTGGCCGTCTGCCGGTCGGCACGCAGGTGGAGTGTGGCTAGCGAGCGGTGTGCCAGCCATGCCTCCATCGGCCCGAGGATCGCGCCGACGACCTTCCGCCAGCGCCGTACAGGAGCCATCAGGGTGGCGTCGCGTCCGGTGACGTATCCCAGGAGGATGTCGCCGTGCCCGGTGAGCATCTTGGTGCCGCTGGCCACGGAGAAGTCGGCGCCGAGTTCCAGCGGGCGCTGCCCCAGCGGGGTCGCCAGCGTGTTGTCGACGGCGACGAGGGTGCCCTGCGCGTGTGCCGCCTCGACGAGCCGCCGTATGTCGCATACGTCGAGCCCCGGGTTCGACGGGGTCTCGATCCACAGCAGCTTCGCGCCGTCGAGCACGTCGAGCTGGGCGTCACCGCCGGTCGGAGCCGTGCGTACCTCTATGCCGAACGCGGTCAGCTGGTCGCGCACCAGTGGCAGCACCTGGTAGCCGTCGTCCGGCAGGACCACGATGTCGCCGGCCCGCAGCTGGGAGAAGAGCACGGCCGAGATGGCAGCCATGCCGGAGGGGAAGGCGAGCGTCTCGGTGTCGTCCTGGCCCGGAGCCTCCAGCTCGCCGATGGCGCGCTCCAGGAGCGTCCAGGTCGGGTTCTCGTCACGGCCGTAGGTGTACGGGCCGGTGGGCTCCCCCGGCAGGTGGAAGTGCGCGGCGAAGACCGGGCCCGGGAGCGTCGGCTCGTACTTGACGGGTTCGGGCAGTCCGGCTCGCACCGCGCGGGTGCCGTCACCGCTTCCCTTGACGAAATCCCCTGCGGTCATGCCGCTCGTCCCTCCACTTGCTCCTGCACAGCGGCGAGCAGTCCGTGGCTCGCCGCCTCCACCATCTCAAGGCATTCCTCGAAGCCCTCTATATGTCCGTAATACGGATCGGGGACGTCGAGATCGGCGCCCGCGGCGGGGTCGTACGAACGCAACAGCCGGACCTTCTCCGCGTCCTGAGGTGTGGGTGCGAGGCGGCGCAGCGCCCTGAGGTGGCCGGAGTCGAGGGCGATGACGAGGTCGAGGCGGGCGAACCACGAGACCCGGAACTGCCGGGCCGCGTGGTCGCTCCCGTAGCCGTGCGCCTCCAGAACGGCGACGGTGCGAGGGTCGGCGCCGTCGCCCTCGTGCCAACCGCCCGTGCCCGCGCTGTCGACCTTCACCAGGCCGTCGAGCCCGGCCTCTTCCATACGGGCGCGGAAGACGGCCTCGGCCATCGGGGAGCGGCAGATGTTGCCGGTACAGACGAAACAGACGGAAAAGCTCATCGGACGTACTCAGTCCTTGCCGTCGGGCAGGACGACGTTGAGTGCCCAGGACACAACCGAGATGATCAGGCCGCCCAGGACGGCGGTCCAGAAGCCCTCGACATGGAAACTCAGGTCCAGCTTGTCGGACAGCCATGAGGTGAGCAGCAGCATCAGGGCGTTGACCACCAGCGTGATCAAGCCGAGCGTGAGGATGAAGAGCGGGAAGGTCAGTACCTTCACGACCGGCTTGACCAGGAAGTTCACCAGGCCGAAAACCAGTGCAACGAGCAGGAGCGTGCCGATCTTCTTGCCGGTGCTGTCACCGGTCAGGGTGATCTTGTCCAGCACCCAGACGGCGACGGCCAGGGCCGCCGCGTTGGCGATCGTCTTGACTACGAAATTCTTCATGTGTCTGATCGTGGCAGAAGAGATCGACTGGCGAGCGCGGCTGTGGACAGAGCAGACCGCGTACGAGAGCGGACGAGGGCGATGAAGGCATTCCGGCTGGATGAACTGGAGGCGGAACGCGCCGCCAACGACGGTGCCTATCTGCAGTTTCTGCGAGAGCGGAACATGTCGGCCGGTCTGTACGCACTCGACGCGGGGGACCAGGACCCGCAGCGGCCGCACCAGCAGGACGAGGTGTATTTCATCGTGAGCGGGCGTGCCTCGATCACGGTGGGGCTGGAGACCACGCAGGTGGCTCGGGGCAGCGTCGTCTACGTACCCGCGGGGGTCGCCCACAAGTTCCATCACATCACCGAGGATCTACGGGTTCTGGTGGTGTTCTCTCCGCCCGAGAGCTGACCGCCGTCTCGGGGTTCCCTAGGGGAACGGTCAGGGGGGAACAAGGGGTGCGAGGCCGCCGTCCGGCCCCTCGCATGTCTAGCATCGAATGCAAGACATGCGAGACATCTAAGAACCCGGAATCAGTGCCCCGGACTTGGGGCCACGGGCGGACAGAGGCAAGGACAAGGGCGATGCGAGAGATCTTCAACGGTATGCCGTGGTGGGTGAAGTGGGTCGCGGTGCCGGTCATCGCCCTCGTGGTGTTCGGCGGCCTGATAGCGACCGTCGTCGGGTTCGTCATCGGCCTGCTCTTCAAGGCACTGATCTTCGTTGCCCTGGTCGGCGGACTGATCTACGTCGTGCGGAAGTTCACGACGAGTTCGTCGTCGCGCGGCGACTGGTGAGGTGACGGGGAGGCGGGCGCGGGTGAGTGATCGGTAACGGGTGGTCGGTAAAGGGAAGCCGAGGTTCCCTCGGCCGGGGGAAGTTTCCCGGTGGGGCGGCCTGCAAGCGGTGACGGGCGGTTAAAGTCCGGAAGCTCGACGCGGGCCCGACCCTGCGCGAGCAGCGCACACCTCCCTCCCGTGTCCCCCCGCACGGGCGGTTCCCCTCGCGCTCAGGGAGTGCCCCTTGGCCACGGCTGACACCGCACCCGCAACCTCACACGCGCCACCCGTCCAGCGGTCCGGAGCGTCGGCGGGGTCACGTCTCCCGCCGACCCAGCCACGCACGTCGCCCGGAGAGACGCGAGCGAAGACCTCGCCCGCAGACGCGCACGTCGTGGGAACGTCGACCGCCGACACGGACGGTCGGACGTCACACGCGGAGACGGGCGGTCGGACGTCACACGCGGAGACAGGCACTCAGCCCGCCGGCAGGCGCACGGCGCCCGGGGCCGCGCACGCCTTGCTCGTCGGGACTCGCACGCCCCCGGCCGAGGCCGCGTCGCTGGAGCCGCCCCCCACGACGCTCATCGGCTCCGTACAGCGGGCGATGCGCCTTCTGGAGGCCGTTGCCGCGCGCGAGCACGGAGCCCCCGCCAAACAGCTCGCCCGGGAGGCAGGGCTCGCGCTGCCGACGGCGTACCACCTGCTGCGCACTCTGGCCCACGAGGGCTATCTGCGCCGCGAGAAGGGGCTGTTCTTCCTAGGTGAAGCTGCCGAGCGGTTGAGCAGCAGCGGAGCCCAGCAGAAACGTCGCAGCACGATGAGCGACGTGCTCGCGCACTGGCGCGATTCGATCGGCGCACCCGTGTACTACGCGACGTACCGCGACGGTGAGATCGAGGTTCTGTCCATCGCCGACACCTCGGGCAATCCCGCGGTCGAGGAGTGGGCCGACTTCCGGGAGACGGGGCACGCCCACGCGGTCGGTCAGTGTCTGCTGTCGCAGCTGGACGAGAAGGCCCGCAGGGATCACCTTGACCGCTACCCGGTGCAGTCGATCACTCCGTACACGGTGCGCGACAGTGACAGCATGCTGCGGCGCCTGGAACGCATCGGGCGGATGGAGACCGTGATCGAACGACAGGAGTACGCGCTGGGCACGGTCTGCGCCGCGATTCCCATCACCGTCGGCGCCACCGCATCGACCGTGGCCATCTCCTTGCCGTCGCACCAGGCCGACCGACTCCTGCCTGCTGCACGCCAGTTGCAAGAGGCGATCGGCAGAGCGCCAGGGACACTCGCCATCTCTATCAGTATCTGAAAACTCACTCCTTGTGATCTGCCGTGTACGTTGAGCAAGATTTCAGCAGTGTCAGGGGAACGATTCCTGGCCAGTCGACCGCAAACGACGGGGTAGGCGATGCGTGAGTCGGTACAGGCAGAGGTCATGATGAGCTTCCTCGTGTCGGAGGAGCTCTCCTTCCGTATTCCGGTGGAGCTGCGATACGAGACCTGTGATCCGTACGCCGTGCGGCTGACCTTTCACTTGCCCGGCGACGCGCCTGTGACCTGGGCGTTCGGAAGGGAGTTGCTGGTCGACGGTGTGGGCCGGCCGTGTGGTGACGGTGATGTACACATCGCACCCGCCGACCCGGACGCGTTCGGCGAGGTGCTGATCAGGCTTCAGGTAGGCGGCGATCACGCGCTGTTCAGGTCGGGTGCGGCGCCGCTCGTGGCGTTCCTCGACCGTACGGACAAGCTGGTGCCGCTCGGGCAGGAGCGTTCCCTCGCCGACTTCGACGCCCACCTCGACGAGGCGCTGGTCCGCATCCTGGCGGAGGAGCAGAGCGCGGGCTGAGCGCCGTCTCCCCGAGTGGAGTAACGCTTCCTCTCGACCGGCCTGCGTATGGAACAGGGGCCGCACGCGCAGCTCAAGTCGACTTGAGCACCACGTGACTTCAGTGCTTGCGGCGGCGACCCTTCCCACCACGTACCGGCGTTCTGGCGGCCCCCATGGGCTCCACGGGGGCGCCAGGAGTCCCAGCCGCGGGTCGACCGGCCGGAGTCCCCGTGCGGTCGGCCGAGACGACCAGAGCGGCCAGGGCGGTGGTGACGGGCACAGAGGCGACCAGGCCGATCGATCCGACCAGGGTGCGCACGATCTCCTCAGCGACCAGTTCGCTGTTGGCGACAGAGCCGACGCTGCTCTGCGCGATCGAGAAGAGCAGCAGGAGGGGCAGCGCAGCGCCCGCGTACGCCAGGACGAGCGTGTTGACGACCGAGGCGATGTGGTCGCGGCCGATGCGGATGCCCGCGCGGTACAGCCCCCGCCAGCCCATCGTCGGATTCGCCTCGTGCAGCTCCCAGACGGCGGAGGTCTGCGTCACCGTCACGTCGTCGAGCACACCGAGCGAACCGATGATGACGCCGGCGAGCAGCAGACCGCTCATGTCGATGGACGGATACAGGCCGTGGATCAGGCCGGTGTTGTCGTCCGTGTTGCCGGTCAGCGCGGCCCAGCCGATGAAGAGGGAACCGAGCACCCCGATCAGCAGCAGCGAGAGCAGGGTGCCGATCACCGCCACCGATGTCCGGGCCGAGAGGCCATGGCACATGTAGAGCGCGATCAGCATGATGGCGCTGGCTCCGACGACCGCCACGACCAGTGGGTTCGAGCCCTCCAGGATGGCGGGCAGGATGAAGAACGTCAGGATCATGAAGCTGACGGCAAGTGCGACCAGCGCCATGACGCCGCGCAACCGGCCGACCGCCACGACGATCAGCGCGAAGATCCCGGCGAGCACCGCCATCGGAATCCTGCGGTTCACATCGCTGACCGAGTACTGCAGGTCCTTCGGAGCGGAGGGCTCGTACGCGACCACGACCTTCTCGCCCTGGTGCAACTGGCGTGACTGGTCCGGCTGGACGATCTCGGTGAACGTACGGCCCTTGTCGCTGCCGGTGTCGACCCGGATCGTCGCCTTCTTGCAGTCACCCGTCGCCTGCTGCACTGCCGAGGAACCCTCGGCAGTGGAGGTGTCGCCGGTCGGGGTCTCCCCCGAGGCGTTCACGGAATCACAATCCACCTTCTCGACCTTGGTGACCGTCGCCTGCTGTGTCTGTCGGTCGAAACCGACACCGGTGCGCTCGTGCCCCGGGGCGCCGCCAGGCCAGAGCACCACGAGCCCCACGACGACCGCGGCGGCGAAGGGGATCAGCACCGCGCCGATGACCTTGCGCAGGTGCTTGGAGACGGGGGCCGCGGGGCCATGACTGTGACTGTGCGAGTGGCCGTGGCTGTCGCCCGGGTCTTGCCCACCGCCGGGTCCTCGCCCACCGCCGGATCCGTTGCTGCCCCCGGATCCCTGCCCACCGCCGGGTCCGTGGCCGCCCCCAGGTCCGCCCGCAACCCCGGGTCCGTTGCTGCCCTCGGATCCCTGCCCACCGCCGGGTCCCCGGCCGTCACCGGGACCTCTGCCACCGCCCGGGCCGTGCCCGTGGCCGTCGCCGGGGCCATGTCCGTGCGGCGGCTCGGACGGCGGAATAGGGGGCTGCTGCATCGTGGTCACCGACCGATCATCGCAAGAACGGACGGGGCCCACTGTTCAGCGCGCCCGATGTGACGCTAGCGTGGAGGCACCTTTGCACACGCGGGAGCTCGGAGCACCGGGCTGAGAGGGCGCTGATCTCCGTCTTAGCGATGTTTCACATGAAACATCGGCAGACGGAATCTGCTGCGTCGACCGCCGAACCTGTTACCGGGTAATGCCGGCGTAGGGAGTAGGTCTCATGACCAACAAGGACGAAGCAGGCACGTCTGTCTCCAGCCAGACGGGCGGGGCCCCTTCCCCGTCCCAGAACGACGGGGGCGGGCAGTCCATCGGCTGGCACAAGGCGTACGTCGAGGGATCGCGTCCCGATCTGCGGGTACCGGTCCGTCAGGTGCACCTCACCAACGGCCAGTCCGTCACGCTGTACGACACCTCCGGCCCGTACACCGATCCGACCGTCGAAACCGATGTACGCAGGGGTCTGGCGCCGCTGCGCGAACACTGGATCATCGCCCGCGGCGACACCGAGGAGTACGCGGGCCGCCCCGTCCGCCCCGAGGACGACGGGATCAAGCACACCTCACCGCGCGGCGGCCTTCGCAACCTCGACGCGGTCTTCCCGGGGCGGCCGCGCCAGCCGCGCCGGGGCCGCTCCGGACAGGCCGTGACGCAACTCGCGTACGCCCGGCGCGGCGAGATCACGCCGGAGATGGAGTTCGTGGCGGTTCGCGAGAACGTCGCCGCCGAGGTCGTACGCGAGGAGATCGCTGCCGGCCGCGCGGTGATGCCCGTGAACGTCAACCATCCGGAGATCGAGCCGATGATCATCGGCAAGCGGTTCCTGGTGAAGGTCAACGCGAACATCGGCAACTCGGCAGTGACCTCCTCCATCGAGGAGGAGGTGGACAAGATGACCTGGGCCACCAAGTGGGGCGCGGACACGGTCATGGACCTGTCCACCGGCCGCAACATCCACACCACCCGAGAGTGGGTACTGCGCAACTCTCCTGTGCCGATCGGCACGGTGCCGCTCTACCAGGCGTTGGAGAAGGTGGACGGCCGTGCTGAGGAGCTGACCTGGGAGATCTACAAGGACACGGTCATCGAGCAGGCCGAGCAGGGCGTGGACTACATGACGGTCCACGCGGGCGTGCGCCTGCCGTTCGTACCGCTCACCGCGAACCGCAAGACCGGCATCGTCTCGCGCGGTGGCTCGATCATGGCGGCGTGGTGCCTGGCCCACCACCAGGAGAGTTTCCTCTACGAGAACTTCGAGGAGCTGTGCGAGATCCTCGCGGCGTACGACGTCACGTACTCGCTCGGTGACGGGCTGCGGCCGGGATCGATCGCGGACGCCAACGACGCGGCGCAGTTCGCGGAGTTGAGGACGCTCGGGGAACTCAACACGATCGCGAAGCGTTTCAATGTTCAGACCATGATCGAAGGCCCGGGACATGTCCCGATGCACAAGATCAAGGAGAACATCGACCTTCAGCAGGAGATCTGTGATGAAGCTCCGTTCTATACGCTCGGCCCGCTGACCACGGACGTCGCGCCGGCGTACGACCACATCACCTCCGGCATCGGTGCCGCGATGATCGCCTGGTGGGGCACGGCCATGCTCTGCTATGTCACGCCCAAGGAGCACCTGGGCCTGCCCAATCGTGACGACGTCAAGACCGGCGTCATCACCTACAAGATCGCCGCCCACGCAGCCGACCTCGCCAAGGGGCACCCAGGTGCGCAGGTATGGGACGACGCGCTGTCCGACGCCCGCTTCGAGTTCCGCTGGGAGGACCAGTTCAACCTGGCCCTCGACCCGGACACGGCACGGGAGTTCCACGACGAGACACTCCCGGCCGAGCCCGCCAAGACGGCCCACTTCTGCTCCATGTGCGGGCCGAAGTTCTGCTCCATGAAGATCAGCCACAGCATCACGGAGCAGTTCGGCGGTACGGCGGCCGCGGGAGCCTCCGTTGAGGAGGTCGCCGAGGGGATGCTGCAGAAGTCGAAGGAGTTCGCGGCGAGCGGGAACCGGGTGTATCTGCCGCTGGCCGACTGACCGCGAACGCAGGCAGCGCGCCGGGGCTGTTGGGACAGCTCCGGCGCACTACCGGCTGTCGGGCTCCGCAGGCTGTGACGTGTTCGAGCATGTAGCCGGCGTGTTTTGGCGGTTGGAGGTTGAGCGCGACCACGGCCGGGTGTCACTCCGGCTGGTGTTCAGGCCCCCCGAAGTCCGGGCTGGAGAAGTCCGGGCTGGAGTAGCTCGGGCGCGGGCCCGCTGCCGGGCCGCCGTCGGGGCTGCTGAACCCCGGGCGGTTGTAGCCCAGTTGCGGCATGCGGCTCGTCGGTGTCGGCGACGGCGACGGACCGCCGAATGCTGCCGAGCCCGGGTCCGCCAGGGCTTCTCGGAGGAACGGCATGATGCCGCGCTCCAGCAGGGCCTCGCGCCAGGCTTCCCTGGCCCGGGCGACCTGTTCGTCGAGCTCGCCGCGTGCTCCGGCCTGCAGCGAGGACGAGCCGTTGCGCAGTGCGGTGAGCAGGAGGCCAACCGCGGCGACCAGAATCGCGGCCGCCGTGACCGCGCCGAAGACCCACCCGGTGGTCAGGAGGGTCTTGGCGAACGCCGGCTCGGGGTCGATCATTTTCAGGATGTACCCCACGAGCAGGAATATCGCCGCGGCTGTCCCGGCGAGGACGGGGGCGAGTACCGCGACGACGGCGATGGCGCCCGCTCCGGCTGTCTCGGTGACCTCCCCCACGGTGGCGGCGAGTCCCATCGCGCTCGAACCCGGTTCGGCGGAACCGGCTTCCTTGCGGACGGGTGGGGTGGTCGGCGCCGGCTGACGCAGCTCCTCACGGACCTTCACATAGTGCTGGTACTCGGTGGCCGCGGCCACCGTGATGAGCGCGCTGGCGTTGAGCGCCATGGTGCGCAGTTGTTCCGGGTTGAGCCGCTGGCCGACAGCGGCGAGTTCCGGGCGGTGTGGTGCGGAGCGCAGCGCCTCATCGAGGAGCCGCTCGTAATCCTGGCGGTCCTCGCTCAGCAGGTGCTGCGGAACGCTGTTCATCTGCATCCCCCGATGCTCCGTAGGGCTGATAGCTCGCACGCTGACGAGCCGTTGGGCAGAAACGGAGGGGAGCCTGCTACGGATAGTCCGATGGTAGAGCCGCGATGGCACGCCGTGACAGGGGGTTTCCAGAAATTGCCCCCTGGCCAGCACGGTCTTCAGCAGGGCGACACCTGCCCGATGAACCCTCAGATGTCCAGTGGCAGTTGCTGGACCAGCAGCTTTCCGGCCATGGTCACGCCACCGTCCATCGCGATGGCCAGTCCGTCGGCGTAGAGATGCGGTCCTTCGACCAAGGGGCCCGCGCTGTCCTCGCCGTCCTCCGAGCCCACGTCGCCCAGGAGGTACGGGATGGGGCTGTGGCCATGGACGATGCGTGAGCCGCCGTACATGTCCAGCAGGGAGCGCACGGCCTCGCTGCCGTCGTCGCGGAAGGCGAAGCGCTTGGTGAGCTTGCGGAACAGGTCCCAGCACTCGTCCGCGTCGTTGCGGGTGAGGGTTTCGCGGATGGTGTCGTTGACCGCCTCGATCGAGTCGCCGTAGTCGAGATAGGCGGTGGTGTCGGAGTGCACCAGGAGGTGTCCGTCGACCTGTTCCATGGCGTCGAGGCGGGCCATCCACTGCAGATGGTGGTCCTGGAGACGGTCCATGTCGGTCTTCTGGCCGCCGTTGAGCAGCCAGGCGGCCTGGAAGGTGGCGGTGCCCGCGCCGGAGTTGACGGGGGTGTCGCCGAAGCGCCTGGCGCCGAGGAGGAGCAGCTCGTGGTTGCCCATGAGCGCCTTGCAGTAGCCGCCGGCGGCGGCGGCCTCGGCGGACAGCCGCATCACGAGGTCGATCACGCCGATGCCGTCCGGGCCGCGGTCGGTGAAGTCGCCGAGGAACCACAGGCGGGCGGTCCCGGCCGACCAGTTGCCGGCAGCGTCGATGAGGCCCTTCTCCTGGAGCGCGGCGACGAGCTGGTCCAGGTAGCCGTGCACATCGCCTACGACAAACAGCGGACCCGGCCCGTCGGCGCCCTCCGAAGCGGCGGCGTCAACGGCGACCTGGACCGTGTCACTCCGGTTGATGACGGGCAGATCGCGCCGCGTCGGTGTGTACCCCTCGGGTTCCCCGCCGGGCCCCGCGTCCTCGTCGGGTGGTGTGTCCTGCGCGAACGGACCGGTCTCGTGGACGTACGCGGGCACTCGGAAGTCGCGCAACGTCGCCGTCCGCGCCACCTCGGGTCCCTGACCGGCCCCCTGAGTCATCGACCCCTCCACCACCATCGCGCCGCATCTGCACCGGATCGGACTGCCTGGTCGCAGCTGCCCGCGGTGTCGTGGGCCCATCATAGGAATGCGGATCGCGCCATGTGATGACCCAGGGGTGGTGAATCGGAGCAGGAGCCCAGTTCACCGGGGTTTTTGCCCGAATTGGGCGAGGCTTTCCCGCCCAGTCTTCAGCGGGAGTCAACCTTTCTCGGGTGATCGGGGCGGACTCACCGTCGTACGCGGCGGACGGCGTTGCGAGGAGGTTCGCACGATCAGTTCGGTCGGTATCACCTGCTCGACCGGCTGGTCCGAGTCGACTCCCTCGATGGCGTCGATGAGGAGCTGGACGACCGCTGTGCCGATCCGGCGCGGTTTGAGTGAGAGCGTCGTGACGGGCGGCTCGGTGTTGGCGTAGACGGTGGACTCGCTGCAGCAGACGAGGAGCAGGTCGTCCGGTACGCGCAGGCCGTAGCGCCGGGCCGCGGCCAGCAGGTCGGTGCCGTTCGGGTCGAAGAGCCCGTAGACGGCGTCCGGGCGGTCGGGCCGCGCGAGCAGCCGGTCAGCGGCGACGGCTCCCGCGCACGGATCGTGCGCCAGGTAGGCCTCGTAGACCGGATCCTGGCCCACGCGCTCGCACCAGCGCAGGTAAGCGGTGGTGGAGAGGTGGGTGTAGGTGTCGGTGGTGGTGCCGGTGAGGAGGCCGATCCGGCGGGCGCCGGCGTCTGCCAGATGGTCGAGGATGCCGAGGACGGCGGCCTCGTGGTCGTTGTCCACCCAGGCCGTGACCGGCAGCGTGCCGGCCGGGCGGCCGTCGGAGACGACCGGTAAGCCCTGGCGGACCAGCTCACTGACGACCGGGTCGTGGTCGGACGGGTCGATGACCACGGTTCCGTCCAGGGCGACGTTGGACCACACGTCGTGGCGCGAGGTCGCAGGGAGGATGACCAGGGCGTAGCCCCGGGCCAGCGCCGCCGACGTGGCGGCTCTGGCCATCTCCGCGAAGTACGCGAACTCGGTGAAGGTGAAAGGTTCATCCCCGTACGTCGTCACGGTCAGGCCGATGAGGCCCGACTTGCCGGTACGGAGGGTTCGGGCCGCGGCCGACGGGCGGTAGCCCAGCCGGTCGGCGACCTCGCGGACATGGCGTCGGGTGGCGTCCGGGAGCCTGCCCTTGCCGTTGAGGGCGTCGGAGACGGTCGTGATGGACACTCCGGCGGCTGCGGCAACATCTCTGATGCCCGCCCGTCCCGGCCGACCGCCGCGGCGGGTTGTCTCCGCCCGGCTCACCTGGTGCTTCCCTGCTGCTGTCATGGCGAGCCGATAGTAGGGCTCATGCGGTGGGGTAGTGCGGACGCATATGCACTCGTTGACAGGCACGTTTCTGCATGGTCGAAGTGGGTCAACTGCATTAGAAAGAAAGCCAGTTGAACGATCCAATGGCAGGACGTGACTTGTCGGCGCGCATGGGCCTGCCAACCGGGTCATGTCTCGAAGAGGTCTCAACTCACCTTGACGAGGGATGCGCGCCACGGCGTGAGCCACCGGCGCGCGATGAGACGAGCGGCGCGCCCCCATTCGTACGCCTTCGTACGGGGATGATCACTCGGGCTGCTCGTGGCGGCGAGGTGGTTGTCCACAGGCCATTCGCAGCGAAGCCCAATCCTCATAGGGTGAGGAGTATTGGTAGCCGACGGCGAACATGAGCCGACGGTGGTCACGAGGAGGACTGCGGTGAGCGAGACGAGCCCCAAGCTGCGTGCCGAGCTGGAGGGTATCCCCACCTACAAGCCCGGCAAGCCTGCCGCGGTCGGTGGTGCGGTGGCGTACAAGCTGTCCTCCAACGAGAACCCCTATCCGCCGCTGCCCGGTGTGATGGAGAGCGTGACCGCCGCGGCCGGCTCCTTCAACCGTTACCCGGACCTGGCGTGCACCGCGCTGATGAACGAACTGTCGGACCGCTTCGCCGTCCCCCTCTCGAACCTGGCCACCGGCACCGGTTCCGTCGGGGTCGCGCAACAGCTGGTCCAGGCCACGAGCGGCCCGGGCGACGAGATCATCTACGCCTGGCGGTCCTTCGAGGCGTACCCGATCATCGCGCAGATCAGCGGCGCGACCCCGGTCGAGGTGCCGCTGACGCCGGGTGAGGTGCACGACCTGGACGCAATGGCGGACGCGATCACCGACCGGACCCGGCTGATCTTCGTCTGCAACCCCAACAACCCGACCGGCACGGTGGTGCGCCGGGCCGAGCTGGAGCGGTTCCTGGACCGGGTGCCCAGCGATGTGCTGGTGGTCCTGGACGAGGCCTACCGCGAGTTCATCCGCGATGCCGAGGTGCCGGACGGCGTCGTGCTCTACCGCGACCGGCCGAACGTCTGCGTTCTGCGCACCTTCTCCAAGGCGTACGGGCTCGCGGGCCTCCGGGTCGGTTTTGCGATCGCCCATGACCGGGTTGCGGCAGCGCTGCGCAAGACGGCGGTGCCCTTCGGTGTGAGCCAGCTCGCACAGGACGCGGCGGTCGCCTCGCTGCGCGCCGAGGACGAACTGCTCGGCCGGGTCGGCTCTCTGGTGTCGGAGCGCGTACGGGTGGTCGAGACGCTGCGAGGGCAGGGCTGGACGGTGCCCGAGACGCAGGCCAACTTCGTGTGGCTGCGGCTGGGGGAGCGCACGCTCGACTTCGCCGCCGCTTGTGAGCAGGCCGGGGTCGTCGTGCGGCCGTTCGCCGACGAGGGGGTCCGGGTGACCATCGGCGAGACCGAGGCGAACGACATCTTCCTCAAGACGACGGAAGGGTTCCGCAAGGAGCTCTGACACCTGAGGCCGTTCCTGGATCTGCCAGGAGTTCTACGCGTGCGGGTCCACGTCGTTGCGCGGCGGCGCGCGTGCGGGGTCGACGTCGCTGCGCGGCGGCGAGCGTATGGGCCCGATGTCCCTGCGCGGCGGTGAGCCTGCGGGGCCGCCTTCGTTTGCGCCGTGGCGAGCGTGTGGGGCCGCCGTCGACCACGGTCGTGAAAGGTGTGCGGGTCGCCGTCGACGCGGCTCAGCATGCTGCACGGGCTCGGGAGGCGTTGACTCGGTGCCCCGCGAGATCCGCGTGGGCCCGAAGGGGAGCACGCGGGTTTTGCCTTCGGTCCGGAGGCCACCATGGCTCGAGGACTTGCTGGGCGACCTGTGCGGCGACCTGTTGGGTCCGTCCTGCGGCTGACGGTGACGACCGTGTCGAAGCAGCCCTCCTGGCGCCGGGCCGGCCCCTCCGTGTCGACCACGCGTCCGTGACCAGCCGGTCCACGCTTAGGCACCCCCCGCGTGTCAACCCTCGAACGGCCATGCGTCATACTTGCTTGTGAATGTGAACGCGTTCACAAGCGTGTCCGGTTGCTCCTGTGATGTACGTAACAAAGGGGGCAAACTGCCGCTGTACCACGGCGACGTAAGGAGACTGACGACGTGGAATTGGCTTTGGCGCCCGAGACCCTGGCGCGCTGGCAGTTCGGCATCACCACCGTCTACCACTTTCTCTTCGTCCCCCTGACGATCTCGCTCGCCGCACTCACGGCGATCCTGGAGACCGCATGGGTGCGAACGGGTAAGGAGCACTACCTCAGGGCGACCAAGTTCTGGGGAAAGCTGTTCCTGATCAATATCGCCATGGGTGTCGTGACCGGCATCGTGCAGGAGTTCCAGTTCGGCATGAACTGGTCCGACTACTCGCGATTCGTCGGTGACGTCTTCGGAGCCCCGCTCGCCCTTGAGGCCCTGATCGCGTTCTTCTTCGAGTCCACCTTCATCGGGCTGTGGATCTTCGGCTGGGACAAGCTGCCGAAGAAGATCCACCTCGCCTGTATCTGGATGGTCTCGATCGGCACGATCCTGTCGGCGTACTTCATCATGGCGGCCAACTCCTTCATGCAGCATCCGGTCGGCTACCGGATCGTGAAGAAGGCCGACGGCAGTACACGGGCCGAGCTCATCGACTTTCCGAAGGTGCTCTTCCAGGAAACGGCGCTCGTCAACTTCTGGCACGTCATGTCCGCCTCCATCCTGGTCGGCGGCGCCTTCATGGCCGGTATCGCCATCTTCCATCTCCGCAAGAAGCAGCACATCCGGACCATGCGGGTGTCGCTGCGGCTCGGCCTGGTGACCGCGCTCGTCGGCACGATCCTCACCGTCGTCAGCGCCGACACCCTCGGCAAGGTGATGTATGAGCAGCAGCCGATGAAGATGTCGGCCGCCGAAGCCCTGTGGGACTCGGAGCAGCCCGCACCCTTCTCGCTCTTCGCGTACGGCGATGTCGCCAAGGGCCACAACACGGTCGCCATCGAGATCCCCGGGATACTGTCCTTCCTCGCCAAGAACGACTTCAACGCCAGAATCCCCGGCATCAACGACATCAACAAGGCCGAGCAGGAAAAGTACGGGCCTGGCGACTACCGCCCCAACATCCCCACCGCCTACTGGTCGTACCGCTGGATGATCGGCTTCGGCGGAGTCTCGATGGCCCTGTGCGTCGGCGGCCTCTGGCTGACCAGGCGGAAGTTCTGGCTGGCGGCGGCGCACCGCACCGGGGACGAGGACGTACCGAAGCTCATGCTCACCAAGCAGATGGAGCTGACACCGAAGCTCGGCATCTGGTGGTGGCGACTGTCCCAGTGGACGCTGATCTTCCCGCTCATCGGAATCTCCTGGGGCTGGATCTTCACCGAGACGGGACGTCAGCCCTGGGTGGTGTACGGCCTGTTGAAGACCAAGGACGCGGTCTCGCCCGGAGTCTCACAGGGCGAGGTGCTGACCTCTCTGATCGTGTTCACCCTGGTCTACGCGATCCTCGCCGTCATCGAGGTGAAGCTGATGGCCAAGTACGTCAAGCAGGGCCCGCCCGAGCTCACCGAGGCGGACCTCAACCCGCCCACGAAGATCGGCGGCGATTCCAGTGACGCCGACAAGCCGATGGCCTTCTCCTACTAGGCCAAGGGAGCACTGAGCCATGGAACTCCACGATGTCTGGTTCGTCCTCATCGCGGTCCTCTGGACCGGCTACTTCTTCCTGGAGGGCTTCGACTTCGGGGTCGGCGTCCTCACCAAACTGCTGGCCCGTGACCGCACCGAGAGGCGGGTCCTCATCAACACCATCGGACCCGTCTGGGACGGCAACGAGGTGTGGCTGCTCACAGCGGCCGGCGCGACCTTCGCCGCCTTCCCCGAGTGGTACGCCACACTCTTCTCCGGCTTCTATCTGCCGCTGCTGCTCATCCTGGTCTGCCTGATCGTGCGTGGCGTCGCCTTCGAATACCGGGTGAAGCGGCCCGAGGAGAACTGGCAGCGCAACTGGGAGCACGCGATCTTCTGGACATCGCTGATCCCCGCGTTCATGTGGGGTGTGGCCTTCGGCAACATCGTGCACGGCCTGAAGATCGACAGGAACTTCGAGTACGTCGGCACTGTCTGGGACCTGCTCAACCCGTACGCGATCCTCGGCGGTCTGGTCACACTGACGCTGTTCACGTTCCACGGGACGGTGTTCGTCGGGCTCAAGACCGTCGGGGACATCCGGGAGCACGCGCGGAAGTTGGCGCTGAAACTCGGCCTGGTGACCGCCGCGTTGGCACTTGGCTTCCTGATCTGGACCCAGTCCGACAGCGGTAACAGCAAGTCTCTGGCCGCGGCGATTATCGCGGTGGCCGCGCTCGTCGTGGCACTCGGGGCGGTGAGGGCTGGGCGTGAGGGCTGGGCCTTCATGCTCTCGGGGCTCACCATCGTGTCGGTCGTCGCGATGTTCTTCCTGTCGCTCTTCCCGAATGTCATGCCGTCCTCGCTCAATGCCGAGTGGAGCCTGACGGTCACCAACGCGTCGTCGGGCCCTTACACCCTGAAGGTCATGACCTGGTGTGCGGGGATCGCGACGCCGATGGTGCTGCTTTACCAGTCGTGGACGTACTGGGTGTTCCGTAAGCGGATCGGTACGCACCACATCGCCGTGGATGGCACGCACTGATTCCCGCCGTGCGCACCGGGTCCGGCGCGGCGCGCAGAGTCCGAATAACGGCATGTTTCACGTGAAACATGCCTGATGAGCCAAGGGTGTGTTTCACGTGAAACCAATCGACCCGCGTCTACTTCGGTACGCCCGCGCCACTCGCTTCTTCCTCGCGGCCGTTGTCGGCCTGGGGGCCGCCGGGGCGGTACTGATCATCGCCCAGGCAATGCTCGTCGCCGAAGTGGTGGTCGGCGCCTTCCAGCACGGCCATTCGGTTGCTGAACTCCGTGCGGCGCTGGGGCTGTTGGTCCTGGTAGCGGTGGGGCGGGCGATCGTTTCCTGGCTCACCGAGCTCGCCGCGCACAGGGCGAGCGCGGCGGCCAAGTCGGAGTTGCGGGGGCGGCTGCTGGAGCGGGCAGCGCTGCTTGGTCCCGGCTGGCTGGGCGGGCAGCGGACGGGTTCGCTGGTCGCCCTCGCCACACGGGGAGTTGACGCACTCGACGACTACTTCTCGCGCTATCTGCCGCAGTTGGGGCTCGCCGTGGTGGTCCCTGTGGCGGTGCTCGCACGGATCGTCACCGAGGACTGGGTGTCGGCGGCCATCATCGCCGGCACGCTGCCACTGATCCCCGTCTTCATGATTCTCATCGGCTGGGCCACCCGGAGCCAGATGGACCGTCAGTGGCGGCTGTTGTCACGGCTCTCGGGACACTTCCTGGACGTGGTCGCGGGGTTGCCCACGCTCAAGGTGTTCGGCCGGGCCAAGGCGCAGGCCGAGTCGATCCGGAAGATCACCGGCGACTACCGGCAGGCGACCATGCGGACGCTGCGGATCGCCTTCCTGTCGTCCTTCGCTCTGGAACTGCTCGCCACCATCTCGGTCGCGCTGGTCGCGGTGACCATCGGAATGCGGCTCGTCCACGGCGAGATGGATCTGTACGTCGGACTCGTCATCCTGATCCTCGCGCCCGAGGCGTACCTTCCGCTGCGACAGGTGGGGGCTCAGTACCACGCCGCCGCTGAGGGACTCTCTGCGGCGGAGGAGATCTTCTCGGTGCTGGAGACGCCGTTGGCCGACTCCGGCTCGATTTCCGTGTCCGAGGGCGAGATCGGCTTCGAGGGCGTGACCGTGCGCTACCCGGGGCGCTCACGAGACGCGGTCTCGGACGTCTCCTTCACGGTCGGGCGAGGAGAGACGGTGGCCCTTGTCGGGCCGAGCGGTGTGGGCAAGTCCACCCTGCTGAACGTGCTGCTGGGATTTGTGGAGCCCGCCGAGGGACGGGTGCGGATCGGGGGAGTCGATCTCTCCGAGGCCGACCTGGCGGACTGGCGCTCGAGGATCGCCTGGGTGCCGCAGCGACCCCATCTGTACGCCCAGACCATCGCCGAGAACGTACGGCTGGCGCGGCCCGACGCGGACGACGCAGCGGTACGCCGGGCGCTGGCCGACGCGGGCGCCGCCGGCTTCGTCGACGCGCTGCCGGACGGGGTCGACACGGTGCTCGGTGAGGACGGTGCCGGGCTGTCGGCCGGCCAGCGCCAGCGACTCGCTCTGGCCCGGGCGTTCCTCGCGGACCGTCCGGTGCTGCTTCTCGACGAGCCGACAGCCGCGCTGGACGGAGCGACGGAGGCGGAGGTCGTGGAGGCGGTGCGGCGGCTCGCCGTCGGGCGGACGGTGCTGCTGGTGGTGCACCGGCCGGCGTTGCTGGGGGCGGCTGACCGAGTGGTGAGGCTGGAGCCCGGGGTGGTCGCCGCGGGGCCCGGGGCGCGTGTCCAAGGGGCGGGGATGGTGTACGCCGCGGACGCGAGGGAGTCTTGGCCCGTCGAGGCGGAGGGCGTGTCCGCGGCAGCAGGAGCGGAGTTGGCTCCGGCTCCGGCTCCGGCTCCGGTGCTGGCTTCGGCTCCGGTCCTGGCCTCGGCTTCGGTCCTGTCTCCGGCTCTGGCTCTGTCTCCGGCTTCGGCTTCGGCTCCGGCCTCGGTCCTGGCCTCGGCTTCGGTCCTGTCTCCGGTGCTGGCTTCGGCTCCGCGCGGCCGTGGAGGCGTGCTCGCCCGCGTCCGTGCCATGGCTGCCCCCAGGCGGGGAGTACTGGCTCTCGCTCTCCTGCTCGGCAGTCTCGCCCTCGGGAGTGCGGTCGGGCTGATGGCCACCTCCGGGTGGCTCATCTCGCGGGCCTCTCAACAGCCGCCGGTGATGTATCTGATGGTGGCGGTGACAGCCACCAGGGCGTTCGGGATCGGCCGGGCTGTGTTCCGGTACACGGAGCGGCTCGTGTCGCACGACGCGGTGCTGCGGATGCTGGCCGACACCCGGGTCGCCGTGTACCGGCGCCTTGAGCGGCTGGCGCCCGCGGGGCTGCGGACGACCCGGCGCGGTGATCTGCTGTCGCGGCTCGTCACCGACGTGGACGCGCTCCAGGACTACTGGCTGCGGTGGCTGCTGCCGGTCGGGGCCGCGGTCCTCGTGTCCGCCGCCTCCGTCGGCTTCACCGCGTGGCTGGTGCCCGAGGCCGGTGCCGTTCTCGCCGTGGGACTGCTGGCGTCCGGGATCGGCGTGCCGCTGCTTACCAGCGCCGTGGCGCGCCGTGCGGAGCGGCGGTTGGCACCCGCGCGCGGTGTCCTGGCGACACGGGTGGCCGACCTGCTCACGGGAACGGCGGAGCTGACGGTCGCGGGCGCGCTGCCCGCCCGTACCGCCGAGACCCGTCGGGCCGACTCGGTGCTCACCCGCATCGCCTCGCGGGCCGCCACCGCGACCGCGCTCGGCGACGGACTCACCGCGTTGGTCTCCGGGGTGACGGTCGCAGCCGCGGCCCTCGTGGGCGCCCAGGCGGTCGCTGCCGGGCGGCTGAGCGGTGTGGCGATGGCTGTCGTCGTCCTCACCCCGCTGGCCGCGTTCGAGGCAGTCCTCGGGCTGCCGCTCGCCGCCCAGCACCGACAACGGGTACGCAAGAGCGGGGAGCGGGTGTACGAGGTGCTGGACGCCCCCGATCCCGTACGCGAACCGGAAGAGCCGGCGACGGCACCACTGTCCGCGTTCCCCCTGGTCATCAACGAGTTGAGCGCGCGCCACACCGGGCAGGACCGGGACGCGCTCGCCGGGCTCGACCTGACCCTGGAACAGGGACGCAGGGTCGCCGTCGTGGGCCCCTCCGGGTCCGGCAAGACCACGCTCGCGCAGGTACTGCTGCGGTTCCTGGACGCGGACGCGGGGACGTACACGCTGGGTGGCGTGGACGCGTACGAGATGGCGGGAGACGCCGTACGCCGGCTGGTCGGGCTGTGTGCCCAGGACGCGCACCTCTTCGACAGCTCGGTGCGCGAGAACCTGCTGCTGGCCCGGAAGGACGCGACCGAGGCCGAGCTGCGTGACGCGCTCGCGCGGGCCCGGCTCCTCGACTGGGCCGACGGGCTGCCCGACGGGCTGGACACGCTCATCGGTGAGCACGGCGCCCGGCTGTCGGGGGGCCAGCGCCAGCGGCTCGCACTCGCCCGCGCGCTGCTCGCCGACTTCCCCGTCCTCGTCCTCGACGAACCAGCCGAACACCTCGACCTGCCGACGGCCGACGCCCTCACCAAGGATCTGCTCGCCGCGACCGAGGGCCGTACGACGCTGTTGATCACCCACCGTCTGGCCGGGCTGGACGCGGTGGACGAGGTGCTCGTGCTTGCGGAGGGCCGCGTGGCCCAGCGGGGGCCGTACGCGGAATTGGCGGCCGTCGAAGGACCGCTGCGGGAGATGGTCGACCGGGAGGCTGCGGGGGATTTGCTGGTCGGTGCCGTGGGCTCCTACGTCTAGTGACCCTGCCGACCTGCCGGCCCGCTGACTCGGCTTCGTGGCGCGGTGGCGCGGGCGCGGTGGCGGCGGGTGTCTCACCGGACGGCCACCACTTCGACTTTCCGTGGCAAATGGGACTAACTACGCTCAAGGTATGTCGGCAGCCCCCGCCTCGCCCGAGTCCGAGTCCGAGTCCGAGTCAGCGCCCGACGAAGGCTCGGGCGCAGCGGGCCCTGTGGTCCGCGGCAGCCAGGAGCTGCCCGCCGAGCTGGCTCTGCGCGTACCTCAGTTGCTGGAGGCTGTGCGGTCGGTCGGAACGGGGCTGGAGTTGCGCTCCACGCTGGATCGGATCTGTGAGACGGCGGCCGAGCTGGCGGATGCGCGGTATGCGGCGATCGGGACCGTGGCGGAGGAAGGCGAGGGCCTCGTGGACTTCGTGTTCCACGGGGTCGAAGGGAAGACCGCGGGACTGATCGGACGGACCCCCGACGGGTGCACGGGACTGCTCGGAGCGCTCATCCACGAACCGGAGCCGGTCCGGCTCGCGAACCTGGCAGACGATCCGCGCTCCTGCGGCTTTCCGGAGCATCATCCGGCGATGCGCAGCTTCCTGGGGGTCCCCATCCGGGTGCAGGGCGAGATCTTCGGAAATCTGTACCTGACGGAGAAGCGGGGCGGCGGCACCTTCAGCGACTACGACCTCGACATGGTCGGCGTGCTGGCCACAGAGGCGGGCATCGCCATCGGCAACGCCCGTCTGTACGAGGCCGCGCAGCAGCGCGAGCGCTGGATCGACGGTTCGGTGGCCGTCACCACTGCACTCCTGTCGGGCGGTGGCGCCGGGGATGCCCTTCAAGTCGTCGCCGAACAGGCCCGCCGGCTCTCCGGTTCGGCTGCCGGGGCCGTGCTCGTGCCCGCCGCCGAGGGCGGCCTTGAGATTGTCGCCGTCGCCTCGGAGCACCCTTCGAAGGCGCTGGGCATGGTCTTCCCGCCGGAGAACGAGTTCGTCGCCGAACTCCTCGGCGGAGAGACGGTGTTCGTCGAGGACGCGGCCACCGACCCACGCATGGTCACCGACTTCGCCCGCGTGTACGGGCCGATGATGATGCTCCCCCTGCAGTACGGCGGCCGCGTGCTCGGATGCCTCGTCACACCTCGCGCGCCGGGCGCCCGCCTGTTCACCGAGAGCGAGCGGACCATGGCCGCGCACTTCGCCGCGCAAGCCGCTCTCGCGCTGATGACGGCCGAGGCGCAGCGCGACCGGGAGCGGCTCGCGGTGTACGAGGACCGCGACCGGATCGCCCGCGACCTGCACGACCTCGTGATCCAACGGCTCTTCGCCACCGGGATGATGCTGGAGAGTGCCCAGCGGTTGTCCGTCGCTCCCGAGGTCCGGGAAGGTGTCGGCAAGGCGGTCGATGCACTCGACGTCACCATCCAGGAGATCCGCACCGCCATCTTCGCGCTCCGGCATGACCCCACAGAAACGCCGTCCGGCCTGCGCACCCGCGTGCTGCGCGAGATCAACATGGCCGCCGTACCCCTCGGCTTCAAACCCACCCACCGCTTCGTCGGCCCGGTGGACACCGTGGTCGGGGAACTCACCGGCAAGAACCTCATCGCCGCGCTGCGCGAGGCCCTCTCCAACGCTTTCCGGCACGCCGGAGCCTCCCGTATCGATGTCGTCGTCGACGCCACCGTGAACCTGCGGGACGGGCGCCAGGGCGTCCGGCTGACCGTCGCCGACGACGGCGTCGGCATCACGGGCGGCGGGCGGCGCAGCGGCCTGCGGAACCTTGAGCGGCGCGCCGAGTCCCTGGGCGGCGAGAGCTGGTACGGGCCCGGGGCGGGCAAGGACGAGGCCGGTACGACCGTGGTGTGGCAGGCGCCGTACTGAACGCACTCGGCTGCTACTTCACCTGGCGTGCCGTATGGCTTCGCTGTTGTGCCGCACGGTTCACCTGACGTGCCGTATTGGCTTCGCTGGTGTGCCGCACGGTTTCACCTGATGTGCCGCACGGCTTCGCTGGTGTGCCACGGCTTCGCCAGGTGCACTGAGCGGCTTTCCCCAGGTCACTCGACTGTTCAGCTGGGCGGCCCTCTGCGCGGTCTCCCCAGCGCACCCGATCGTTGAGCTGGGCCCTCTGCGCGGCCTTCCCAGCGCACCCGACCGTTCAACCGGGCCCTCTGCGCGCGCTCCCCGAGGATCACTCGGCGGCTCAACCGAGCGCAGCACACGGAGGTGTCCCAAGCACACTCCAGCGCCCGGGCGGGGCAACACGCCCAAGCCAAGCCCCTGTTCGGCCCAGGCGACGGAGCCATCCGTGGAGCCCGTTCCCCCGGGCGTACCCCTTGAACAGGACCGCGAGTGGGGGCGCACGACACGATCGCTGTCATGCGCTCACCTCGCCGCCATCCCCTGCTCGTGCCGGCACTGCTGTGCGCCGTCGCGGTTCTCGCGGCCCGGCCCACCGCCGCCGGGGGTGAGTCCGGGAGCGAGCCGGGCATCAGCGCCCAGGTGGCGCGGCTCTACGAGGACGCCTCCGTGGTGGCGCGCCAGTACGAGGCGGGACAGCAGGAGGCCGAAGCGCAGCGGGGCAGGGCCCAGCGGGCCGAGGAACTCCTCGCACGGGAACGGCAGGACATCGCGGTTCTCCACGACGACCTCGGCCGGATCGCGCGCACCCAGTACCGTCAGGGCGGCGGGCTGCCGTACACCGCGCAGTTGCTGCTCGCCGACAGCCCCGAGGACCTGATGCGCGGTCAGCGTGCCGTGTGGCAGGCGGATCTCGCCGTCGACAACGCGGTCAGCAAGAGCCGCCGGGCCGAGGCGAAGCTCGCCGCCGACGAGGCGAAGGCCCAGGCGGAGTGGCAGGCACTGGAGAAGCGCAACGGTGAACTCGCCGAGATGAAGCGGACCATCCAGGCGAAGCTGGACGAGGCACGGTCGGTGCTCCAGGGCCAGGCGGACGCCGCGGTGGTGGCGGGTGCCTGCCGTGGTGCCGTCCAGCTCGACCAGCCGGCAACGGACCCCACGCGCGCGTGGGTCGCGCCGGTGGAGACGTACGAACTCTCCGCGGGCTTCGGCAGTGGCGGCGAGCGCTGGGCGAGCCGGCACACCGGACAGGACTTCGCGGTGCCGATCGGCACGCCGGTGCGCGCGGTCGGGGCGGGCACGGTGGTGAAGGTGTCGTGCGGCGGGGCCTTCGGTATCGAGATCCTCGTCCAGCACCCGGGCGGCTACTACACGCAGTACGCGCACCTCGCCGCCGTCACCGTCGACCAGGGGGAGCAGGTCGCGGCCGGTCAGTGGATCGGGCAGTCGGGCACGACCGGCAACTCGAGCGGGCCCCATCTGCACTTCGAGGTGCGGGTCACGCCGGAACTGGGGTCGGGGATCGACCCCGCGCCGTGGCTGGCCGAGCACGGGGTCCAGCTGTAGCTCCGAACAGCGGCCACCGCCACGGCCGTAGCGGCAAAAAGGGCACCGCTCAGGGCGGCCGAACGGCTACACCTGCCGCGCCGCGATGATCCGCTCGATCACCACCGCCACCCCGTCGTCGTTGTTGGCGACCGTGCGCCCGGACGCCGCGGCGATCACGGCGGGGTGGGCGTTGCCCATCGCGTACGAGCGGCCCGCCCAGGTGAGCATCTCGACGTCGTTCGGCATGTCACCGAAGGCCACGACCTCCTCGTGGGAAATGCCGCGCTCGGCGCAGCACAGTGCGAGCGTGCTCGCCTTGGAGACGCCGGGGCCGCTGATCTCCAGGAGGGCGCTGGGGCTGGAGCGGGTGACACCGGCGCGGTCGCCGATGGCCAGGCGGGCGACGGTGAGAAAGTCGTCCGGGTCCATCTCGGGGTGGTACGCGAGCACCTTGAGGACCGGTTGATCGGCGTCGAGCGCGTCCTCGGCGAGGAGTTTCTCGGCGGGCGCCATGATCTCCGGGGGCTCCATGTGCAACGACGGGTAAGCCGGTTCGAGATGGAGGCCGTATGTGCGCTCGACGGCGACCGTGGTGCCGGGGGCGGCGGCGCGCAGCAACTGGATGACGTCGAGAGCGACGTCGGGCGCCAGCTCGCGGATCTTGACGAAGCGGTGGGCGCCGGGACCGCCGTGCAGGTCGACCACGGCGGCGCCGTTGCCGCAGATCGCCAGGCCGTGTCCGTGGACGTGGTCGCTGACGACGTCCATCCAGCGGGCGGGGCGGCCGGTGACGAAGAACACCTCGATGCCGGCCTGCTCGGCGGCGGCGAGGGCGGCGACAGTACGGTCGGACACCGACTTGTCGTCGCGCAACAGAGTGCCGTCGAGGTCGGTGGCGATCAGCCGGGGTGGAACCGTGTAGGCCGGGGTCTCGGGCCGTCGAGTCGCGGAGGTCACTGGCCCATTCTCCCGCATATGCGCGCACGTGCGGGCGGCGGTCCGCACATGTGAGTGATTACCGTCCTCACCAGGGACGTTACGCCCTGTCAAGATCAAGCCGACGAAGCCGGGTTTCGGCCGACGGTTCAGGCGAGCTGTGCGGCAGCCTCCATGGCGATCCGCTCGAAGACCTTCTCCTTCGCCGCGAAGTCGGAGTCGGGGATCGGCCAGTGGATCACCAGGTCGGTGAAGCCCAGCTCGGCGTGACGCCCCGCGAAGTCGACGAACGCGTCCAGCGACTCCAGCGGACGGCCGCGGTCCGGAGTGAAGCCGGTGAGCAGGACCTTGCCCAGTTCGTCCACGTCACGGCCGGCCTCGGCACAGGCAACGCCCAGCTTTTCGACCTGCCCGCGAATGGCTTGAAGCGACTGTTCAGGGGTCCCCGCCTCGTACAGCTTCGGGTCGCCCGTCGTCACCCACGCCTGCCCGTACCGTGCCGCGAGCCTCAGACCGCGCGGCCCGGTCGCAGCCACCGCGAAGGGCAGCCGGGGGCGCTGGACACACCCGGGGATGTTCCGGGCCTCATGCGCCGAGTAGAAGTCGCCCTCGTACGAGACGGAATCCTCCGTCAGGAGCCGGTCGAGCAGCGGAACGAACTCCGCGAGACGGTTGGCACGCTCATGCGGGGTCCAGGGGTCCTGACCGAGCGCCGTCGCGTCGAATCCGGTGCCACCCGCGCCGATCCCCAGAGTGATCCGGCCGCCCGAGATGTCGTCGAGAGAGATCAGTTCCTTGGCCAGGGTCACCGGATGCCGGAAGTTCGGCGAGGTCACGAGCGTCCCGAGGCGGAGGCGGTCGGTGACGGCGGCCGCCGCGGTCAGCGTCGGCACGGCACCGAACCACGGGCCGTCCCGGAAAGTCCGCCACGACAGGTGGTCGTACGTGTACGCGGTGTGGAAACCGAGCTGCTCCGCCCGCTGCCATGCGGCACGACCACCCTCGTGCCAGCGGAGGTACGGAAGGATCGCGGTACTCAGACGCAGACTCATGCCATCGAGCCTAAGCGCAGGAACGAACGCTCGGTGCCCGCGCCCGCTCGGCGCACACCTGCCCAAGCGCCCATCCGCTCGGCGCACCTGCCTGGCGCACCTGCCCGCTCAGCGCACAGCTGCCTGGCGCACCTGCCTGGCGCGCCTGCCCCCGGCGCATCGTCCGCTCAGCGCACCCGTCCGCTCAGCCACGGGCTGAGGCTGATCATCAGCAGATGTTCCTTGTACGTCCGGTCGCCGGGCAACGGCACGATGAGCCGGTAGCCGGGCGGGAACCGGCGCGCACTCACGTACGCGAGGCCGCCGAAGACCGAGCGCAGGAAGGCGGGCACGTCGTCGCGCGGGACATCGGGGAACTCGACGCCCTCGACGGTGATCAGTGCATCGTCCTCCGGATAGAGCCGCACACTCAGCCTGGGCAGCCCGCCGAACTCCACGAAGGCCTCGTGCGGGAGCGAGCCGTCGGGATCGGCGCTCACACCCACGCCCGCGGCGCTGCGGCGGGATGTCTGGTCCGCACCGATGTCGTGGGTGACCTCGATCTCACGCGCGTACTCGTCCGCGATCGCGCGGAGCGCGGTGACGGCGGCTTCGGTGCTCGGCAGCTGCTCCATGTTCCCGATCATCCCTGACTCACGTCAGTGCGACGCCGGGAACCGGATATACCGCGGCGGTACGGCCTCCGTGAGCCACACCCCGTTCGCGCTGACGTGGAAAACATGGCCGTCACGGTCCATCGCGGCGGCGTCCACGGAGAGCACGACCGGCCGGCCGCGGCGGGCGCCGACGCGAGTGGCGGTCTCGCGGTCGGGCGAGAGATGCACGTCGTGCCGGTTCATGGGCCTCAGGCCCTCGGCGCGGATCGCGTCCAGGCTGCGGGACACGGTCCCGTGGTAGAGGTACGCGGGCGGAGTCGCCGTGGGCAGTCCGAGGTCGACGTCGACGGAGTGGCCCTGACTTGCGCGGATCCGCGTTCCCTCGACCGCGAAGCGCCGCTTGTCGTTCGCGGCCACCACGTGGTCCAGCTCCTCGCGCGTGAACCCGAAACCGTGCGCCGACGCCGCGGCGATCAACGCCTCGATCTCCACCCAGCCCCCCTCGCCGAGCGTGAGCCCGATCCGCCCGGGCTGGTGACGCAGATGCTTGGAGAGGTACTTCGACACCTTCACGGTGCGCCTTTCGTCCATCCCGCAAGGGTGCCTGGCGGGACGGAGATCACGCATTTGATTTTGTTCCTCAGGTTTGATCCACAGCCAAGTCCAGTTATCCACAGGGGAATTGGCGATTCTGTGGACAACACGCAAGCAGATTAGGGAGGTTCGTCAACTATGCGTGTTTTGTAACGATTTGCCGTGAGCTGGTCCAAGGTGCGGGCCTGCACCTCCCGTTCGGCCGCGGCGGCGATGAAAGCGGCGACCTGTTTGGCGCCAACCAGCTTCTCCACCGCCTCTGTTGTCCCGGCCGGGAGTGCGACGAAATGGGTCTCGTCCATGGACTGCGGCACCTTGTCCGCACCAAGGCGCTGACGCAGATGCCGATTGGCGAACAGCCGCATGGCGCGCGCCAGTTCAGCGTCCACCGTCTGCCGCGCGAGGGGCCGCAGCCGTCGTACCAGCGAGGCCGCCTCGGCCGCCTCCGCGTCCGTCGGAGGGTGCTCCCCCAGATAGCGGGCGAACACGTGCTCGGTCGTGAACTCCAGGAAACGGGAGGCGATGTGCTCGACCTGTCCTCTCAACTCCCTCAGGTGAAGGGAGATCGCGGACAACGGAACCCCCGCCGCGTACAACTCGACGGCCACAGCCAGCTCTTGAGGGCTCGGGACCATGAAGAGATCGTCGTCCCCCGGCACGGGCTCCAGTACGCCGAGTTCGATCGCGTCGGCGACCGCCGCGTCGTCCGGGGAGCCGCCGAACCGCTCGTCCAAGTCGGCCCGGGAGATCCGTACGGCCTCCTCGTCGGTCCACGGCCCGTCGACCTCCGCGACCAGACCGAGAACACCGCCGAGACCCCGACCCGCGTCCCAGGCCTCCAGGAGTTCCTTGATGGAGGCCAGTGTGAACCCCCGGTCGAGGAGATCGGCGATCTGCCGCAGCCGGGCCAGATGCGCGTCCCCGTACACATTGGCGCGGCCGCGCCGCTCGGGGCGGGGGAGCAGGCCCCGGTCCTGATAGGCACGGATGGTGCGGACCGTGGCACCACTGCGATGCGCCAGATCCTCTATCCGGTACGCGCCGGCGGATGCCGGACCGCGACTGGCCGCTGGACTACCAGCGGTGGTCGGACCGCGACTGGTCACTGGAGTGTCCGCGGTGGTCGGACGGCGACTGGCCGCTGGAGTGCCCGCGGTGGTCGGACCGCCACCGGCCGCCGGACCGCCAGCGCCCGCCCCGCCCACCGACTCCTCCGTCGAGTCGCTCACAGCGGTGGCTCCAATCGTGCGATCGCGCGCAACGCCCTCGGTGCGAAGCGGGACATGAGGCGGGCGCCGCGTGCCTCCGGAGTGACGGGCACGACCGCCTGGTTGCGGACGACGGCGCGCAGGATCGCGTCGGCCACCTTCTCCGGCGGGTAGTTCCGCAGCCCGTACAGCCGCGCCGACTTCTTCTGGCGCCGCCGCTCCTCGCCCGCGTCGACGCCGGCGAAGCGTGCGGTCGAGGTGATGTTGGTGTTGACGAAGCCCGGGCAGATCGCCGAGACGCCGATGCCCTGGCCTGCGAGCTCCGCCCGCAGACACTCGCTGAGCATCAGCACGGCCGCCTTCGAGGTGCTGTACGCGGGCAGTGCCTTTGACGGCTGATACGCCGCCGCCGACGCGGTGTTGACGATGTGACCGCCCTGCCCGCGCTCGGCCATCTGCTTCCCGAAGAGCCGGCAGCCGTGGATCACGCCCCACAGGTTGACGTCGAGGACCTTCTTCCAGTCCTCCGGAGCGGTGTCGAAGAAGGACCCCGAGAGCCCGATCCCGGCGTTGTTCACCAGCACGTCCACCACGCCGTACTCGGTGGCGACCTTCTCGGCGAGCTTCTCCATGGCCTGCTCGTCGGAGACGTCGACGGTCTCCGCCCAAGCCCCTGGGGAGCCGATCAACCGGGACATCTCCGCCGTGCGGGCCGCGCCCTCCGCGTCACGGTCGACGGCCACCACACGCGCACCGGCCTCGGCGAACGCGAAGGCGGTGGCCCGCCCGATGCCGCTGCCCGCACCGGTGACCAGCACGAGCTGCCCGCCGAACCGGTCCGCGTACCTGCCGGTGGCCACGGTGTCCCCCACGGGTACACCGTCCTCGTTGGCGTGCACGAACTCCGTGATCCAGGAGACCAGTTGGTCGGGCCGGGTGCGCGGAACCCAGTGCTTGGCCGGGAGCGTACGGCGCACCAACCCCGGTGCCCACTGCTCCAGCTCGTCGTACAGCCGCTCGGAGAGAAACGCGTCCCCCAAGGGCGTGATGAGCTGCACGGGCGCGTGTGCGTACGCGTCCGCGCGCGGCCTGCTCAGCCGGGCCCGTACGTTGTCCCGGTACAGCCAGGCTCCGTGCGCGGCGTCCAAGGGCAGTGACGGCGTGGGGTAGCCGTCCGAGGGGACCTTCTCGACGCGCCGCAGAATCTTCGGCCACTGCTTGCCCAGGGGGCCGCGCCAGGCCAGCTCGGGCAGCACAGGCGTGTGCAGCAGATACACGTACCAGGACTTGGCGCCCTGGCCGAGCAACTGGCCGATCGCGCGCGGGGTCGGCCGCTTCACGCGCTGCTTGATCCAGTGCCCGAAGTGGTCGAGGGAGGGCCCTGACATCGAGGTGAAGGACGCGATCCGGCCCTCGGTGCGCGCGACCGTGACGAACTCCCACGACTGCACCGAACCCCAGTCGTGCCCCACCAGATGTACGGGTTTGTCAGGGCTCACCGCGTCCACGACGGCCAGGAAGTCGTCCGTCAGCTTCTCCAGCGTGAACCCGCCCCGCAGCGGCTGCGGCACCGATGACCTGCCGTGCCCGCGGACGTCGTACAGCACGACGTGAAAGCGCTCGGAGAGCCGCCCGGCGACCTCGGACCACACCTCCTTGGAGTCCGGATAGCCGTGCACGAGCACGACCGTGGGCCGGTGCGGGTCGCCCAACTCGGCGACGCACAGCTCGACTCCGCCCGTCCGCACCCAGCGCTCGCGCGCCCCCGTGAGACTCACTTGTCCTCCGCCCAGCGCCGCACGTGCGGCAGATCGTCGTCAAGCCAGAACGCGCTCTGCTCGGGGTCCTTGGAGTCGGTGACGACGAGGATCTCCTCGAACTTCGCGCCCGTGCCCCGGAATCCGAGGTGCGGTTCGACCGCCCACAGCCCCGGCCGGGGCGGATGGTCGGAGAACCTGTACGGCGACCACAGCGGCGACCAGCCGTCGCGGTGACCGTGGATGACGTCACTCGCCAGGCCCTTCAGGGACTGGGTGCCGAACCCGAACAGATGCGGTGACCAGGTGCGCTCTTTCACCCGGTCGACCTTGTGGGCGATCACGCCGAACGGATACGCGCGATGCCGGTTCGCATAGCCCTGGTGGACCATGAGCCGGTCCACGTCCTCATAGATCTCACGCAGCGGGCGGCGCTCACGCACCTCGCGCAGGATCAGCTTGCGATGCGCTTCCAGGTCGGCCATCAGCTTGTCCTGCACGGGATTCAGCCCCAGGGAGCCCGAGTAACCGATGTCCGCCGTGAAGCCCTTGTGGACCGGGGCCAGGTCGAGGATGAACGGCATCCCCGCCTTCAGACGGCGGTTGGTGGGGAAGAACTGCAGCGGGATGCGGAAGTTGACGAACGCCGTGCGGTCACCGAACCAGGCGAAGGGCAGATGGAACCAGTCCCGCACCCCGCGCTCGCGCAGCCACACACGCTGCATCCGCGCCGCCTCGCGCTCGGTCACCCCCGGCTTCAGCTGCGCCGCGACCGCCTCCGCACACGCGTAGGCGAGACGCTGCACTTCCCGGAACCCCCGCAGCTCCGCGGAGAGTTCACCTGTCGCTGCACTGCTCATGCCACCGTCCGTCCACCACGATCGCCGTACGTGCCCGTAACTTGACACTGACGAATGTGACAATGGTTGGAGGCTGCGTCAATAGGCGGGCGTGACCCCTGTGGACAACGGGACCGATGTGGACAACCCGTCGTCGGTTGTTCGACCTCAGGGGGACCCTTACGGGCCCGTACGACCGGAGAGGGACGCCGATACAGCTCCCTGGTCTGACGACCTGATGTGGCGTGCGCCACTACCTTCGAACCGTGACTGTGATCGCGACCGAAAGCCTGAGCAAGCGGTTCCCCAGGGTGACCGCTCTTGACCGGCTCTCCGTGGACGTCGGACCCGGTGTGACCGGACTCGTCGGAGCCAACGGAGCCGGCAAGTCCACATTGATCAAGATCCTGCTGGGTCTGTCCCCCGCCACCGAAGGCCGAGCACACGTACTCGGCCTCGACGTCGCCACCGAAGGCGGCGCCATCCGCGAGCGGGTCGGATACATGCCCGAGCACGACTGCCTGCCGCCCGACGTCTCGGCCACCGAGTTCGTCGTCCACATGGCGCGCATGTCCGGACTCCCGCCGGCCGCGGCCCGCGAGCGGACCGCGGACACACTGCGCCACGTCGGCCTGTACGAGGAGCGGTACCGCCCCATCGGCGGCTACTCGACGGGCATGAAGCAGCGCGTCAAGCTCGCGCAGGCCCTCGTCCACGACCCGCAACTGGTCTTTCTCGACGAGCCGACCAACGGCCTCGACCCGGTCGGCCGCGACGAGATGCTCGGCCTGATCCGCCGGATCCACACCGACTTCGGCATCTCGGTCCTCGTCACCTCACACCTCCTGGGCGAACTGGAGCGCACCTGCGACCACGTCGTCGTGGTGGACGGCGGCAAGCTGCTGCGGTCCAGCTCCACCACGGACTTCACCCAGAAGACGACGACCCTCGCCATCGAGGTCACCGACACCGACGAGCACCCGGACGGCACCGGCGCGGTGCGCGATGTGCTCCACGCGCGCGGAGTGGACACCCACGACGGCAGCGGCCTGCCCGGCGCCGGCCACATCCTGCTGCTCACCGCCGAGGGCGAGGAGACCTACGACCTCGTCCGCGACATCGTCGCCGACCTCGGCCTCGGCCTGGTCCGCATGGAACAGCGCAGGCACCACATCGCCGAGGTCTTCCACACCGACAGCGGCCAGAACGGCGAACGTGACGAGCGCGAGCAGCGGAAGGAGGCGGTCGGCCATGGCGGTTGAGCAGCCCCAGGTCCAGCCCACAGCCCATACGGGCGCCCAGCCCACAGCCCATGCGGGCGTCCACCCCGCACCCCCTGCGGGCGAGCAGACCCGCATCCACAACATCGGCTACCGCAACTACGACGGACCGCGCCTGGGCCGCGCGTACGCCCGCCGCTCGCTGTACTCGCAGTCGCTGCGCGGCTCCTACGGACTCGGCCGCTCGGTCAAGTCCAAGGTGCTGCCCATGCTGCTCTTCGTGGTGATGTGCGTCCCCGCGCTGATCATGGTGGCGGTCGCGGTCGCCACCAAGGCGAAGGACCTGCCCGTCGACTACACGCGCTACGCGATCATCATGCAGGCCGTCATCGGCCTCTACGTGGCCTCCCAGGGACCCCAGTCCGTCTCCCGGGACCTGCGCTTCAAGACCGTACCGCTGTACTTCTCGCGCCCCATCGAGACCGCCGACTACGTACGCGCCAAGTACGCGGCCCTCGCCTCCGCCCTCTTCGCCCTCACCGCCGCGCCGCTGATCGTCCTCTACGTAGGGGCGCTGCTGGCGAAGCTCGACTTCGCCGACCAGACGAAGGGCTTCGCACAGGGACTGGTCTCCGTGGCACTGCTGTCGCTCCTCTTCGCCGGCATCGGTCTGGTCATCTCGGCGGTCACCCCGCGCCGCGGCTTCGGTATCGCGGCCGTCATCGCCGTGCTGACCATCTCCTACGGAGCCGTGTCCACCGTCCAGGCCATCGCCTTCAACCAGTCCAGCGACCCCACGGCTGTCTCATGGCTCGGCCTCTTCTCGCCCATCACACTCATCGACGGAGTACAGACGGCCTTCCTGGGCGCCACCTCCGCCTTCCCCGGAGGGGAAGGCCCCTCGTCCGCGCAGGGCGTCGTCTACCTCATCGTCGTCCTGGGGCTCATCGCCGGCTGCTACGGCCTCCTGGTGCGCCGCTACCGAAAGGTCGGGCTGTGACCACGCTCAACATCGACCACGTCTCCCGCTGGTTCGGCAACGTGGTGGCGGTCAACGACATCACGATGACGATCGGCCCCGGAGTCACCGGCCTGCTCGGCCCGAACGGCGCCGGAAAGTCCACCCTCATCCATATGATGGGCGGCTTCCTGGCCCCCTCAACGGGAACCGTCACCCTCGACGGCGAACCGACCTGGCGCAACGAACAGATCTACAAGAAGATCGGCATCGTCCCCGAGCGCGAGGGCATGTACGACTTCCTGACCGGCCTCGAATTCGTCGTCGCCAACGCCGAGTTGCACGGCCTGGGCAAGAAGGCCGCCCAGAAGGCGCTTGCCACGGTCGAGATGGAGTACGCGCAGGACCGCAAGATCTCGACGTACTCCAAGGGCATGCGACAGCGCGTGAAAATGGCGTCCGCCCTCGTCCACGAGCCGTCCCTGCTGCTGCTCGACGAACCCTTCAACGGCATGGACCCGCGCCAGCGCATGCAGCTCATGGACCTGCTGCGCCGCATGGGCGACGAAGGCCGTACGGTGCTGTTCTCGTCCCACATCCTCGAAGAGGTCGAGCAACTCGCCGCCCACATCGAGGTGATCGTCGCCGGACGGCACGCGGCCAGCGGCGACTTCCGGCGCATCCGCCGCCTGATGACCGACCGCCCGCACCGCTACCTCGTCCGTTCCAGCGACGACCGGGCACTCGCCGCCGCGCTGATCGCCGACCCGTCGACGTCCGGCATCGAAGTGGACCTCGCCGAGGGCGCGTTGCGCATCCAGGCCGTCGACTTCGGCCGGTTCACCGCGCTGCTGCCCCGGGTCGCGCGCGACAGCGGCATCCGGCTGCTCACGGTCTCGCCGTCCGACGAGTCCCTCGAGTCCGTCTTCTCGTATCTCGTCGCGGCGTAGGAGGCCAAGATGTACGACCCCACAGTCGCCCGGCTCACCTATCGAGCCCTGCTCGGCCGCCGCCGAGCCCTCATTCTCTGCGCCCTTCCCGTCCTGCTCATCGTGATCTCCGCGGCCGTACGCGGCTTCACCGGAGCCGACGACCAGACGGCCGCGGACGTCCTCGGCGGGTTCGCGCTCGCCACCATGGTCCCGATCATCGGCGTCATCGCCGGCACCGGCGCCATCGGCCCCGAGATCGACGACGGCTCGGTGGTGTACCTGCTCGCCAAGCCGCTCAAGCGGCCCACGATCATCTTCACCAAGCTGATCGTCGCCATCGCCGTCACCATGGCGTTCTCCGCGGTGCCGACCTTCATCGCCGGCATGATCCTCAACGGCAACGGCCAGCAGATCGCCGTCGCCTACACCGTTGCAGCCCTGGTCGCCTCGATCGCGTACGCCGCGCTGTTCCTGCTCCTGGGGACGATCACCCGGCACGCGGTCGTCTTCGGTCTCGTCTACGCGCTGGTCTGGGAGGCCCTCTTCGGATCACTGGTGTCCGGCGCGCGCACCCTCAGTGTCCAGCAGTGGGCGCTCGCGGTAGGACACGAGGTCACCGGGGGCGACCTCGTCACCTCGGACGTGGGCCTGCCGACCGCGACGGTGCTGCTGGTAGTGGTCACCGTCCTCGCCACCTGGTACGCCGGGCAGAAGCTGCGGACGCTGACACTGGCCGGCGAGGAGTGAGCGAGGGCTCCACGCGCGCGTGCCCGCATCTCACGGCGCACGCGCGCGTAGAGCCCTCTTTTCTTGACAGAGGCTTCACGTCTGTCTGTGCACACTGGGCAGACGGGGACGCACGTCCAGGAGGAACGGGGATGGCAGCCGAAGAACCACGGAGTGACGGTCGCGAGCAGTCCGGAGACGGGGGCACGGGCGTGGACGGGGAAGTGGACGCGGACGGCGCCGGGGCCGGGGCCGGGGAAGTCTGGGACGACCTCGTGCTCGACGAGGACTTCATACGATCCGCCGAGACGACCGAACCGTCGGCCCGCGCGCGGATGCTCGCCGCCCGCTGGCGCAACGGGGGACCCGATCCGCAGCCCTGGCGCTCCGACGAGCCACCCGCAGGATGGTTCTTCAGCAAGGGCCGCCGACGCAGGTGGCGCCGCCGCTAGCCTCGCCTCCCGGCCGCTGACCAATGCTTCTGGCCGGTGACCGTCGGTTCTGGTCCCTGGTCCCTGATCACCGTTCCCGGCCTCTCGCCACCGCTCCTGTCCTCTCGCCACCGCTGCTGGGCACTGGCCGCCGCTCGTGGCGCTGACCGTCGCTTCTGGCCACGGCTTCCCGTCCGGTTTTATTCGGTGGCGCCCAACTCGGCGTACGGGCACATTAGTTGTGTCAACGCCGCCGGTTCGGACCGGCGCCACGATCGGGGAGAGGAGCGCGACGATGTTCGTCAGGAGCAGTTCGTCGAGCTCCCGACAGGGCAGCCCGCGGCGGATTCCGGAGTAGTCACCTCCGTCGAACCCGCGCCGCACGGGGGGCTGTCCGGGGCGGCCGCTTCGAGCGCGTACACGCGCGGGCCGCCCACCCGGAGGATTGGCCGAGAGGTAAGGCACCGGCTTGCTAAGCCGAGATCGGGGGTCACACCCCGCGCGCGTTCGATCCGCGCATCCTCCTCAGACCTGAGGCACAGCAGTAACGCAGGCCGTTCAGCCGAGCAACCGCTCCAGTACGACCGCGATGCCGTCCTCCTCATTGGACAGCGTCACTTCGTCCGCCACCGTCTTGAGTTCCTCATGGGCGTTGGCCATCGCCACCCCGTGTGCCGCCCAGGCGAACATCGGGATGTCGTTGGGCATGTCACCGAAGGCGATCGTGTCCGCGGCCTTCACACCGAGACGCCGGGCCGCCAGGGAAAGCCCCGTCGCCTTCGAGAGGCCGAGGGGGAGCAGTTCCACTATCCCGGCGCCGGCCATGACCACCCCGACCAGACCGCCCGCGACCTCCAGGGCCACAGCGGCGAGCTCGTCGTCGGAGAGCGTCGGGTGCTGCACGTACACCTTGTTCAGAGGCGCCACCCAGAGGTCCGCCGCGTCCTTGAACGGCACGACCGGGAGCGGGCCTTCGTGCACCCGGTAGCCGGGCCCGACCAGCACCTCGCCGTCGAGCCCGTCGCGGCTCGCGGCCAGCAGCAGCGGGCCGACCTCCGCCTCGATCTTGGCAAGCGCCAGAGCGGCCAGCTGCCGGTCGAGAGTCACCGAGGTGAGCAGCCGGTGCTCCCCCGCGTGGTACACCTGCGCGCCCTGACCGCACACCGCGAGGCCTTCGTAGCCGAGGTCGTCGAGGATGTGCCGGGTCCAGGGCACCGCGCGCCCGGTGACAACGATGTGCGCGGCGCCCGCGGCGGTGACCGCCGCGAGCGACTCACGCGTACGTGCCGAGACCGACTCGTCGGAACGCAGCAGCGTCCCGTCGAGGTCGGTCGCGACGAGCTTGTACGGGAACGACCCGTCCGACGCGTCCGACCCGGCCGCACTCGAACCGGTCGATTCACTCGGTCCGGTCGAACCGGTCGCCCCAGCGGTGTTGGTCACTTGGAGATCGGCTCCAGGACCTCACGGCCGCCCAGGTACGGACGCAGCACTTCCGGCACCCGCACGGAGCCGTCGGCCAGCTGGTGGTTCTCCAGGATCGCCACGATCGTGCGCGGTACGGCGCACAGCGTGCCGTTCAGCGTCGAGAGTGGCTGCACCTTCTTGCCGTCGCGCATCCGCACCGACAGACGGCGCGCCTGGAAGCCGTCGCAGTTCGAGGCCGAGGTCAGCTCGCGGTACTTGCCCTGCGTCGGGATCCACGCCTCGCAGTCGAACTTGCGGGTGGCGGAAGCGCCGAGGTCGCCCGAGGCCACGTCGATCACCTGGAAGGGCAGCTCAAGGCCGGTCAGCCACTGCTTCTCCCACTCCAGGAGCCGCTGGTGCTCGTTCTCCGCGTCCTCGGGAGCGACGTACGAGAACATCTCGACCTTGTCGAACTGGTGTACGCGGAAGATGCCGCGGGTGTCCTTGCCGTAGGTGCCTGCCTCACGGCGGAAGCACGGCGAGAAGCCGGCGTACCGCAGGGGCAGCTTGTCGGCGTCGAGAATCTCGTCCATGTGGTACGCGGCGAGGGGGACCTCGGAGGTGCCGACCAGGTAGTAGTCGTCCTTCTCCAGGTGGTACACGTTCTCCGCGGCCTGGCCGAGGAAGCCGGTGCCCTCCATGGCGCGCGGGCGGACCAGCGCCGGGGTCAGCATCGGGATGAAACCGGCCTCGGTGGCCTGCGCGATCGCCGCGTTGACAAGGGCGAGCTCCAGGAGTGCGCCCACACCGGTCAGGTAGTAGAAGCGTGAGCCCGACACCTTGGCGCCGCGCTCGACGTCGATCGCGCCCAGCGCCTCGCCGAGCTCCAGGTGGTCCTTGGGCTCGAAGCCCTCGGCGCCGAAGTCACGGATGGTGCCGTGCGTCTCCAGGACGACGAAGTCCTCCTCGCCGCCGACCGGCACATCGGGGTGGACCAGGTTGCCGAGCTGGAGGAGGAGGTGCTTGGTCTCCTCGTCCGCCTCGTGCTGCTCGGCGTCGGCCGCCTTGACGTCGGCGGCAAGCTGGCCGGCCTTCTTCAGCAGCTCGGCCTTCTCGTCACCCGAAGCCTTGGGGATCAGCTTGCCGAGCGCCTTCTGCTCGGAGCGCAGCTCGTCGAACCGCAGGCCGGACGACCTGCGCCGCTCGTCGGCGGAGAGGAGGGCGTCGACGAGCGCGACGTCCTCTCCACGGGCGCGCTGGGAGGCGCGAACACGGTCGGGGTCCTCACGGAGCAGGCGAAGGTCAATCACCCCTCAAGGTTACCGGTGCGTGCTTCCGGTCAACGACTCGATATTCCGCGCCGCGGCTTCTGTCACGTTATGGGCGAAATGACGGGCTGAATTTCTTGATCGGTGATATCCGTCAATAAAAGGGACGATGCTCCCTGAATCGGGGCATTCTGTGGTGGGGCTGTTGACTGGATCCCCTTATGAGCAAGGGGACTTGAGCAGCCGGTTGTCCACAGGAGCCCACGCCCCCAGCAAGTTATCCACAGGGTGTGTGGAAGATCTGTGGACTACGGAGGTGATCATTCCGAAAGTGGCGGCCGGGGCGGGGGATTCTCGGGTCAAACCATCCCTACACCCACGTTCGAGTGGATTCGAGCAGAAATGCTTCGCTCCATAGGATTGACCAAGGGAAAAGAGTGGACGAGGGGTGACGTGCCGTCCTGTGGATGAATCAGGGGCCCCCAGGCCGATTTGTCGACGATGTAGCACTTCGTTGTCGACTTGTCCCCAGGTCGAGAAGGGCGCCTGTGGATAACTCTTGTGGATGAGGAAAATCGGCAGGTACGACTGGCTGCAGGGGTGAACGGGGACGGGCGAGGACGGGCAGGGACGGGCGTGACCGCCCGTGCCAGACCTGACCGCCCGTGACAGATTTGACCGCCCGTGCCAGACCTGACCGGACCGCTCAGAACCGGCCGTCGTGGCAGCGCGCCACCCATTCGGCAGCCGCGATGAACTCGTCGTCCGACGTCCCCCGCAGCGGAGTGCGTACGTCCTCGACACTCGCACCGGCGCGCGGGTACGACCCGAGGTACCGCACCTCCAGGCAGATCCGCTTGAGTCCCATCAGGGCGTCGGCCACCCGGCGGTCGGAGATATGGCCTTCGGCGTCGATGCAGAAGCAGTAGTTGCCGATGCCTTCGCCGGTGGGCCGGGACTGCAGCAGCATCAGGTTGATACCCCGTGTGGCGAACTCACCCAGCAGGTCGCGCAGCCCACCGGGGTGGTCGTCGCGCTGCCACAGGACCACGGACGTCTTGTCCGCGCCGGTCGGCGCGGCGGGCCGGGCGGGCCGGCCCACCAGTACGAACCGTGTCTGCGCGTTGACGGCGTCGTGGATCCCGGTCTCCAGGGCCTCCAGGCCGTAGGGGCCGGCCGCGAACTCGCCGGCGAAGGCGGCGTCGTACCGGCCCTCCTGTACGAGTCGCGCACCGTCGGCGTTCGAGGCCGCGGACTCCCAGAGCACGTCAGGGAGGTTGGCCTTCATCCAATTGCGGACCTGCGGCTGGGCGGCGGGGTGCGCGGTCACGGTCTTGATCTCGGACAGCTTGGTGCCGGGTCTGACCAGCAGGGCGAAGGTGATCGACAGCAGCACCTCGCGGTAGATCATCAGCGGCTTGCCCGCGACCAGCTCGTCGAGGGTCGTGGTGATGCCGCCCTCCACGGAGTTCTCGATCGGCACGAACGCGGCCTCGGCCTCGCCGCTGCGGACGGCGTCGAGCGCGGCGGGAACCGACACCATCGGGACGAGTTCCCGGGTGGCAGCCTCCGGAAGCGTCCGCAGGGCGATTTCGGTGAAGGTGCCCTGCGGGCCGAGATACGCGTAACTGGCTGGCATGACCTCACCCTAATGGGCTCTGCGCACCCCGGCTCACGCCTGTGGAAACCGGGGCTCCACGGCCCCAGTGAGCGACGCGCGAACCCATGAACCCACCATCCCGAAAAGGCCCGCTCACGCCTCCAGCAACCGCTGCCCCACGTATTCCCCCTCCGCCGCCCCGCCCGGCACCGCGAACAGCCCGCTCGACTCGTGGCGGATGAACTCGGAGAGCGCGTCGCCGCGGTCGAGCTTGCGTTGGACGGGGACGAAGCCGCGTACGGGGTCGGCCTGCCAGCAGATGAAGAGCAGGCCCGCGTCGGGCACCCCGTCCGGGTCGAAACCGTCGTGGAAGGAGAACGGGCGGCGCAGTATCGCGGCGCCGCCGTTCTGGTCGGGCCGGGTGATCCGGGCGTGCGCGTTGATGGGGACGACGAGGTTGCCGTCGGCGTCGGTCTTGTCGAGGTTCATCTCGGTCGTCTCTGTGCCGCCGCTGAGCGCTGCCCCGGTGGACTTCTTCCGCCCGATGACGTCCTCCTGGGCCTTCAGCGAGAGCTGCTCCCAGCTGTCGAGGAGCATGCGGATGCGGCGTACGACGACGTACGAGCCGTTCGCCATCCATGTCGGATCGCCGGATGCGGGGACGAAGATGCGCTCGTCGAAGTCGGTTTCGGAGGGCTTCGGGTTGCGGGTGCCGTCGATTTGGCCCATCAGGTTGCGGGCGGTCATCGGGTGGGTAGTGGCGCCCGGCGAGCGGTTGAAGCCGTTCATCTGCCAGCGGACGCGGGCAGCGCTTCCCGCGTCCTTCTGGATCGCGCGCAGGGCGTGGAAGGCGACCAGGGCGTCGTTCGCGCCGATCTGCACCCACAGGTCGCCGTTGCTGCGTGCCTTGTCGAGGTGGTCGGAGGAGAAGTCGGGCAGTGGGTCGAGGGCGACCGGGCGTTGTTTCTCCAGGCCGGTGCGCGTGAAGAAGCTGTGTCCGAAGCCGAAGGTGACGGTCAGGGACGAGGGTCCGGCGTCCCGGGCGACGTCCGTGTCGTCCTGGGTGGCGGCCTCGCCCGCCATCAGCCGCTGGGCTGTTTTCGACCAGCGGCGCAGCAGTGCGGCCGCTTCCTTGCGGCCTGCGCCCGTCGCCAGGTCGAAGGCGATGAGGTGGCCGCTGGCGTGGAGGGCGGTGGTGATGCCGGGCTGATGTTTCCCGTGAAACATCACCGTGTCCGCGCCAAGTGAGGTGAGTGGCAGGGCCTTGTCGGAGGGGGCGGTGGCGTATCCCGCGGCTCCGCCCGCCGCGCCGAGTGCGAGCCCGGTGGCCCCGGCGGTTCCCAGTAGCCGCCGCCGCGAAATGCCCTCCTTGGGGGAGGCGTTTTCAGAAACGGCCTCCCTGGGAGGGCCCACCTTGAGAGCGCCCTCTTCGGGAGAGGTATCAGAGGACGTCTCCTGGGCGGTGTCTCCCTGGGAGGAGGCCCCCGGCGTGGACTGGTCAGCCATGGTGGTTCAGCCGATCTTCGTGTTCTTGTCTACGGTCGCTTGGTCGATGTCGGAGGTCCGCACGGTCACGGCGATCGTCCAGTCGCCCGCCATGGGGATCTGTACGCCGCTTGCCGTCCAGTGGCCGGTGGCGACGCGGTCGGGGGTCACGGGGAGCGGTCCGATGTCCTTCGATTCGAGCGTGAAGGCGATTTTCACCTCGGGGACGTCGAAGGCCTTGCCGTTGGGCCGTACTACGAAGACGTGCATTTCGTTGGCGCCCACGCGGGCCGGGTCGAGTGTGACCTCTGCGGTGCCCTTGCCGTCCTCGGCGCCCGTGTCGAACGGGATCTTCAGCGACAGTGGTCCGGCCTGCTGGGAGGTGGCCGAGGTGGCTGCCTTGGCTTCCTCTTCGGTGCGTCCAGGCTCGGTGGACGTCAGCACGGTGGTGACCGCGAGGAGGACGACGGCGACGCCGGCCTCGGCGAGCACCGAGCGGCGCAGGCCCGAGCGGAGCGGGTCGGCGTCGCGCAGGCGCTTGTCGCGCGTGGTGGCCAGGGCGGCTTCCTGCCGCGCGAGCTGGGCTGCTCGCCGTGAGTCGCCGGAGCCCGCGGGAACCTTGGTCCGTGTCTTCGCGCGCTGTTCGACCACGGCCGCCGCGACGGCTTGCGGTGCCGGAAGCTCGGACAGCTGTCCCGTCCAGCGCCGCGAGATCCACGCGATGCCGACGAGTACGGTGACCAGGCCGATCTTGACGAGCAGCAGCTGTCCGTACGTCGTGTCGGTGAACGCCGACCACGAGCCGACCTGCCGCCATGACTGGTAGATGCCGGTCGCGACGAGTGCGATCACGCTGCCGAACGCGACGCGCGAGAAGCGCTGGACGGCCGCCGCCTCGATCTGGGCGTCTGCGGGTGCCCGGAACAGGGCCACGAGCAGTGTCGAGAGGCCGCCGAGCCAGAGGGCGACCGCCAGCAGGTGCAGGACGTCGACGGGCATCGCGATGCCCGTCTGGATGCCGGTCGAGGCGTGTTCGGCCATCGCCCAGGTCGCGGCCAGTCCGGCCGCGACGACGGCACCGCCGATCGCGAGCCCGAAGGTGAGGTCCCGCTTCGCGGCGGCGGCGTCCTCGGCGTCGTCCTCTGTGTCCGCTCCATCCCCAGCCTCTGCCTCGTCCCGCTTCACATACGCCCCGAAGAGCACCGCGATGAACAGCGCGCCCGCGGCGAGCAGCAGCAGCCGTGACACCAGAGCCGCGCCCGCCTTGGTCTGCAGCACCTGCCCGAGCAGCGTCAGGTCGAAGATGTCGCCGACCTTGCCGGAGCCGACGTAGGAGCCGCGCAGGAGCAGTAGTGCGAGGGTGGCGCCGGTCAGCGCGAGCCATCCGGACACCACGAGCCGCTGTACCGGACGGACTCCGGCGCCCCGCTGCCAGCAGGCCAGCACGAAGCCCGCGCCGCCGACGAGGAGGATGAACCCGGCGTACGAGATGTAGCGCCCGGCTTCGTAGAGCGCTCCGACGACTCCGCCGCCGACTTCCTTGTCGGACACGGCGACGGTGGTCTGGGAGGGCGCACCGATGGAGAAGGTGAAGGCGCCGGAGACGGGATGGCTGTCCGCGGACACCACCTGGTAGGTGACGGTGAAGGTGCCGTCGGGCAGCCCGGCGTGGAGTTTCACGGCGTACGTGGTGCCGCTCGGGTTGGTCGCCCTGCCGGTGTCGACGCGCTCGCCCTTGGGGTCGAGCACCTGGAGTGCGCCGTCGGAGAGGGCGACCTGCTCGGAGAAGGTCAGCGAGACCTCTGTGGGTGCTTTGTCGACCACCGATCCCTGCGTCGGGTTGCTGCCGGTCAGCGCGGCGTGCGCGGAGGCGGGCGCGGCGCCGGCCAGGAGCGCGCCGGTGACGGCGAGGAACAGCAACAGCAGCGTCCGTGCTCGCGCGACGCCTTGCGTGGCGCCACGGAGAGCGATGGTCGGTGTCACAGGTGATCCCTCCCTCAGTGCCCGGTCTTCGGGTTGTACGTCGCGGACTGCACCGGCATGGAGATCTTCAGGGTGCCGGACTTGGCGAAGTGCAGCTCCACCGACACCTTCTCGCCCTGCTTCGGCCGGTGGGTGAGCTTTTCGAACATGAGGTGGTTGCCGCCGCTGGCGAAGTCGAGGGTGCCGTGGGCGGGCACGGCGAAGGACGTCTCCTCCTCCATCGTGCCGTCCTTGGTGGAGTGCAGCGTGACGTCGTCGGAGAGGTCGCTGGTGACGGAGGTCAGGGTGTCGGCGCCGCCGGAGTTGGTGACGGTGAAGAAGCCGGCCGCCATGGTGTCCATGCTCGGGGCGGGCATGTAGGCGCCGGTGACCTTGAGTTCGGGCCTGGCCGAGGTGTTGGCGGAGCTGTCCGCGCCGCACCCGGCGAGTGTCAGGGCCGCGAGGGTCAGCACGGTGGCTCCCGTCCGACGACGCCTCACGGGTTCTGTCCCTTGATGAGCTTGGGGAGATCCTTGATGTAGTCGTCGACGGTGGCGTCCTCGCCGTAGAGCACGTATCCCCCGTCGGTCTTCGGCGAGAACGCGATGACCTGGGTGCCGTGCACGGAGACGAGCTTGCCGTTCTTGTCCTTCGTGGTCGGCTCGATGGAGATGCCGAGGGTGCGGGCGCCGGCCTGGATGGTGGCGAAGTCACCGGTCAGGCCGATGAAGTCGGAGTCGATGCCCTTGAGCCACTCGCGGAGCGCGGCGGGGGTGTCGCGGTCGGGGTCGGTGGTGACGAACACGACGCGCAGCTTGTCCTGCTCGGCCTTGGGCAGCGCCTTCTTGGCGACGGCGAGGTTGTTCATGGTCAGCGGGCAGACGTCGGGGCAGTGGGTGTAGCCGAAGTAGATCAGCGTCGGATCGCCCTTGGTCTCCGCGCGGAGGTCGTACTTCTTGCCCTCGCTGTCGGTGAGTACGAGGTCCGGCTTCTCGAACGGCTGGTCGAGTACGGTCGCGGCCTTGCCCGAGTCGGCCTCTGCGGACACGTCGGCGATCGGCTTGTTGCTGTCGTCACCGCTGCCGCAGGCGGAGAGGGTGAGAGCGGCGGCAGCGAAGAGAGCGGCCGCGGCATACGTCTTCTTGCGCATACAAAAATGTCCCAGATGTGAGGTGACCGGTGCGCACCGGGGTCGTACGAGGGCCTGTACGGCGACGTCGTACGACCTCCGGCGCGGCACCGAGAGTGCGATGGGCCTCAGGCGTTGGTGCGCCGACGGCCGGCCAGTACGCCGTACGCCACGCCTGCCGCGCCGACGACGATGCCCACGACGCCGAGCACGCGCGCGGTGGTGTCACTGCTGTCGGTGGAAGCGGCGGCGACCTCGGTGGTCTCCGCGTGCTCGGCGGAGACGTCGGAGGCTTCGTCCGAGGGGGTGGCCGTGGAGGTCGCCCCGTGGTGGCCCTCCTCGCTCGCCGCGCTGAGTGCGAGCACCGGGGCCGGATTCTCGGGCTCCTCCGCGCCCTCCGCCTGCTCCTCGATCCAGCGGACGACCTCCTTGTTGGAGTACGTCTGGACCGCCTTGAAGACGAGTTCGTCGGTGTCCTCGGGGAGCGCGCCGATGGAGAGCGGGAACTTCTGGAAGAAGCCGGGCTCGATGCCCTTGCCGGTGGCGGTCCAGGTGACCTTGGTGACGGCCTGGGAGATCGTCTCGCCGTGCAGTTCGAGGGGCTTGTCCAGCTTGGACGTGGTGACCTTGGCGGTCCATCCGGCGACCGGCTCCGGCATGACGGAGGCGAGCGGGTGGTCGGTCGGGAAGCTCACCTCGAGCTTGGTGGTCGAGGCGTTGTCGCGTTCGTTGGGGACCTTGAAGTCGACCGTGGCGTATCCGCCCTTGGCGGCTTCGCCCTCAGGCTGCACGCTGACGTGCGCGAAGGCGGGGCCGGACAGGACGAGGACGGCCGAGGCGGCGACGGCACCGGCGGCGGCGATACGGGAAACCTTCATGACAGGAAGCACTCCACTGTGAGTCCGACGGGATCGCATGGGATCGGACGGGATCCGGTGAGACCGATGGGATCCGGTGAGATCGGATGGGATCCGGTGAGTTGGGGCGCGCGTGGTGCGCGATGCGCGTGCGGAAAGCGCCCGGAGCGCCCCTTGGAGGCGTCGAAAACGCGGGCACGCGCGTGTGCCGCACGACGGCAGCCCCTCGGTGGAGTGGTGCGTCGCGTCAGGCAGCGAGGACGAGCGAAGTGGAAGGCGGCGGTCCGCGCCGGATGACCGTGTGCTGGAGCGCGGCGGTACGGGGTTTCGGTGGCCTGAGCTGCGCGGGGCGCGGAGTGCGCGGTGCCGCGCCGGGCGTACCCGGAAGCCCTGTGCGCAGGGCGCGTACGAGTGCGAGCGCGGCGCGCAGGGAACGTACGAGAGACCCTTCGGCAACCCCGTGCGCCGAAAGCCTGATGAGACGCAGCAGCGCCATGTCCCCCCGGCGCAGCACCCATCCGGCGGCGACGGCCGCGAGGACGTGGCCGAGCAGCATCGGCAGGGAGGGCAGCACGGACATCGAGGAACCGGTCGCCGATATGGCGTCCGCGGGGTGGTGCATGGACTGCGTCGTGCCCGTGTCGATCCGGGCGTCGGCGAGGATCTGCTGGGCCTGTGCGGGGCTGATCACCGCCGCTGTCGCGCCGCACAGCAGGCGCGCCGCGCGCTCGACGACCGAGGCGTCGGTCATGACCATGCCCGACGTCATGCCGGACGTCATGCCCGACGTCATGCCGGACCCGGTCCCTGACCCGGTGCTCATCCCGGCCGTCGACGCGGTGGCCGACCCCATCGTCATCGTCGCAGCGCCGTGCTGGCCGAGTCCGAACAGCGTGTGCAGCAAGCATTGGCCGGTCGCGAGGACCGCCGCGATGCCTGGAAGCGAACGCTCGTGTCCTGCCAGCGGCGCGGCGACGGCGAAGACCCCGAGGAAACCGGCGGCCAGTGTCCACGGCGGGACCGTGGCGGAGGAGGCGAGCACATGACCGGCCGCAGCCAGCACGACGCAGACCGCGGCGAACACCGCGGCCCGGAGCATCCGGATATCGCATCCGGAGCGCGCCGTGCGCTTGTGGGGGGCAGTCATGGCGGGCCCATCATCGCACTGGGCTTACCCGTTCCCTACGGCAGGTCCGCAAGATGACGTTTGGTCCGGAGGGCGGTGATCCGGGCGATCTTCCTTATGCCTGGCGGTCCGTGCCGCTCGTCTCAGCGCCGACCATGCCGCCCGTGCCGCTCGTCTCCGTGCCGTCCCTCTCGGTGTCGACCATGCCGCCAGCACCGTTCGTGCCTTCGTGTACTTCCTGCCGTTCCTGCCGTTCCTGACGTTCGTATCGTCCCGCGGGTAGGGGGCTCCGCTGCCCGCACATACACCGATTTCTGTCGCACGCGCATCCGCCGTATGGGCGGCATCACGTCAAGTGGGCGATTGCGCACGCGTGGTTGCGGCAATACGTAACGGTATGTCGAGCCGCGGCCGGGAGGCTGGAGCATGAGCATCTGGTGGTCACTCCATTTGCGGCGTGAAGCTGCGAGCGTTCCGCTCGCGAGACGTCTGCTGCTCGGCACGATGGAGACGGCGGGCGTCGACCCGGACGTCTGCTTCGACCTCTCCATCGCCCTGAGTGAGGCCTGCGCCAACGCCGTCGAGCACGGCGGCGACACCGCGCAGGGCGGCTCCTCCGAGGCCTACCGGGTGACCGCCTACCTCGACGGCGAGACCTGCCGCATCGAAGTCGCCGACTCCGGCCCGGGGTTCCCGTCCGGCACCGCCCTTCCAGCCGGCGCCGACCTCCCGTCAGGCCGTGTCACGCGCGCCCCGCTCCGTCCGAGTCCGGCCCGCAGCGACGCCGAGCACGGCCGCGGGCTGTGTCTCATCCAGGAACTCGCGGACCACGTCCAGATCGGCAACAAGCCGGGGCGGGGCGGCGCGGTGGTCAGCTTCGACAAGATCCTCAAGTGGAAGAAGGACGCGCCGTTGGTGGCGGTGTAGTCCACGCCGACCTGCCAGGGGCCATGGTCAACCGACAGCGCCGCCCATGCCCTTGGCGGGTAACTCCCCTAATTTTCCCGCCTTGACGGGAAGCCACCAAGAGAAGACGATCACCCGGCGCCGCGCGATCGACATCGGCCTTGGCGACCTCCGCCACCGGCGGCCAGTGCGTGCTGATGTCGAGCATCGAGCGTCACGGAGGACCCGTCGCGGCGGTAGTACGCCCCCGGGCGGTGGTTCGGGCGGTGGTTCGGGCGGTGGTCCGGGGCTGATCCGGGCGACGCGCCGACCGGTACGCCGCCGAGCGATGCCCCGACGGACAGCGCCTCCCCGTCCGCCTCCCCGTCCGCCTCGGCGTCTTCGTAAGGTAGGCCCATGAGGAGCCGCGAGGACGAGACGCTCGCGCGGGCCGCCGTGGCCGCGCTGACACGGCAGCTGGAGCTGGCTCCCAAGCCCGGACTGCCCGATCCGCGCGACCTCGACGCACGGTCCACGCGCCGGGACCACCGCGCCCTGTGCTGGTCGGCCAGGGCACTGGAGCCCGGCCTGGTGGCCATGGCGGCCGCCGCTCGCCGCATCGGCGAGCCCACGCGCGAACTCCGCACGGAACTGGGCACGATCGGCCGGTCCACCGAGCACTCGGTGGGCCTCGCGGGCGGCGGACACCGTGGCGCCATGTGGGTCCTCGGGTTCCTGGTCGCCGCCGCGGCCCTGGAACCTCGGGCCACCGGGAACGACGTCACCGCGGCCGCCAAGCAGATCGCGGCGCACCAGGACCGGCGGGCGCCGCGGCGGCCCTCGCGGGGGTCGTCCATCTCGGCGAAGTACGGCGCCGCCGGGGCGCGCGGCGAGGCGCGAGCGGGATTCCCGCACGTACGGGACGCGTTGGACGCGCTCACCGTCGCCCGCGACGCCGGTGCGTCCGAGCCGTGCGCCCGTCTCGACGCCCTCCTCACCATCATGTCCACCCTCCAGGACACCGAGTTGCTGCACACGGCGGGTCCGCACGGCCTCCGCCATGTCCAGGGGTCCGCGCGCGGAGTCCTCGAAGCGGGCGGTACGTCCACGGACGAGGGCCGCCAGGCGCTGTCCGCCCTCGACGACGACCTCCACGCGCGCGCGTGGAGCCCCCGCGGCAGTGGAGGGCTGCTCGCGGGGGCGCTGTTCGTGGACTCGCTTCCGGTGATGGTCAGTTCACCGGCGGCGGCGGCCTGACGCGCGCCTTCGGCGGTCAGTTCACCGATATGGGCGGGCTGCCCGACAGGTACCCGGCCACCGACCTCGTATCAGCCCGCGAAGACGCGAAGAGCGGTGTTTCAGCTCCTCAGGGCGGCCATCCACGCCTCGACCTCGTCGGATCGCCGCGGCAGGGCAGCCGACAGGTTCCGGTTGCCGTCCTCGGTCACCAGGATGTCGTCCTCGATCCGCACGCCGATACCGCGGTACTCCTCCGGCACCGTCAGATCGTCCGCCTGGAAGTACAGGCCGGGCTCGACGGTCAGGCACATGCCGGGCTCCAGCGTGCCCTGCACATACGTCTCCGTCCGTGCGGCCGCACAGTCGTGGACGTCCATGCCGAGCATGTGTCCGGTGCCGTGCAGGGTCCAGCGGCGCTGCAGGCCCAGTTCCAGGACGCGCTCGACCGGGCCCTCGACGAGTCCCCACTCGACGATCTTCTCGGCCAGCACGCGCTGCGCGGCGTCGTGGAAGTCGCGGTACTTGGCGCCCGGCTGCACCGCCGCGATACCGGCCTCCTGGGCCTCGTACACGGCGTCGTAGATCTGCTTCTGGATCTCCGTGTACGTGCCGTTGATCGGCAGCGTGCGCGTGACGTCGGCGGTGTAGAGCGTGTGCGTCTCGACGCCGGCGTCCAGCAGGAGCAGGTCGCCGGAGCGGACCGGACCGTCGTTGCGTACCCAGTGCAGGGTGCAGGCGTGGGGTCCGGCGGCGCAGATCGATCCGTAGCCGATGTCGTTGCCCTCGACCCGCGCGCGCAGGAAGAAGGTGCCCTCTATGTAGCGCTCGCTGGTCGCCTCGGCCTTGTCGAGGACCTTCACGACGTCCTCGAAGCCGCGCACGGTCGAGTCGACGGCCTTCTGCAGTTCGCCGGCCTCGAACGCGTCCTTCACGAGCCGGGCCTCCGACAGGAAGACCCGCAGCTCCTCGTCGCGCTCGGCGGTCACCTTGTCGGTGAGTGCCGCCTCGATGCCGGCGTCGTAGCCGCGTACGACGCGGACCGGACCGGTGGCCGCGCGCAGCGTCTCGGCGAGCTCGCGGACGTCCGAGGCGGGGATGCCGTACAGCTGTCCGGCCTCCGTCAGGGAGTGGCGGCGGCCGACCCACAGCTCGCCCTGGCCGTTGAGCCAGAACTCGCCGTTCTCGCGGTCGGAGCGCGGCAGCAGGTAGATGGTCGGCTTGTGGCCGTCGGTGGTCGGCTCCAGGACCAGGACGCCGTCCTCGGTCAGGTTGCCGGTGAGGTACGCGTACTCGACGGAGGCGCGGAAGGGGTAGTCGGTGTCGTTGGAGCGGGTCTTCAGGTTGCCCGCCGGGATGACCAGACGCTCGCCCGGGAAGCGCGCGGAGAGCGCGGCGCGGCGGGCGGCGGTGTGCTCGGCCTGCGCGATCGGCTCCAGGCCGTGCAGTTCCGTGTCGGCCCAGCCGGACTTCATGCTCTCGGCCAGCTCGTCCGACACACCCGGGTACAGGCCGTTCTTGCGCTGCTTGATCGGCTCTTCGGGAGTCTCGTCCGGGGTCTCCGGGTTGAGCTCGTCCGCCACGGTCTGCCTCCTAGATACGACTCTGGATCCCACCATCGTACGGACGTACTGAAGGGGGTCCAGAGCGGGAAGACCTGTTACGCAGGGCTCACTGGAAGCGCGTTGCACGCGGCTCAGTCGGATCACCCTCGCCTACGGCTCACCGGAAGCGCCTCCGCTTACGGCTCGCCCGACGCGCCTCCGCTTACGGCTCGCCCGCAGTGCGTTGATCACGGCTCGCTCGAAGCGCTTTGCTCACGGCTCGCCAGGGTGCGTTGATCACGGCCTGCTCGAAGCGTGCCGTGTGGCTCACTCGAAGTCGAAGCGTGCCGTATGGCTCACTCGAACTCGAAGCCTGCCGTACGGCTCACTCGAAGCGTGCCGCCAGAAGTACGACGTCCTCCTCGGAGTCCGCCTCGTCCAGCCCGTCCGGCAGCACACTCCGTAGGACGTGGTCGGCGAGGGCGCCAGGATCGTCGCGCAGTGTCCTGGGGACGCTCGCCGCGGCCGCGTGCAGCCGGGCGAAGGCGCGGTCCATGGGGTCGCCGGTGCGGTGCAGCAGGCCGTCCGTGTAGAGGAGCACCGTCTCGCCGGGCTCGGCGCTCAGTTCGACGCTCGGTGCCTCCCAGCAGGCCAGCATGCCCAGGGGCGCCGACAGGGAGGTCTCCACGAACTCCGTGCGCCGCGGGCCGATCACCAGGGGCGGGCTGTGTCCGGCCCCGGCCAGCGTGATCTTGCGCAGCGCGGGCTCACAGAAGGCGAACAGTGCGGTGGCGGAGCGGGCGGGCTCGGTCAGCCGCATCAGCAGTTCGAGGTCGGACAGGACGGCGACGGGGTCCTCGCCCTCCATGACCGCGTACGCCCGCAGGGACGCCCTCAGCCGGCCCATCGCGGCGACCGCGCTGGGCCCGGACCCGGTGACGGAGCCGACCGCGAGGCCGAGCGCGGCGTCGGGCAGCGGCAGCGCGTCGTACCAGTCACCGCCGCCGCGCGGACCGGTGCGGTGCCGGGCGGCGAGCTGGACGCCGGAGACCCGGGGCAGCCGCGAGGGAAGCAACTCCTCGGACATCGTCGTGAGGCACGCGCGCGTGCGCTGCAGTTCCAGCAGCCGTGCCAGGTGCTCGGTGGCGTGCCGGGCGTAGCGGCCGATGAGGTGGCGCTGGCGCTCGACCGGTTCGGCGGGCTCGTCGTAGAGCCATACGGCGGCGCCCAGGCGGCCCGCGGCGTCTGTGGACAGGGGCAGCGCGTAGCTCGCCGCGTAGCCGAGCTGGGCGGCCACCTCGCGGTGGCGGGGGTCGAGCCCGTCGTCGGCGAACAGGTCGGGCTGTGTGATCTCTGCCTCGCCGCCGGGCAGTCCGGCCGCCGTGTCGAGGAGTTTCCCGTACGCCATGGAGCTTCGCGGGACTGTCTCGATGTGGCCGAGATCGGCCCGCGCGAGGCCCAGTCCGATCGTGGTGTCCGGGCCGAGTCCGTCGCCCGGTTCCATGACGACGAGACCGCGGCGTGCGCCCACGAGGGCGGCTCCGGCGCGCAGCAGTTCCTCGAGCGCGTCGCTCAGTGTCGCGGTGCGTGCCAGGCGTTCGGTGAGTTCGTGGAGCGTGGTGAGATCGGAGACAAGTCCGGCGAGACGATCTTGGAGATCGGCTCCTGGGCCGGTGGAAGAGGTTGCCGAGGGGGTGACCGTGGTGGCGGACCTCGGCGCGACAGTGTGTGCGGGAGAGGGAACCGTGGAATCGATTCCGGCCACTTTCGGAAGGTGAGGGGCGGTCATGTCATCCGGCTTTCCGACCGGTGCGTATTGCTCAATAGCATCGCAAACCCCCATGTCGTTCTGCGCCGCAAGCAGTGTCTCCACATGTACACGCACTCGTGAGGGGATGTCCAGCATTGTCCTGCCGGGATTCCTGGTGTCCGTGAGACCGGCGGTAACCCGTGCGGGAAAGTAAAGTTGGCTTAAAACTGACTCGGGCAACGGCATATTGAGGTCGACTGGCCTAGTTCGACGGAGCGTCACAGCGGTCGTGATGGGTACGTACTCGGTGAAGGCCAGGGGCGATTGCGTATCGCCCGGAACCTGGCAGCGGACCCGGGCGTCTTAACCACCGACGATCGTGCCCCATCCTCCCGTGGCGGAGGCGGCTAGAAATACCCGGACGGCAAAACGCCAGGCGCCGCCACCCCACGCCATGCCCATGCTTCAGGCACACGCAGTACGGACGCGGACGAAGCCCGACGCTCGGCCCAGAGGGGCTCCCTTGTCTCCAGCAAGGGTGTGATGCGCCAACAGGTACGCACAGTGAAGTGATCGACACATGATGTGAATGGTCCACAGTGTTGCCAGGCGTGCAACGGAAAGGAACGAGCGCTCATGCGCGAGATCCTCGGAAGGCGACGCAGGCTCCTGTCCAGGCGAAACAAGGGGAGGACTGAGATGCTCAAGTCGGCCCTGACCTTCGCGACCGAATGGCAGTGGCCCGTACTCCCGGGTGTGGCGGCCGACCCGCAGGGGCGCGCCCGCTGCGGATGCCCTGACCCGGAGTGCACGGTGCCCGGCGCCCACCCCTTCGACCCCGGCCTCCTCGCGGCCACCACCGACGAGCGCATGGTGCGCTGGTGGTGGACCAACCGGCCGACGGCCCCGATCGTGCTGGCCACCGGTGGGTGGGCCCCCTGCGCGGTGAGCCTGCCCGCCCTCGCGGCGGCTCGCGCGCTCGCCGCGCTCGACCGCCAGGGCATGCGCCTGGGCCCGGTCGTCGCGGCCCCCGCGCGATGGGCGATCCTCGTCGCGCCGTACTCCCTGGAGCAGCTCGGTGAGCTGCTGTACGCCAAGGACTACGTCCCCGGCTCCCTGCGCTTCCACGGAGAGGGCGGTTACATCGCGCTGCCTCCTTCGGAGACCGGCCAGGGCGAGATCCGCTGGGAACGTGCGCCACTGCCCGGCTCGGCCGCGCCCTGGGTGCCCGATGTGGAGGCTGTGGTGGACGCGGTGGTCGAGGCCCTCACTCGTACGGGTGTGAGCGCGCCCGAGTTGTAGGGGTGTCGGGCGCGCGGCGAGCCGGGCGCCCGCCCATGGTCGTTATCTTCACCTCCATGAACCTTCGCCTGCTCGCACTCGCGGGCGTAGTGGCGGTCACGGTGGCTCTTCCGTTGGCCGTGGCATCCGCAGGACCTGTCGGTGAGACGGGTTCTGCGGATGCACGTGCGTCCGCAGACTCCGGCCGTTCCCCACACAACGGCGACGGCGACGGTGACGGTGACAAAAACGATGGCAGCGGCAGCGGCAGTGGCAGCGACAAGGCGCCGGCCTCCGACCCCGCCCCGTCGCCCCGGCTGCTCGGCCTCGGTCTCGCCACCGCCGCCCGCTGCGGCCCCGAACTCACCTCGGCCGACGGCATCGAGGCGCAGACCTGCGTCCTGACGCAGGGTGAGGAGACCTGGGCGCGCACCTACTACCGCAACGCGACCGGCGGCGAGCTGAGTTCCGTACTGAGCCTCATGGAGCCCGGTGGCCGCACGGTGCTGATGCGCTGTGCGGTGGGCGCGGAGGACGACCCGGGGGCGTGCGAGACACCGCGGGGGCGTACGACGGGGGATGTGGCGGCGTACGCGGCGGTCGCGGAGTTCGCGAGGGGCGGCGAGGACGGACCGCTGCTGCTGCGCTCGGGGAGCAACTCCGCCCCGTAGGTCGAGGAGCAAACTCCGCCCCGTAGGTCGAGGAGCACCTTCGCCCCGTAGGTCGAGGAGCACCTCCGCCCCGTAGATCGAGGAGCAGCTCGGCTTCGCAGGTTCAGGCATCAACTGGGCGCCGCAGGTTCGGGAAACAAGTCGGCCGCGGAGGTTCGGAAGCAGGTCGGCCCAGCAGGTTCCGGAAGCAACTCGGTGCTGCAGCAAGGTGGTTGGCACCGCACGAGAGCCCGGACAGGAAAAGACCCGGTTGCTGGCGACGGGGGATGCACCAGCAACCGGGCTACTCGAACGGTAACAAGAGATCGGCAGTTCGCAAATTCGGTCTTGGCTATTCGGACACGAATTTACCTGCCAGTACGGGGAGTTGTGACAGGAGTCACCTGGCTGGTGACTCCTGACCACCTGACCCGTAGGTCAGTTCCCCTGCCTGTGTGTCAGCTGAGTGTCACCTGTCGATTGGTGAGGCCGCCGCGCGCCCGGCGCTCGTCCGCGGTGAGCGGGGAGTCCGTGGCCAGGGCGGTGGTGAGACGCTCGGCGAACTCGGCCGCGGGCTTCTCGACATCGTCCGCCGTGACCTCTGTCGGCAGGTCCCAGACCGGCACGGTGAGCCCGTGTGCGCGGAAGGAGCCGACGAGCCGGGTGCCCTCTCCGAGGCTCGACTTCCCGGCCGCGTGCAGCCGCGCGAGTGCGTCCAGAAGACGCTCCTCCGCATACGGCATGACCCAGCGCAGATGGTTCTTGTCGGGCGTCTCGCACCAGTAGGCGGCGTCGACGCCGGAGAGCTTCACGGTCGGGATGGCGGCGGCGTTGGCCCGCTCCAGGGAGGCGGTCACCTCGGCCGACGCGTTCTCCGCGTCGGGCACCCAGAATTCGAAGCCCGCGTGCACAACTGGCTCGAACGCGCCTTCCGGGTCGAGGAGATCCTGAAGACGCGGGCCGTCGGACGGGGCGCGGCGGCCCTCGATCGGGGTGCCGGGCTGCGCGGTGAGCGCCCGCTGGAGGGTGTCGGCCAGGTCGCGGCTGATGTCGCCGGACGCCGTGTCGTTCTGCAGGCCGATCAGGACCGAGCCGTCGTCGCGGCGCAGCGCGGGCCAGGCCATCGGCAGGACGGTGGCGAGCGTGACAGAGGGAACGCCCTCCGGCAGGCTCTCCCTGAGTTTCAGCTCGACGGTCGCGGCGGGTACCAGCTCGCGCAGCGCGATCCAGTCGCCCTCGCCGGCCAGGCCCTCGAAGGGGCGCTGCACCAGCTCGGTCGCGGCATGCGCGGCGGCTCGGCCGTGACAGGCCTTGTAGCGGCGGCCACTGCCGCAGGGGCAGGGTTCGCGTGCGCCGACAACCGATACGTGTCCATCAGCGCCTCCGGCTCGGGCACCATCCTTCAGCTGCGGCTGCTTGGCCTTCGTCTGGGGTCGCTTCTTGGCCATCGTGGGTGTCTCCCGGTTACGGCTCGTCTCGTACGGGCGCGAGCCTAGCCGTTCGTACGGAGGCCGACGGGACCCTGTGGACAACGCACCGAGTCGTCCCGGAACCGACGCTTCGGTCCTGGTCGGTGTCGTATCGGGCCTGCCGCTGGTGTCGTGTCGAGCCCGCGGTCGGCGTCGTGTCGGGCCTGCTCAGGCCAAGTCGTCGAAGGCGTCCGCGAGGTCCAGGCCGGGTATCGGCTGCTGCGGAATCAGCGGCTGCAGTCGCTGGGCCGGTGAGGCGACGCGCGTAGCCAGGTCGTCGCGGTCCAGGTCGTCGCGTCGGCGCGACGCCGTCACGTTGTCCTGGACGACGACCCAGACCGTGATCTCTCCGCGGGCGTCGTCCCGGACGCCCCAGTCCTTGGCCAGTGCGGTGATGATGTTCAGCCCGCGGCCGCCGTGCGCGGTGACCGAGGGCGTGGCCGGCACCGGACGGGTCGGGCCGCCGCCGTCCGTCACCTCGACGATCAGTCTTCCGGAGGGGTCCACACGCCATGCGGCACGGACGTCGCCGTCCCCCGCGAGGGCGTCGCCCAGTGGCCTGCCGTGTCGACACGCGTTGCTGAGCAGTTCGGAAAGGATCAGTACGGCGTCGTCGATGACCGTTTCCGCTACGCCACCGGTACGCAGGTGATCCCGCATCCGGTGTCTTGCTTCCCCCACGCCCGCAGGGCCATGAGGTACGGCCATGCTCGACGACGCGGGCACCTCCTGTGCCACCACCAACGCCACCCCCGAGACCTCCTTTGCCCCACGCCACGGTGTGGATGCCCCTTTGAACTGGACCGGAAACCGGCCAATCAACGTCTGCTGACGCACTCGTAACGATCGAATACGGAGCGAACGCGCCGGAGCACTCCCAGTGAACGCATGGCTGGATTTCGATGGTTTCTTGTGGAGTTTTGGGAGATCGCTGGCTGAAAGTGTGCGGTCGCGTCAGCGGCCCAGCTGCCCCAGGACCGCGCGTGGGCGGTTGGTGATGATGGCGTCGACGCCCAGCTCAACACAGAGGTCGACGTCCTCTGGCTCGTTCACGGTCCAGACGTGGACCTGGTGTCCGGCACGTTTCAGGCGCTCGATGTAACCGGGGTGACTGCGTACGATCCGCATCGACGGGCCTGCGATCCGGACACCCGCGGGCAGCCGTCCGTCGCGCAGCCGGAGTGAGACGAACTGCAGCAGATAGACCGTGGGCAGGGTCGGCGAAGCGGCCCGGACGCGGTGCAGGGAGCGCGCCGAGAAACTCATGACGCGTACGGGCGACTCCGCGGCGGACTCCGGGGAGTCCAGCCCGAAACGCTTCAGCAGGTGCAGCAGCCGCTCCTCGACCTGGCCGGCCCAACGCGTGGGGTGCTTGGTCTCGATGGCCAGTTCCACCCGCCTTCCGGCGTCGGCGACGAGTTCGAGCAGCCGCTCCAGGGTGAGGACGGAGGTGTCCTCGCGGTCCCCTGGGCCGTACTCCCAGTCGGGGGACTCGTCGCCGTTCTTCCAGGCGCCGAAGTCCAGCGCCGCGAGGTCGGCGAGTTCCAGGGCCGACACCGCTCCGCGGCCGTTCGACGTACGGTTGACGCGGCGGTCATGGACACAGACGAGATGGCCGTCCGCGGTCAGCCGTACATCGCACTCGAGGGCATCCGCGCCGTGCTCGATCGCCTTCTTGTACGCGGCCAGGGTGTGCTCGGGTGCCTCCTCGGAGGCTCCGCGGTGGGCGACGACCTGAATCGGTTGCTGTCGTGCGTGGGTCACCGCGTCATGGTGCCACCGTCGAAGGGCAGGCGTGAGGGCGGGTATGCCGAGAATGGGTTAATTTCGCCTGACAAGACCCTTATAAAGAACGGTCTGGGACGCACAGGTACCGCTTATGGTGCTCTGACGTCCAGTGGGAAAAGCTGACGGCAGACAAGAGCACATGCACAGCTGATTCGCGCCGGACCGCCGACAAGCGTGAGCGAGCGTGACCGAGTGCGACCGAGAACAACAGCCGTGGATCGAGGAGAAGAGCTGTGAGCACCGAGAACGAGGGCACTGCAGTACCCCCGGCCCCGTCCGCACCTCCTGTGCCGGTGGACACTCCCGCTGCTTCCGCGCAGACGGCCGCGCCGGGGGAGAGCGTGCCGACCGCGCAGCTCCCGACGGTGCCTCCGAGCGCCCCCGGCACACCGGAGCATGCACCGGCGTACGACACACCTGGCCAGGCACCGGCGTACGGCTCAACGGAGCAGACGCCGACCTACGGCGCACCCGGCCACACGTCGGCCTACGGATCTCCGGACCAGGCACCGGCGTACGCCTCCGTGGGCGCCGGGGCTCCTGGCGGGCACGGCCTCAACTCCGGGGCCAACGGGCCTTCCGGGGCGCCGGTCTCCGCGGCAGACGCGGACTGGCCGCCTCCGCCGCCCGCCACCCCTTCGTACGCCGACGGCGGTGGTTCGGGCTCCGGCTGGGGCTCCTCCTACCAGCAGCCCGCCCCCAAGTCCGGTGGCGGCCGCGGGGGTCTGGTCGCCGCGATCCTCGTCGCCGCGCTGGTCGCGGGCGGCGTGGGTGGCGGCATCGGCTACACGCTGGCGAAGGACAACGACGATTCCACGGACTCGACGACGGTGTCCGCCCCGCAGAGCAGCGGTGACGTCAAGCGCGCCGCGGACAGCGTCGCGGGCGTGGCCGCCAACGCGCTGCCCAGCACGGTCACCATCGAGGCCGAGAGCAGCAGCGGCGAGGGCGGCACCGGCACGGGCTTCGTCTTCGACAAGGAAGGCCACATCCTCACCAACAACCACGTGGTGGCGGACGCGGTCGACAACGGCAAGCTCACCGCGACCTTCTCCAACGGCAAGAAGTACGACGCCGAAGTGGTCGGCCACGCACAGGGTTACGACGTCGCGGTCATCAAGCTGAAGAACGCGCCGTCGGATCTCAAGCCCCTCGCCCTCGGCGACTCCGACAAGGTCGCCGTCGGCGACTCGACGATCGCGATCGGCGCGCCCTTCGGTCTTTCGAACACGGTGACCACGGGCATCATCAGCGCCAAGAACCGCCCGGTGGCCTCCAGCGACGGCACGTCCAGCAGCTCCTCGTACATGAGCGCCCTGCAGACGGACGCCTCGATCAACCCCGGCAACTCCGGCGGCCCCCTCCTGGACGCCCAGGGTGCGGTCATCGGCATCAACTCGGCGATCCAGTCCAGCGGCAGCCTCGGCGGCACCAGCCAGTCCGGCTCCATCGGCCTGGGCTTCGCGATCCCGATCAACCAGGCGAAGAGCGTGGCCCAGCAGCTGATCAAGACGGGCACGCCGGTCTACCCGGTGATCGGCGCGTCGGTCACCCTCGAAGAGGGCACCGGCGGCGCGAAGATCACCGACGAGGGTGCGAGCGGTTCCGCCTCGATCACGTCCGGCGGTCCCGCGGACAAGGCCGGCCTCAAGTCCGGTGACGTCATCACCAAGCTCGACGACACCGTGATCGACAGCGGCCCCACTCTCATCGGCGAGATCTGGACCCACAAGCCCGGCGACACCGTCAAGCTCACCTACACGCGCGACGGCAAGACCCACACCACCGACGTCACCCTGGGCGAACGCGAGGGCGACAGCTGACCGTGGCCTGCGGGTGGCCCACCAGCCCATGACGCACCCCGAGGCGGGTACGCTGTACCCGCTCCGTCCCCTGGTGGTCGGTGCGGAGGTGGGTTGCCCGAGCGGCCTAAGGGAACGGTCTTGAAAACCGTCGTGGCAGCGATGTCACCGTGGGTTCAAATCCCACACCCACCGCGCAGGTCAGAAGCTTGCAGGTCAGAAGGGGTGCCACTCTCCGGAGCGGCACCCCTTCTGCATGACCTTGTCTCACCCTGATTCGCCGGTATCCCACTTCTGACCAGCGCGTGCGGCCAACCTGCGGCCAGGATTCAGGGCCCCTCGGCCCCGCTCTCGTGCTCCGCCAACCCTTGGTCGATCAGGGTGTTCATCTTCCCTTCCTCGCCGTCCAGCACCTTGGCGTAGTAGCGCTGAAGAACGGCGACGCTCTGTCCCGCGCGCCGGGCGGTCTCGGCCAGGCTCACCCCGGAGCGGAGCCAGAACGACACGCAGGCGTGCCGCAGGTCGTACGGGATCGCTGCCAGCGGAGAGGTCACCTGCGCCGGCGTGAGTGCTTTGCGGCGGGCTTCCTTCCACGCGGCGCCGTACTCCTGCGACCGGATCGGGCCGCCGCGTACGGCGCTGAACAACTGACCTTCGGACGTGGTCCCGAACGCTTCGAGATGCGCCCGCAGTATGGCGACCAGGACAGGTGGAATCGGCACGGGCCGGACCGCGCGGCGAGCCCGGTGCTTCAACTGCCTTTCCTCGTACGGCTTGCCGTCATCCGTCCACGCGGAACCAACCTGCGGCCGGGCGCCGGCGAGCATGAGCCGCCCCCACCCCTCCTTGGGTAGTTCGCACTGGTCAGCGCTCAACATGGACACCTCTTCCGGGCGCATCGCCGCGTAGTAGATGCAGGCGAAGAACGCGACCAGATGAGTACCGCGCGGCCCCTGCGCACGGACCGCGTCCAGCAACGCCCTTGCCTGTGCGGGCGTGGCTACGCTCCGCACGTCCAATCCTGCTCGTGAGCAAGCCATATGAAGAACGGCGCTCGTACGCCATGATGCGGAAGCTCTGGCCCGACGTTGAGGTCGTATCCGCGTCCACGCCGATGGGCTTGGAGGAGTACGCCGACTCCATCGGGGACGTCCGCATGGTGATCGACATGATCGCCGGAGCATTGCAACGAGTGCTCCTCTTCCCCAACTGGGGTCTGGCCATTGAGCAGGCCGTGCCGGATACCGTCGTGGCAGCGTACGAGCGTCTACGCGACCAGGGGTTCACGAGTCGACTCATCCCGGACGCGGCGCAACGTACCTGATGGGCTCGGTCCGCTCTATCTCGGGTTTCGCTCTCCCCGCTTCGTTCAGCGCCGTTCGTCGTCCTGGCCTCGACTGGGTCCTGCGCTACAGCCCGCCCATCAGCTGATCCACACGCATGGAGACGGCCCGCACTGAGCAGTGCGGGCCGTCGCTGTTCCTGCCCTCGGACCCTAAAATTCGAGTGTTGCCTGACCATCAGAAATAGATCATTTTCGTTTGATCCGTCCCCTGATGGCCAAAATGGAAAGGCCCAAAAAAATGGGCTCCGTGAAGCGGGAAGTCATTTCGATCCAAACGCCAGCGGATGTCAGGCCCTGGCCGCTGGACCGAAAAATAACGGAATTGATAACGATCCGCCCCGACCTTTCTAGTCGGCTTAGTGTCCATCGCTTATCAAACGGAATGGTCAGATTCTGTTTGGGTACTTCTATTACTAGCGTTGTTTCTTTTCCGGGAGCGGACGCGATTCCAGTGGCTGTCTGTTTTGCTGCCTGATTGGGTAGGCCACATCCCATCATCAAGACAATAGTGACTGCCATTGAGGCGGCAAGCCAGCCGATTGCGCGAGATGCCCGAAGACCGAATCCGGAGAGTGCCCAGTAAGCATGCAGGAGGCCTCTCTCGCTGCGGCTAGCGTGCTCATCACGCCTTCGCATCTCCATTTCTCCGTAGTAGAAATCGGCTGCGCCTGGTTCATTCAGGCCGTCTTCAAATGCCTTACGGAGTTGGCGATATGTTGCTGCGATATTCTGGATGCTGGGAGTCTGGGTCGGAACTTCACGACTTACTTCCCATCCTTTTTTATTCAAGAGTTTAACTGGACGCTGTGACCGCCACGAGACTTCATCGCTAAGCGTTTTGCGCTGCGTCCACCAGCGGAAAGGAACTGTGGAGACCCCCCACTTTATGCCAGTTGGTGGAGTGGCGAAGCGACAGTCTCCTTCCAAAGTGATCTGATCCAAGTGATATGCCCCAGCAAAAGAACACTTGGCTAGGTCTACGTCGCTGAGCACCAGCAATTTTGCGTCCACCCCGGCGAGCCGAGTTACTTTACTCAAGGGGTCCAGGTCTCCCAGCTCGGGATCAGGAACCGGGAGATCGCCTACGGTGAACTCGCTATGATAAGAGGAGATTGTCAAAGGAGAGCTAAGATGCACGTCCGTGAGGTCAACTGTGGAAAATCGGGCACTAAATGCCGCTGCTGCTGAGAACGTTGCACGGGACAGGCCAAGATTTTTTGAACTCACCTCAAAACGAACCGAGCGATCGAAGCTTGCGTAACCCAGATTCACGTCCTTCGCGCTGAGCGGTCCATGGAGCAGGTCGGAAAATTGGCTGTACTTGAAACTTATCGATCCCTTGCAGACTGCTCCGCTGAAAGAAACCTCGCTTTCAAATTTGACCTCGGTAAACCCTGTCATTTGGCCGAACTGTGCCCCGGCGAATACTGCGGGGCCTCGCGACCCAAATTCGCTACCTGTGAAAAGGCATCCCTCGGGGAAGCTACTGTATCTGAAATTTGCCCCATACGGAAACCTTACTTTTTCGAAGTTAGCCAGACCTCCAAATTCTGCTCGACGAAAGGTCGGAAGAGCTAGGAAGGTTGCTCTGGAGAATCGCACCATTTGGAACTGTGTACGTTCGAAACTGCCGTTTTCTAGCTCAGAGTTTTCGAAACTGGTGATGTCTTCGAAGGTGCAATCCTGGAAATTTACGGACGGGCGTCTTTGTAGTGAGCTAAAGTCCGCCCCGCCTTTGAATTGGGCCCGGGACAGATCGGCCCTTCCGAGTGAGGAAAGTTGGAATGTTACCGGTGCGTGGAATGTCGCTCCCAGAAAGCAGGCAGACTCATGGAAAATGCTCCGACTGAAGTCTGCGGCATCAAATGATGCGCCATCAAACCAGCATGCACCTTGAAACTTGAAGTCGCTGAAATCGATCGGCGCTAGGAACTGGCAATCCGTGAAGAGGGAAATTCCGAAGGCTGTGCACCGCGCGATTACTTTCTGCAGTTTTTGAGTGAGTGCAGCGTTGAACGTCACCCCTCGGAAGTCGACGCTCTCTCCGACAGCGATCCCATCCAGGAGGCCGGATTGCTCGTTCCCCGCCAGATGAGCGATGCATCGGTCGTAGGGCGAGACTTGCACGCCAGAACAGAGCGGATCGGCTTGGCAGGTCGCCCACGTAGGTTCACCCATGCCCCTCGTTCTACCGACTTTGCGCCCATCTCGTAGGCTTTATGCGCAAGTCGGAACGCACCTGCGCTACAGCCCGTCCATCAGCTGATCCGCACGTACGGCGACGGCCCGCACTTTCCAGTGCGGGCCGTCGCCGTTTCCGCTCTCGCCGGACCCGCATCGCAGCAGGTCACGTGCCTACTGCTGGGCCGTCTGCGGGCCGTCCGAGGGTGGCCAACGACGACCACTGATGACCAATGATGACCGCGATCCTGCGGTGGCTCTCATCCCGCAGCGAAGCAGTCAGCCCAGCTAGACCCAAGTGTCCAACCACATACGCGACCGCCACTGGTCGATCGGGATCGCCTGGCCGGTATAGATCGGCCAGAAGTGCACGACCCCCGCAGCGACGGCTGACATCAGCACGATCAGCCCGAAGGCGTTCGCGCAGACGACATGCACCCACCCCTTGATGCCGCCGGATCCGTCGTAGCAGATCATGCGAACCCCGAACGGCATGATGGTCATGCCAACGAGGATGGCACCCAGCGCTACGGTAACCGTGCTCAAGGCAATCGGTTTGTGGTCCAGGCTGGCGGCGATGAGTGAGCCGGAAAGGGCAACCACGGCGGTCACGGTCCAGTCGATCCAGAACACCGCGTCGTCCATGGTGAGCGCATGTTTCTTTCCTGGCGGAGGTTCTCGCGAAACCAGCTTTAGCCAGGTCTGTGCCCCCGAAACCCCGACCGCGAGCACCAAAGAAATCAGCCAAGCCACCCGTCCCCCGGCTTTAGAGCGTGGCCCCGCATGATGCCACCGATGTGGCGCCTCTCGCACATCGGCCTGACTGTGTGTCAAGTTCTGACCCGAGCGGAGATTTTCAAGATCAGGAAGACGCGCGGACGAGATCCAGCGCCCTCCTCCTGATGGCACACAAAGTCGCAGGTCAGATGGCCCACAGGCGCGCGATCTTGGGCAGACTGTAAATCTGCCGATGGATGGACGCTGGCGCTCGTAGAGATGACCGTCGGCATGGCTCACGCATGGTCAGTCATGGCGTTGCTGGTTGCTGGTTGCTGGCGCTCGGGCGGAAGAATGGTCCTCTCGTCGGTTTGCCCTTCTGTAAGTGGCTGAGTAAACCCTCGAACATCTGACAGGTCTACGTCGCGCAGGTTGGCGCCGGTGAGCGTCGCCCCGTCCAGGTTGGCCTTGGTGAGCGTCGCCCCGCTCAGGTAGGCCTTGGTGAGCGTCGCCGTGCGCAGGTCGGCCTCGGTGAGCGTCGCCCAGCACAGGTTGGCCCCGGTGAGCGTCGCCGTGCGCAGGTTGGCCTTGGTGAGCGTCGCCCAGCGCAGGTTGGCCTTGGTGAGCGTCGCCCAGCTCAGGTCGGCCCCGGTGAGCGTTGCCCCGCCCAGGTCGGCCCCGGTGAGCGTTGCCCCGCCCAGGTTGGCGCCAGTGAGGTCGGCTTGGAGTAGTTGTGCACCAGCGAGGTGGAGTTCGTGGAAGTCGAGTACTTCGCGGCGGTCAACGTGGGTGCGGGATTCCGCGCGGGTGAGGGCGGTCAGGGCTGCTTGGACGTCGGCGTCCGGCTCTTGGGGGAGTTCCTCGGGGGCCGGGGATGCAGAGGTGGGTGCGCCCTCGTCGGGGTCTGGGGCCGGGGTGGTGGGTACAGCCTTTGGGGCGCGGTCGCGGATGAAGTGGCCCAGGACGCGGGCGGCGTCAGTGGCAGCTTGCTCGGGTGCATCCTGGACGATCTGTTCCAGGGCGAGGATGCCGCCGATGCGTACGTACCGCTGCTCAGAGCCGAGGCGTTCCAGAGCTTTGGTGAAGCGCTCGGTGATCTGGCCGCGCCGGGTGAGCCGATACGTGCGAGCTGTGTACAGCAGGGCGATACCGGCGCCGAGGGCAGCGACACAAGCCACTATCGCGGTGCGCAGGCCGGTGACCAGGGCAGCAGACCCCTTCGCCAGCTCACTGCGGTCAAGGTACTGCCCGTCGAACACGTAGGGCCCTCGCCACACCAGCCATGGCAGCCCGGCGAGTAAGGCAAGAGCACCCACCACGATGAGCGAGACCATGCCCCACCGGCGGGCTCTGGTCTTCTGACGGACCCTGGTCCGTCGCTGATCCAGGAGCGTCAGAGCATCCCATGCGGCGCGGCGGTGTGCCCGTGCATTGTGGATACGGCGGAGCGGGTGGGGGAACTTCATACCCGGTACATGTCTGTACAGGGCGGTGCGGTTGCAGACTCGCCCCCTTAACGAGGACACCGACTCTCGGCGGCCAAGGTTGGATGGCATGTGCGCAAAGTTCGCCATCACAGGACATCGAACGTCACAGGTGCCAGGTGACTCTCGCGCCAGAAATCGAACACATGATTGAATTTTGGCTATGGCGCACACGACGTTCCCGCTCGATCTGATCCAGGCTCAACGCGACTGGAACCGCACCTACGCGGCGCTAGAGCGTCGACCGTTGCACACGGCCACGCTGCGTCGTCGGTTGCAGCAGCTCTCTGCCCGGCTTGCCTCCCAATCGTTTTGGGAGACGAAGGCCGGCCGGTCGCCCGGGGCGAGGGTCAACCTGCGTCGACAGGTCCGGGAGCTGGAGGAGGCAGAGGGCCGCCTCACGGAACAGCAGGAACGCATCCTGAAGTGCATCAGGGACTGGGTAGCCGACCGCGGGGAGACTCCCTCGATGCGGGAGATCTGCCGAAGCGTGGGACTGTCGAGCACGGGGTCGGTCGCGTACCAACTCGACAGGATGGAAGAGCTCGGCGTCATCGACCGGGGTCCAAGTCGCGGCACGGGGAGGGGAATTGCCCTGCGCTGGTAACCGTCGCGTTCCTCTCGCCATCAGCGTCAGGCACGACCCGAGGATTACGGATTTACGGACCGCGCTCCCACTCCCGCACGGCTCCCGTTCGCGGCTTGAGCTGAAGCCCGTGCGACTTTCTGTGGCCATCCTCTGGCCAACATGGACCGGGCGTTGCGACTCTGGGAGCCGTTGATGCAGGTCAAAGCCCGTTCTACCCTGGGGAACCGTGCGGTCTTGAAAACCGTCGTGGCAGCGATGTCACCGTGGGTTCAAATCCCACACCCACCGCAGGATGAGAGCCTCTGACCAGTGAAAACGGTCAGGGGCTCTCACTGTGTCCGCTGCCCGTGAGGACCGCTGTTCCCCGTGATTCCCCGACCGATCGGCAGGACTGCTCCGCCGATGGGCCACCCCACGGATCCGCCGTCACGGTAATCCCTGATGCCGATCGCGAGCAGGAAGGTAGCCGGGATCAGCCCCAACCAGTCGAGGACTCTGCTCAACCTTGCGAATATCGAAGACTCCAGCACGGCCTGATCATGGCAGGCAGTTGCGACCCTTACCCAGCTAACCCAAGTACAGACGACCGTACGAGACTGGGCGGCTCACTCACTGGCTGGCTGCGGTGTCGCCTCAGCTCAAGCACAAGGCCCAAGCGACGTACGGTCCCTGATCAACTCGCTGATCGTTCCAGCACTCGTTGATCAGGAGCTGTCCAGTCTCCGGCCGACCACTGCGGCTCACCGGCTCGGCCACTCGAACGCGAGCGTCACCACCCAGGATTACGCTCGGCCGGTCGCCGGTCGCGACGACCAAGTGGCGGAGGCGGCCGACGCATGGCTTGGAGGGCAAGACGGGGACGGCTCATCCGAGACGCATGAGCCGTGGACGCATGTCCAATTCACGTCTATGCGCTGTGCATATGCACAGATACTCTGCGTGTTCATGGGGAAAGTGGTGCGTCTGTACTGGGGATACATGGTGGCTGCGGCCTTGATCGTTGCTTGGAGCCAGCAATGGGCGCTGTCTGTGATCGTGGCTTTGTCACTCGGCGTCTCGGCCTACGCTGCCTTCCGGGTGCCGGTCTGGTGTGGCGCGGTGAACCGAGATGGCCAGACCTACTGCCGTAACAACGCCTATGGCGTGTTGATGGGGTGTACGAAACGTCAGCACAGGTGGCAGAAACTCAAGATGATCGTCCTGCGCAGCAAGGTCGGGAACGTGAGTCGCTCTGTGTTTCCAACCGCCAAAGAGAAGTTCAATGGCGCCCTGGCTGTGGGAGGTCTGCTCTCGGCTGTCGCCGCAGTGGTTGTTCCTGCTGTGTCGGGTGGATGAGCGGCATGATCGTGCGGCTAGGGCACCTAGCGGGCACGGCAAGCACGGCTACGACTGAGACGTCGTGGCTTTCCCCCTCCGGCCTGCGAGGGCGTGGAGATCTCACCTGACCTGCGGGTTCAAATCCCACACCCACCGCGCAGGTTCAGAGAGGGAGCAGCACAGAAGGGGATGCCCCGTTCGCAGGGGCATCCCCTTCTGTGCTGCTCCCCCTCCTGTGTTGCTCTTCAGGCCCGGTTACCCGTCATCCGCGCCGCCGAGGCCACCGTCGAGCGGGCCTCGCGGAGTGTGAGGCCGGTGTGGACGGCCGCGTCGATCAGGGCGGGGGTCAGGTCCGGGCCGATGCCGTTCTCGTGGGCGCGGCAGGCAGCCCAGAAGAGGCGGGTGTTGCGCTGGCCCGCGTGGGCCGCCAGGACGAACTGGATCAGGCCCTGGCCCTGCCCGTGGACGTCCGCCGGTGTCGAGGATGAAGTCGGCTTCGCGTGCCGTGGTGGTGGCAGAAGCAGCCGTAGCAGGGCAGGCGGGCAGGGCGCGGGAGCAAGCTGGGCGGTGCCGGGGGCAGTGCTGTAGATGCCCTGTTCGGTACGGGAACCGGGGCCGACGAGGTAGCCGCCGGCGCCGCGGACGTCAATGCCGGGGGCCAGTCGGCTCGCAGAGTTGGGGACGGCCACGTCCGGCGGACCGCTCAGCCACAGATGGCGGCCGCCGCTCGGCGTGAGGACGACCACTGTCTCCGGGATGGTGAACAGGTGGCGCAGGGCCAGTTCGCGCAGGGCGGCCGACGACTCCGTACCGGACTTGGTGTCCAGGTCGATGCCGATCAGGTGGTACGGCGGCAGGCCACAGGCGATGCCGTAGCCGGTGGCCCAGGGGGCGGCAGTGAAGAGCGTGCGAATGCGGCGTGGGTCGGTCGAGGCGTCGTACACGCCGTGCCCGAAGCGGCCGCATTCGCCGTGGCAGACGGGCAGGCCGGCGGGGTCGGTGCGGTGGGGGGATCGGAGGGCAGGGAGCTTCGTACGGGACAGCGGAATGACCGCGAGGCCGCGCTCGGCGGCGGACAGTGCGTGGGCCAGGGCCATGGTCGTGGCCTGCCGGTCGATGGTGGTGGTGGCCATGCCTCCATGTTCGTACGAGTGTTCGAAAAAGGGAAGGGGGTTCGGCGGGCGGGGAGCGGCGGTAGCTGTTTCGGGCAGTACGGGAGAGGTTGGCTGAAAATGTGCCGGAACGCTTCCTCTCGTGCGGTTCCTGGCGCCCGAGTCGGCCCAGTGGCCTTGGCCTGCGACTTTGAGTCAGAACCGGCAGGTGAAAGGTCGCGAAAGGGGTTTATCGACTTGTCCTCACGCTTCAGGGGGAATCGGTGCTTCCGGGGTGGTTCGCCGGGGATTCGGTGGGCAACTCTGGATTCGCGACGTCGTGCACATCACCGAGGTGGTCGGCCAACTGCCTTGGGACAAGCCGTACTTCCCGGTTCACACCGGTGCGTACATCCGGTTCTTCTGGAGGAATTCACATGGCAAGCATCCGTACCGCCCGCGTCTTCGCCGCCGTCGCGGCCCTGCCCCTCGCGGCCACCCTCTTCACGGGTGTCGCCGCGGCGGACAACGGCGCCTTCGCGGACGACGGATCGAACGCGGCGGTGGCGACGATCAGCGGCAGCGGTGTCGGTGGCAACAACCACGGCAACTCGTCCACAACGCAGCAGCAGGCGGTCGGCTCCGGCGCCTCCAACCAGAACAACACGGCCCAGGTGAACGGTTCCGCGTTCACGGCAATCGACCAGTCGAACACCGTCGTCAACTTCACCAACCTCTGGTAGATCGCAGGCCGATGCGCCCTCATCGGCCCGGAAACTCCCGTGCGGGGTTGTGTTCTGTGGGGTTCTGACGCGTCTGCGTGGCGGTGCTTCGGTGCCGTCACGCAGACGTTTTTGCGTTTCCGCGCGTGCGCGTGCGCGTGCCCGCGATCGGGCCCGTGCCCGCGTCCGTACCCGTGCCTGTGCCCGTGCGCGCGTTTGGGTTCGCGCGCGTATTGGGTCCGTGAATCTGTCCGTGTTCGGGGACGTCAAAGGGCGGTGCGTGGGGTCCGGAAAGGACTCCTGATACGGGTTCGGTGACCTTGACAGTCCACATTGTCTGACGGACAGTCAGAAAGCCTTGCTCGTGCGGGGTCTGGGGGGCGTGGGCGCGGCTCCAACTGGCTGAGGCACATGTCCCGGCTGGCGTCGTCGTGTCTGCTCAATCGGCGTTGGCGGGGATGTCGGGGCCGGTCGGCCGACACCGGGCGTCGTGAGCGGCGTGAAAGTGGTGGGAACCGAATCGGCGGTGGCGGTGTACCAAATATGTCAGCAAGTTGTCGGGCCGGATGTCCTGGTCCGCTCCGGTGCATCGGGAGTGTTCCGGGACGCCGAGCCAGAGCGGATGAACAGGATGGCGCAGATCAACGCGTTCGGGGGCGGGTGAGCGAGGTGCGGCGGGAGATCGTGGCGACGATGCGGCTCGGGGTGTGGAGGGGGCGGCGGTGAGCGACGAAGCGGGCGGGGTGGATGGGGCGGAGGGGGCGACCGGGGTAGACAGGACAGGCGGTGCAAGCGGGGGAGACGGGACGGACGGGGCACGGGGGGTAGGCGGGGCGAGCGGGCTGTCCGGGCGGCTCAAGGCGTACGAGGGCCGGGCGGCTGCCGTCGCCGGCGCGGGCCGGGATCCGGTCAACGCGCCGATGATCAGGCACTGGTGCGAGGCCATGGGCGACGCGAATCCGGCGTACGAGGGGCCGGACGCCGTCGCGCCCCCCACCATGCTCCAGGCGTGGACCATGGGCGGCCTCGCCGGGCACACAGGGCGTTCGCAGGCGTACGACGAACTGCTGGGGCTCCTCGACGGCGCCGGTTACACCTCCGTGGTTGCCACCGACTGCGAGCAGGAGTATCTGCGACCACTGCGGCCCGGGGACGAGATCACCTTCGACGCGGTGATCGAGTCGGTCTCGGAGCCCAAATCGACGAAGCTGGGGAGGGGTTACTTCGTCACGACACGGATGGATGTCCGGGCGGGCGGCGAGCCGGCGGGCACGCACCGCTTCCGGATTCTCAAGTACGCACCGGCCGGGCGCCGGAAGCAGCAGGAAACGAAGGTGCGACGCCCGCGCCCGGTGATCAACCGGGACAACGCGGGTTTCTGGGAGGGCGTGGGCCGGCATGAGCTGCTGATCCAGCGGTGCGGCGGCTGCGGCGTGCTGCGGTTCCCCTGGCTGCCGGGGTGCAACACATGCGGCTGCCTGGAGTGGGACACGGTCGAAGCAAGAGGGGACGGCACGGTCTACTCGTACGTCGTCATGCACCATCCTCCCTTCCCTGCCTTCGACCCTCCCTATGCGGTCGGCCTGATCGAACTCCCGGAGGGCGTGCGGATGGTGAGCAACGTGGTGGGGGTGCCGTACGACAAGGTGCGGATCGGTATGGCAGTGCGGCTCGAATTCCAGCGGTACGACGATGAGTTGGAGCTGCCGGTCTTCAGGGCCGACGAGGCCGCAGCGGGTGGCGAGACCGGCGTGGACGGCGAGGAGGTGACATGAGGGCCGGGGGTAGGAAGGGCGGAGGTGCGAGGCCCGGGGAGGCGGAAGCCGGATGGGCGACGGCCGGCGACGTGACGGCCGATGCGATGAAGGCCGGCAACCTGAGCGCCGGTGACATGAGCGCCGGCAACCTGAGCGCCGGTGCCGCGTGGGCCGGTGACGCGAAGGTGGGGGACACGCTGCCGCCGCTGGAGATCGACGTCACGCGCACGCTGATCGTGGCCGGGGCCATCGCGTCACGGGACTACCAGGACGTGCACCACGACGCGGAGCTGGCGCGGCAGAAGGGTTCCCCCGACATCTTCATGAACATCCTGACCACCAACGGCCTGGTCGGAAGGTACATCACGGACCACTTCGGACCGGGCGCGGTCCTGCGCAAGGTGGCCATCCGGCTCGGGGCACCCAACTACCCGGGCGACACCATGGTGTTGACCGGTTCGGTGGAGGAGCTCGCGGGTGACACCGCGACGGTCCGGGTCGTCGGGGTGAACGGCATCGGCAGACATGTGACCGGCACGGTGACGGTCACTCTTCCACTCGGGGGTGTCTCATGAGCGTACGGACGCGGGACACCCTCGGCGGGCGGGCGGCGATCGTCGGGATAGGGGCCACCGAGTTCTCCAAGGACTCGGGGCGCAGTGAGCTGCGGCTGGCTGTCGAGGCGGTGCGGGCCGCGCTCGACGACGCGGGGCTGACGCCCGGGGACGTGGACGGGATGGTCACGTTCACGATGGACACCAGCCCGGAGATCACCGTCGCCCAGGCGGCCGGAATAGGGGAGCTGTCCTTCTTCTCGCGCGTCCACTACGGCGGCGGGGCGGCCTGCGCGACCGTCCAGCAGGCGGCCCTCGCGGTGGCGGCCGGGGTGGCCGAGGTCGTGGTCTGCTACCGGGCGTTCAACGAGCGGTCGGGACGCAGATTCGGTTCCGGAGTGCAGCAGCGGGAGCCGTCGGCGGAGGGGGCGGCGCTCGGCTGGTCCCTGCCGTTCGGGCTGCTCACGCCCACGTCCTGGGTGGCGATGGCGGCCCAGCGGTATCTGCACACATACGGGCTGAAGCCCGAGGTGTTCGGCCAGGTCGCTGTGGTGGACAGGAAGTATGCGGCGACGAACCCGGCGGCCTACTTTTACGGCAGGCCGATCACGCTCGCCGAGCACGCCGCCTCACGGTGGATCGCGGAGCCGCTGCGGCTGCTGGACTGCTGCCAGGAGACGGACGGTGGTCAGGCACTGGTGGTCACCTCGCTCGAGAGGGCCCGCGATCTGCCCCATCCCCCCGCGGTGATCAAGGCTGCCGCTCAGGGGGCGGGCCGTGCTCAGGAGCAGATGACCAGCTTCTACCGGGACGGTCTGACCGGGCTGCCGGAGATGGGCGTGGTGGCACGCCAGCTGTGGCGGACGGCAGGGCTGACTCCGGCCGACATCGACGTGGGGATTCTCTATGACCACTTCACGCCGTTCGTGCTGATGCAGCTGGAGGAGTTCGGATTCTGCGCGCCCGGTCAGGGAGCGGACTTCGTCGCCGAGGAGCGGCTGCCGCTCAATACCCACGGCGGACAACTGGGGGAGGCGTATCTGCACGGGATGAACGGTGTGGCGGAGGCGGTGCGACAACTGCGAGGAACGGCCGTGAACCAGATAGCGGGCGCCCGCCACACGCTCGTCACCGCCGGTACGGGGGTTCCCACGTCGGGGTTGATCCTGGGGGTCGACGCGGATGGTGGCGCGGGTTCCCAGCCCGTTCAGGCGAGGCCGGAGGTGACCTGCGGGGACCGGGGGATCGGGGCCCGCGTACTACCGTCGTACTCGTCCTCAGGGGTGAACCCTCAGGGGGCAGGACTTGCTCGTCCACCTTCAGGAGGTGGGGGGAGCCCCCCTCCTACAACCTGAGGCGGACATGGCTTCGGGACCTGCGGCCGATCCGCGATAGTAGGGGGCGATCCTAGCGTGGAGCCATGACCACACCCGTCTGCACCAGCGCTTCGAACGCCGCGACGCTGTCCCTTCCGTACGCGCCCTATCCGTCGTTCGCGTCGTACGTGAAGGCCCGCCAGCCGGTGCTGTTGCGTACCGCCCGGTCGCTGACCGCGAACCCGTGCGATGCCGAGGACCTGTTGCAGACCGCGCTCACCAAGACGTACGTCGCTTGGGAGCGGATCGAGGACCACCGGGCACTCGACGGGTACGTACGCCGGGCGCTGCTGAACACGCGGACGTCGCAGTGGCGCAAGCGCAAGGTCGACGAGTTCGCGTGCGACGAGTTGCCGGAGCCGGATGGGGCGCCCGCCGGGGACCCCGCCGAGCAGCAGGCCCTGCACGACGCGATGTGGCGGGCGATCATGAAGCTTCCGGCGCGGCAGCGGGCGATGGTCGTCCTGCGGTACTACGAGGACCTGAGCGAGGTGCAGACGGCAGAGGTGCTTGGTGTCTCCGTCGGGACGGTGAAGTCGGCGGTGTCGCGTGCGCTGGGCAAGCTGCGCGAGGACCCCGAGCTGGAGCCCGTACGGTAGCGCCCGCTTCCCGGACGGGGTGACCGCCACCGGGCCCGCTTCCCGGACGGGGTGACCGCCACCGGGCCCGCTTCCCGGACGGGGTGACCGCCACCGGGCATCCGGAACCCACCCCGGCTTCCCAAGCTCTCGCCCTCCGACTCCGGCCCTCTCGCCCTCCGACTCCGGCCCTCCGACTCCGGCCCTCCCGCCCTTCCACCTTTCGGGTTCCCACCGGTCTTCTCGCCCTTCCGCCTTTCGGGTTCCCGACCGTCCTTCTCGGCCTCCCGGGCTCCCGAGGCCCCGCATCCGCACCCCCCATCCGTTCCTGATTCCAGGGCTCCCCGGCCCCCGGCCCCCTGCCTCCCGCCCCCCGCGTCCCAACATCGGCCTCCCGGCCCCGCGCCGCCTCCCCCGCAAGATCACCACGAGCTGATCGATCATCCCGGCTAGTAGTGACATACCACGCGGTATGTGAGCAGAATCAGCCCAACCCTTGCCACTGCGTAGGCAATGTCGCCCCCCGGGAGGAACGCCGTGCTGAGCACGATGCAGGACGTACCGCTGCTGATTTCGAGGATCCTGACCCATGGGTCGCTGATCCACGGAACATCACAGGTGATCACCTGGACCGGGGAGGGAGAGCCGCAGCGCCGTTCCTACGCCGAGATCGGCGCCCGAGCCGCACAGCTCGCGCACGCCCTGCATGACCTCGGAGTGGAGGAAGGGCATCCGACGGGGACGCTGATGTGGAACAACGCCGAGCATGTGGAGGCGTACTTCGCGATCCCCTCCATGGGTGCGGTCCTGCACACCCTCAACCTCCGGCTCCCCGCGGAGCAGCTCGCCTACATCGTCAACCATGCCGCCGACCGCGTGATCATCGCCAACGGCTCGCTGCTTCCGCTGCTTGCGCCGCTCCTCCCCCATCTGCCGACGGTCGAGCACGTCGTGGTCTCGGGGCCCGGCGACCGTTCGCTGCTCGACGGAGCGACGGCACGGGTGCACGAGTACGAGGAACTGATCGCGGGCAGGCCGACCACCTACGACTGGCCCGAGCTGGACGAGCGCACGGCTGCGGCCATGTGTTACACCTCCGGCACGACCGGCGACCCCAAGGGCGTCGTCTACTCGCACCGTTCCATCTACCTGCACTCCATGCAGGTCAACATGGCTCAGTCGATGGGTCTCACCGACCGGGACACCACCCTCGTCGTCGTCCCGCAGTTCCACGTCAACGCCTGGGGTCTGCCGCACGCGACCTTCATGACCGGCATCAACCTGCTGATGCCGGACCGGTTCCTCCAGCCCGCGCCGCTCGCCGAGATGATCGAGAGTGAGAGGCCCACGCATGCCGCGGCCGTCCCCACCATCTGGCAGGGCCTGCTCGGCGAACTGACCGCGAAGCCCCGCGACGTTTCCTCCCTCACTCAGGTCACCATCGGCGGCTCCGCATGTCCCCCCTCGCTCATGGAGGCCTTCGACAAGCTGGGCATGCGGGTCTGTCACGCCTGGGGTATGACGGAGACGTCCCCGCTTGGCACCATCGCCCGGGCGCCGGCCCATGTCGTGGGTACCGACCAGGAGTTCGCCTACCGGCTGACGCAGGGCCGTTTCCCCGCCGGCGTCGAGGCCCGCCTCACCGGCCCGGGCGGCGAACGGCTCCCCTGGGACAATGAATCCGCCGGCGAACTGGAAGTCCGCGGTCCCTGGATCGCGGGCGCCTACTACGGCGGCCCGGGCGCCGAACCCCAGCGCCCCGCCGACAAGTTCAGCGAGGACGGCTGGCTCAAGACCGGCGACGTCGGCACGATCAGCTCCGACGGATTCCTGACGCTCACCGACCGAGCCAAGGACGTCATCAAGTCGGGCGGCGAGTGGATCTCGTCGGTCGACCTGGAGAACGCGCTGATGTCCCACCCGGACGTCGCCGAGGCCGCCGTAGTCGCCGTCCCCGACGACAAGTGGGGCGAGCGCCCCCTTGCCACCGTCGTCCTCAAGGAAGGCGCCACCGGCGACTTCAACGTCCTTCGTACCTTCCTCGCCGGCGAAGGGAAGATCGCCAAGTGGCAGCTCCCCGAGCGCTGGACGATCATCGAGTCGGTCCCGAAGACGAGCGTCGGCAAGTTCGACAAGAAGGTGCTGCGTCGGCAGTACGCCGCGGGTGAGCTGGACGTGACGCAGATCTAGCAGTTCCTGTATGTGTCTTGGGGCGTTGTTTCACGTGAAACAACGCCCCAAGCCCCTTATGTGCAAAGTCGGTCCGGGCCCCGATGCCCGCACCTGCGCGATCGGTCGATTCGTATCGATCCGCGTATCGACCCGCTGACCGGGCCGATCCGCGTACCGGTCAGTTCGTGCCGATCCGAGCCAGCAGATCCACGATCCGCTCCTGCACCTCGGCAGTGGTCGAGCGCTCTGCCAGGAACAGAACGGACTCCCCCGAGGCCAGCCGCGGAAGTTCGGCCTGGTCGACGGAGGCGGTGTAGACGACGAGCGGTGTGCGGTTCAACTGCCCGTTCGCGCGCAGCCAGTCGACGATCCCTGCCTGGCGTCGACGTACCTGCATCAGGTCCATCACCACCAGGTTCGGCCGCATCTGCGAGGCCAGTGTCACCGCGTCCGCGTCGGTCGAGGCCCGCGCGACCTGCATCCCGCGTCGCTCCAGCGTCGACGTCAGCGCGAGCGAGATCTCCGCGTGCTCCTCGATGAGCAGCACACGCGGCGGGTGCTGCTCGGAGTCCCGGGGCGCCAGGGCCTTCAGGAGTACGGCGGGATCGGCGCCGTACGCCGCCTCGCGCGTCGCCTGTCCGAGTCCCGCTGTCACCAGGACGGGCACCTCGGCGGCGACAGCGGCCTGGCGCAGTGACTGGAGTGCCGTCCGAGTGATCGGTCCGGTCAGCGGGTCGACGAAGAGTGCGGCCGGGAAGGCGGCGATCTGCGCGTCGACCTCCTCGCGCGAGTGCACGATCACGGGTCGGTAGCCGCGGTCGCTCAGTGCCTGCTGGGTCCTCACGTCGGGTGCGGGCCACACGAGCAGGCGCCGCGGGTTGTCCAGCGGTTCCGGCGGCAACTCGTCGTCCAGGGGCTGTAGCCGTGGCTGGTCGGCGACTTCGACGGCACCACCGGGACCGTCGAGCGGCTCGGGGCCCTCGTCGGCGTTCTCGTCCGGGGCTCCTATGGCGTACGACCGCCCGGCGCCCTCAGTGGCTCCGGCCAGCCGTGACCCGGGCGCCTGCCCACCCTGCGGGTGGGAAAGGGCTGCCGTCTCCGGGCGCTCGGCGGCAGGCTCGGGGGGTGTGCCCAGCTTGCGACGACGACCGCCATTGCCGTTGGTCTGATGCGGGGGAGGCGTCGGGGACTGCGACTGCGACTGCGGCTGGGCCTGCGCCTGCGGCGCCTGTGCTTGCGGTGCCTGGGGCTGGTTCGGGGCGGACTGGCGGCCGAACGGCACGCCCTGGCCGAGTGCCCGGACACTGATCGCGCGGCCCTGCGTCGAGTTGGGATCGATCGGGGCCGGAGCCGGGGCCTCGGCGGGCAGTGGCTGGGCAACGCGCGGCCGGGCGGGGGCGTTGGGCACGGAGGGTGCGGGTGTCGCGGCTTGAGCCGCTGTGCCGGGCTGCACCGACGCCGCTGCGGGCTGTGCCGGGGAGTCGGCGCCCGGTGTGTCGTGGGCGCTCGCGTTCGGCCAGGGCTGGGGGGTGGGTGCGCTGCCTGCGGGAGTCTCTGCGTTCCCGGGCCACGGCGCCTGCGCGGCGGAAGGCTGGGCCGGCGCAGCGGCCTGCGCCGCGGGTCCGGGCCGCCCGGCGGCGGCTGTCCCCGGAACTCCCTGCGGCGGAACTCCTTGTGCAGGTGTCCCCGCCGCACCCTGCTGCGCCGGGGGCCGTGCCGCACGGCGTCGTCCTGTAGGGCTGGAAACGGGGTGCGGCTGGGGCGGAGTGTGGTCGTCGGCCGGATCGTGACGCATCGCGTCGTGGCGGCCGTCATCGGCCCGGCCCTGAGGAGCGCCGACAGCACCGACAGCACCGACAGCGTCGGCCTGCTGGAGGAGTTGCCGCTGAGCCTGCTGCTGAGCCTCGACGTACTCCGGGGAGCGGTCCGCGTCCGCGGGCGGCAGCGCGAACACCGTGCGGGCGCCCGCCTCCTGCGTGGCGGACTGCTCGGCCGAGGCGGCCAGCGCACGCCGACGCCGCCCGGGCGCCCCGTCCGCGGCGGCACCAACGTCGGCCGCGCCCTGGGCGCCGACCGCATTCTGCGTACCGGCCGTACTCGGGGCCGCAGGCAACGCAGGCGGCAACGCGGCCTGTTCGCGGCCCTGTCGTGCGCGCCGTCCCGAAGGCACCGGCACGCCCTGCGCGGACACGGGCACGCCCTGTGCGGACACGGGCACGCCCTGTGCGGACACGGGCACGCCCTGCGGAGGCACCGTCCCGCCCAGTCCCGTACCCGCCGCCGCGGTCCCCGCCCCGTGCTCGCCCGCCATGACGACCGCGCCTTCGGAGGCGCCCCCCGCAAGAACCCCAGCCACATCGCCGGCCGAGTTGTCGACCGGGCTCGGCCGTCCACGCCGCCGCCCGGTACCACCGGAGGCCCCGCCATCGCCGGAGCTCTCGACGCCCGCCGTCTGGGTGGGAACGGACACCGCGCCGGCCGACCCGGCCGCCTGCTCCTCCGCCATGCGCCGCCGCCGACGCCCGGTGGGAGCGGTCGAGCCGCCGTCAGTGGCAGGGTCGGCGCCGGAGTCCGGATCGGACTCCCCCGCCACCTCGCTGTCCAGGAAGGCGTCCACGGAGGACCGCCGCGCCCGCCGCCTACCACCGCCCTCCCGGGAGGCCTGCTCGGGAAGTGCGATCTCGGAGCCGACCCCGGAGCCGGTCCCGACGGCGGCCGGAACCGCTCCGGCCCCACCGCCGATCGGCACCTCCAACACGAACGAGCTGCCGCTCATGCCCGGCACCTCGTGCGTCTGCAGCACGCCACCGTGTGCGCGCACCGTCCCGCGCACGATCGGCCCGTGCACCGGGTCTCCCCCGGCGTACGGCCCGCGCACCTCGATGCGCACGACCTCACCGCGCTGCGCCGCCGCCACGACGACGGTGTTGTCCATGTAACCGCCCGCGGACACGGGCGCGTTGCCGGTGGCGTCGACTCCGGCGACGTCGGCGATGAGATGCGCGAGGGCGTTGGCCAGCCGTTGCGGGTCGACCTCGGCCTCGATGGGCGGCGCGTGTACGGCGAACTGCACGCGTCCGGGCCCGATCAGTTCGACGGCCCCTTCCACACCGGCCGCCACGACCGCGTCGAGCATGACGTTCGTACGGGAGATCTCCTCGGCGCCGGAGTCGAGCCGCTGATAGCCGAGCACGTTGTCGACCAGTGTCGTGATCCGCGAATAGCCGGCGGCGAGGTGGTGGAGCACCTGGTTGGCCTCGGGCCACAACTGCCCGGCGTCGTCCGCGGCGAGCTTGGACAGTTCGCCCCGCAGCTGGTCCAGAGGTCCGCGCAGGGACAGCGAGAGCACGGCGAGCAGCTGCTCGTGCCGGGCGGCGAGGGCCTCGTACCGGTCCTTCTCGCGCTCCCCGAGCGACGCGTACCGCTCGTCACCCGCGGCGAGTTCCTCCTCGTGCTGCTCGCGCAGTTCGGCCAGCTCGGCGGCGTGCTGCTCGCGCAGCTCGGCGAGTTCCTTGTCATGGTCCTCGGCGGCTCGCGCGAGCTCCTGCTCGTGGAGCTCCTCAGCCTTGGTCTTCTCCTCGGCGAGGGTGTCGTACGGCCGCCGATCGGTGAACGTCATCACGGCGCCGACGAGCTGGTCCCCGTCGCGCACGGGCGCGGTCGTGAGGTCGACCGACACCTTGTCCCCGGACTTGGACCACAGCACCTGCCCGCGAACCCGGTGTTTCCGCCCGGAGCGCAGGGTGTCGGCGAGCGGCGACTCCTCGTACGCGAAGGGTTCGCCGTCGGCGCGCGAGTGAAGGATGAGGTCGTGCAGTGCCTGGCCGCCGAGATCACTGGCCCGGTATCCGAGTATCTGAGCGGCCGCCGGGTTGACGAGAACGACCCGCCCGTCCGTGTCCGTCCCCACGACACCCTCGGCCGCGGCCCGCAGGATCATCTCGGTCTGCCGTTGCGAACGCGCGAGTTCCGCCTCGGTGTCGACGGCGCCCGACAGATCCCGTACGACCAGCATGAGCAGCTCGTCGTTGGCGGGGCCGTAGCTGTCGTAGGCCTGCTGTCCGTTCTCAAGATTCGCACTGGTGACTTCGACAGGGAACTCACTGCCGTCGGTACGCCGCGCGATCATCCGGGTCGGCTTGGTCCGGCCGCTGGGGTCGATCGACTCGGGCCGGCGCATGCTGCCGGGGATGAGTCGGGAGTCGAACGCAGGCAGCAGATCGAGCAGTCCGCGCCCCACCAGAGCCGTGCCCGGGGCCTCGAAGGCCTCCAGAGCGATGGTGTTCGCGTTGACGACGGTCCCATTGGCGTTGACCAGCACCAACGCATCAGGCAGCGCGTCCAGTATGGCTGCGAGGCGAGCAGCGCCTCGGGATGGCCTGCTGCTCACGAGCGCTTCCTCCCTGTTACCGCACCTTGCCGTCCGCGGGTGCCATCTTGCCAACCGTCCCGCAGCGTGTCACGCGAGGGAGTCTACGGGCAGAGGTTGCGCTCGCGACGCCGGATGAGAGGGAGGTCGCACGCAGAACCGGCGTAGAAACCACGCAGAAGCGGCGCAGAAGCCGTGATCGCACATTTCACCCTCTTCGCCCCATGAGGAACCGTGGCGTCGCAACGACGCGGAACCGTGCTGCGACGGGGACGCGGAACCGTGATGCCACGGGGACGCGGAACCGTGATGCCACGGGGAATCCGCCGTGCCCTCACCCTGGCCTCCCTCTGTTCTGTCTCCGCTCTGCCTCTGCCCGGCTATGAGCGAAGTTCGGGAAGGAGAGGTGTGAGCGAGTTCCACCGCGAGATCTGGCAGCCGTCCCCGCGGTCGAACCTGGTGTCGACGGGCCGCCCCGCCCAGGTCCCGGTGACATGCGCGGTGGCCGGACCGCCGTACTGCATCGTGCACATGGCTCCCGGCGACACCGGGGCGAACGGATCCTTGCCCCAGCGAGCCCCTCGGTCGAGCGCACTGCACGCCCCGCTCACATCGGGGTGACTGCCACCGTCGGGATGACACCGCAGTTCGTACGTCCCGTCCGCACCGCTTCCCGCGTCGCTGACGGTCACCGTCAGCCGGTCCCGGGAGTCCTCGTCGCGGGCGGGCGGGGGCATCAGGGCCGGATTCGGGGCGGTTGCCGAGGCCGGGCTCGGGGCGGGACTGAGGAGCGGTTCGACGTAGGCGATGGCCGGCCCGAGGGACTTGAGGGACTCGGCGGAGGTGACCGACCCGGCGGGCAGAGCGGTGGCCGGCCCGGCGGGTACTGAGGAGAGCGCGGCGGCGGACGCGGCGGCAGTGAGGACGAGACGACGCAACATGACCTGACTAACGCCGCGCACCCCGCACAGTTGCGCGGAGTTCCGGTCACTCCCGTGCCGGGCCGGCTTCTCGTCCCTCCCCTCGCTCCGGGCTGTCCGCGCCTCCGGCCCCCGGGTGTCCGTCCTGTCTGCAGCTTCGCCCGCTCCCGCCACGTTTGGGCTTTGCTCTGCGGCCCGCCTGCCTAGTACCGTGGGACGCGATTGGTGACAGCCCGCTCGGCTGTGTCATCATCTGCACGCACCACTCGCGCTCGCGCGAGCGGTTGTGCGGGAGGCGTCGCCTAGTCCGGTCTATGGCGCCGCACTGCTAATGCGGTTTGGGCCTTCAAGCCCATCGAGGGTTCAAATCCCTCCGCCTCCGCACCAAGATCCGAAGCCCCGGCCCCTCTGGTCCGGGGCTTCGGCGTTACCCCAGGCCAGAGCGGGTCTGCGCAGCTCACAAGGGGTACGGCAAACGGATTTCACATGGCGGCGGCAGTCATGTAATGTTCTTCCTGTCGCCGCGAGCGGGCCGAAAGCCCAGGAAACGGGACAAAACAAAACAAGCACTCGTAGCTTAACGGATAGAGCATCTGACTACGGATCAGAAGGTTGCAGGTTCGAATCCTGCCGAGTGCACACAGGTGAGAGGCCCCGGAGAGATCCGGGGCCTTTTGCGTTTTCGGGGCGTACGGCAGAGGAGCGGAGGGATGGGTGACGGGGGATGGTGTGCCGGGCGTATCGAGGTTCTTCGGGCGGACTGGTCACATGGTGGCGCTCATGTTGATGACCTGTGGCTGGGTGGCCGCTGTGATCTCGAACTTTGTCGACTTGCCTCACGTCAGTCGGTCGGGTTGGGCGCTGGTTCTTGTGGGCTGCCTGTTTCTGCAGTGGGAGTGGCGACGTGTGTGGCGTCGCCAGGCCCCGTACGACGGGCGGTAGCCCGGGGTGCATCCACTCCGTGACCGCCCTGTGTTCAGGGGTGGTTGTGTGCGAAAGCGGCGGTTGGCAGGGGGGCCAGTGTTTCCTCCCAGGGGATGGAGATGCCGAGTTCGTGTTCCAGGAAGCGGAGGAAGGCGATGTCAGGTAGCTCGTCGCCGGTGTAGGTGAAGCCGGGCACCTCGGCTTCCGTCGCGGCGTGGTCCTGGCACGAATCCCGCGGTTCGTAGGAGGCCAGCACCTCGCCCGCACGGGCGTAGCCGATTTGCTGCATGCCCGCGCCGCTGCGGAACACGGCGTAAGCCCGTGTGCCGCGTGACAACGGCCCCAGGAAGTTCGTGCCGCGGCTCGAGAAGCTCTCGATGGCGTAGGCCCAGCCGGGGACGGCTCCGGCCCGGACGATCACCTGGGGGTGCGACAGAAACCCTGCGTCTTCCAGCCGGACCACGAGATCCTCGTCCTCCCAGTCGAGGAACTCCAGATCGCTCAGGTGGCCGTCCTGCGGCCAGAACTGCAGCTCGGCGACCGCGTCGGCGGTCAGTTCGTGGACGTGCGAGGGTTCCGCGCCCATCCGGACCAGCAATTCCTGCGGCGTAATTCCCTCGCACAGCGTGAAGGCGTAGCCGACGTCATACACGTTCGCTATCCATCGCAGCCCGTTCTCCATCTCGCCCTTCCTCGGTGGACCCCATCGGGTGCAAAGTAGCCTGGCCCGGCAGGGTTCTTGGCCGGAGCGGCGCTGCAGTTGTGATTGCCGGCTGCTCCGGGAGATCCGGGCCGCTGGCTTCCGCTTTCGCACCGGGGCGGCGTTGTCAGTGGTGGCCTCTACGCTTTTGGTGATGGCACAGGCGTGGAGATGTACGGGGCTGCGGTGGGCCGGGGGTGTCCCCGTGCTCGGGTGGGACGGGGGGCGGAGCAGTGCGTTGACCTGGGGGCGGCAGGTTGCGTTCGGTGTGGTGGACGGGGGCCTGCGGAGGTGTGTGGGGGCGCGGGGGAACGCGTGTCCGGTGAAAGCCGCGGTGGCCGGGCGCAGTGTCGGAGCCCGGTGCGAGGAGTGCGGGCGGCTGGAGCGGGCCCACTCCGTCGCCGCCGACACCATCGCGGACGATCTTCGGCCCTACTCCGTCTATCTGGCCTGGTTCGGGCCCGGGATGGTCAAGGTCGGGATCACTGCCGTCGAGCGCGGGTCGGCTCGGCTCCTGGAGCAGGGAGCCGTTGTCTTCAGCTGGCTGGGGCGGGGGCCGTTGATGGCTGCCCGGCGGAGCGAAGAGCTGCTGCGTACGGTCCTCGGCGTACCGGACCGGATTGCCTACGACGCCAAGCGGGCCGTCCGGAGTGTGCTGCCGGACGCGGAGGTCCGGGCGGCCGAGGTCCGTGAGCTGCACGCGCGGGCGGTGGGCCTCGGAGGGTGGCCGGAGTCCTTGAGGCGGATGCCGTTCGAGGCGGTCGATCACGCCGGTGCCTTCGGACTCGGCGGGTTGGCACCGGCCTGGGGTGTCGTCGGTGAACTGGTCGCGGGGGGTGTGGTGAGGGGGGAACTGGTCGCCGCTGCCGGGCCCGATCTGCATCTGGCCACCGAGCGCGGGGTCGTCGTCCTCGACACGCGGCTCATGGCGGGGTGGGACCTGACCGCGGCGCCCAGCGTGCCTGCGGCGCCCACCGTGCCTGCGGCACCGGCCACGCCTGCCGCCCCCGCCGCCGACGTCGGCACCCCTCCCACCGCCCCCCGAATCACTGTCCCTGTACGGGAGTTGAAGGATCCAAAGGATGCCGTCGTCCAGGACGGGCTCTTTTGAAGGGACGAAATGGTCAAGGCTTCGATCCCGTTCGGATCCCGTCCGGATCCCGTCCGGATCCCGTCCGGATCCCGTCCGGATCCCGTCCGGATCCCGTCCGGAAGGTGCTCGTGATGACGCGCACGCCGCGCCCCCGCGCCCTCCCGGGATGACGCGCCCGCCGCGCCCCCGCACCCTCCCGGGATGACGCGCACGCCGCGCCCCCGCGCCCTTCCGGGATGATGTGCACGCCCCGCGCCCCTCACCCTCCCGGGATCACGTGCCCCCTACGGCTCGCGCCCCTACGGGATCAATCCGTCACCCTGAGTGCTAAGGCCTTGCCAGGTGTTCCCTGAGAGGCGCCTGTGCGTTTCTCAGGAAAATCACAGGTTCCGGAAAGGATGCTCTCAGCGGCGCCGAGCAATGTGTCGGCTATGACCACGACCTCGCCCCAGGGGCGCACCGAACTGCTGAGGCCGGACGGGAGCCCCGTCCGAGTGCTTGTGGTGGACGACGAGCTGTCGATCACCGAGCTGTTGTCCATGGCCCTTCGTTATGAAGGCTGGCAGATCCGCAGCGCGGGCGACGGGACGGGAGCGATTCAGACCGCTCGCGACTTCCGGCCCGACGCCGTCGTCCTCGACATGATGCTGCCCGACATGGACGGGCTGACCGTCCTGGGGCGGTTGCGCCGTGAGCTGCCCGACGTGCCCGTTCTGTTCCTTACCGCAAAGGACGCCGTCGAGGACCGTATCGCCGGGCTCACCGCCGGCGGCGACGACTACGTCACCAAGCCCTTCAGCCTCGAAGAGGTCGTGGCCCGGCTGCGCGGGCTGATCCGCCGCTCCGGCGCCGCCGACCGCCGTAGCGACTCCGTGCTCGTCGTCGGGGACCTCACCCTGGACGAGGACAGCCACGAGGTGTCGCGGAGCGGTGAGGGCATCCACCTCACCGCGACCGAGTTCGAGCTGCTGCGCTTCCTCATGCGCAACCCACGCCGGGTGCTCAGCAAGGCGCAGATACTCGACCGTGTGTGGTCGTACGACTTCGGCGGCCAGGCCAACGTCGTCGAGCTGTACATCTCCTACCTGCGCCGCAAGATCGACGCCGGTCGTGAGCCGATGATCCACACGCGGCGCGGAGCCGGTTATCTGATCAAGCCCGCGGCGTCATGAGCGGACGACGACGGCCGCGAGCGCAGAAGAGGCGAGGACGACAGCCGCGCACCCTGCGGACGCGGCTCGTCGTCTCGGCGGTGGCGCTCATCGCCGTGGTCTGTGCGGTGATCGGCACGGTGACGACCATCGCACTGCAGAATCATCTGTACGAGCAGCTGGACAGCCAGCTCGGCGAAGCCGCGATGCGTGCGACCGGAGGCCCGCTGAAGCCGGGGGGCGGGAACCCGGCCGCCAACACCCCGAACAACCAGCTCCCCGGGGCCAACGGCAACTCCACCTCACAGGACAACTCACAGGACAACTCGCAGACCAACACCTTCGAGTTCCTCACCCGGGGGCCGAGTCAGGAGAACACCATCGCCGCCGTCGTGCAGAACGGCGCGATCACCGACGCGGTCATCTCCAAGGAGAAGACCGACACCAGCGGCACCTTCCAGGAGATGGACATACCGCAGCTCACCGAGGCGCAGACGGCCGCCCTCGGCTCCGTGTCCAAGACCGGCGTGCACAGCGTGGAGATCCCCGGCCTCGGCGAGTACCGGGTCAAGTACCAGTCGGGTGTCAAGGGCGACTTCTACATCGCCATCCCCACCAAGTCCGTCACCAGCACCATCAGCACCCTCATCATCGTCGAGGTGTGCGTCACCGGCGCCGGTCTGATCGCCGCCGGTATCGCGGGCAGTGTGCTCGTGGGCGTGGCCCTGCGCCCGCTGCGCCGGGTCGCCGCCACCGCCACCCGCGTCTCCGAACTCCCCCTGCACAGCGGCGAAGTCGCCCTGTACGAGCGTGTCCCCGAGTCCGAGGCCGACCCGCACACCGAGGTCGGCCAGGTCGGCGCGGCCCTCAACCGGATGCTCGACCACATCCACGGCGCCCTGCACGCGAGACAGCAGAGTGAGACGCGGGTACGGCAGTTCGTCGCGGACGCGAGCCATGAGCTGCGTACGCCACTGGCGTCCATCCGCGGTTATGCCGAGCTGACCAGACGCGGCCGCGAGGAGACCGGGCCCGACACCCGGCACGCGCTGGGCCGGATTGAATCCGAAGCCGGGCGTATGACGCTCCTTGTCGAGGACCTGCTGCTGCTCGCGCGGCTCGACGCCGGGCGGCCCCTGCAGTACGAGCAGACCGACCTCGTACCGCTCGTCATCGACTCCGTGAGCGACGCCCGGGCGGCCGGGCGTGATCACAACTGGCGCCTGGAGTTGCCGGACGAGCCCGCGCTCGTCCTCGCGGACGCGGCTCGGCTGCAACAGGTGATGGTCAATCTGTTCGCAAATGCACGCACGCACACACCGCCGGGTACGACGGTGACGGCACGTGTCCGCCAGCAGGGACCGTGGATCTGCGTGGACGTCCAGGACGACGGCCAGGGCATTCCGCCGGACCTGCTTCCGCACGTCTTCGAGCGCTTCGCGCGCGGCGATACCTCGCGCTCCCGCTCCTCCGGCTCGACCGGTCTCGGTCTGGCCATCGTGCAGGCCGTGGCGTCCGCGCACGGGGGCGCGGTGACCGTCGACAGTGTTCCCGGACGTACGGTGTTCACCCTGCATCTGCCCGCGGTGCCCGTGGAAACGTCCGTAACAAATTCGCAAACGTTCTCACAGGTTCAGCACAGTGCCACCACATGGGCGCAACAGGGCGCGTGAGGAAAGTAGTTGGCATGCGAACCGACTCTTCTCCCGGCAATCTGCCGGCGCGGGAGCACCTCCCGGCCGGGTCCGCCGGTACGCCTGTCCTGGACGTAGTGATCCCCGTCTACAACGAGGAGAAGGACCTTCAGCCGTGTGTCATGAGACTGCACGAGCACCTCAAGCGCACCTTCCCTTACGAGTTCCGCATCACCATCGCGGACAACGCGTCGACCGACACGACCCCGCAGGTCGCCGCACGGCTGGACGCGGAACTGCCGGAAGTCAGGGCCTTCCGACTGGAGCAGAAGGGCCGGGGCCGGGCGCTGCGCACGGTGTGGTCCGCCTCCGACGCGCCGATCCTCGCGTACATGGACGTCGACCTGTCCACCGACCTCAACGCCCTGCTGCCGCTGGTGGCCCCGCTGATCTCGGGCCACTCGGATCTCGCGATCGGCTCGCGTCTCGCGCGGAGTTCGCGCGTGGTGCGCGGTGCCAAGCGGGAGTTCATCAGCCGTACCTACAACCTCATCCTGCGCGGTTCGCTGCAAGCGCGCTTCTCCGACGCCCAGTGCGGCTTCAAGGCGATCCGGCGTGATGTCGCCCAGGTGCTGCTGCCGCTGGTCGAGGACACCGGCTGGTTCTTCGACACCGAGATGCTGGTGCTCGCCGAACGGGCCGGGCTTCGCATCCACGAGGTGCCGGTCGACTGGGTCGACGACCCGGACTCGACCGTGCACATCGTCAAGACCGCGACGGACGACTTGAAGGGCGTCTGGCGCGTCGGCCGCGCCCTCGCCACCGGTTCGCTGCCGCTCGACCGGCTCGCCCGGCCCTTCGGGGACGACCCGCGCGACCGCGAGCTGACCGACGTACCCAAGGGCCTCGCCCGCCAGCTCGTCGGCTTCTGCGTGGTCGGCGCCCTGTCCACGCTCTTCTACCTGCTGCTCTACAGCGGCTTCCGGTTGTTCTCGGGCTCGCAGGTCGCCAACGCGCTCGCCCTGCTGGTCTCGGCCGTCGCCAACACGGCCGCCAACCGGCGTCTGACCTTCGGCGTGCGCGGCCGGGGCGGCGCCGTCCGCCACCAGGCCCAGGGCCTGGTCGTGTTCGGTATCGGTCTCGCCCTCACCAGTGGTTCGCTCGCCGCCCTGAACGCGGCGACGACCGACCCGGGACACTCCACGGAACTGGCGGTGCTCATCGCCGCCAACCTCGCGGCGACGGTCCTGCGCTTCCTGCTCTTCCGGGCCTGGGTCTTCCCCGACCGGCGCGACGAGACGCCCTCCCCGGTCGTGGCGGGGAACCACTTGGCCTCCCCGACCTACTCGACGGCGGCTCCGCAGCACTACCCGAGCTATCAGGGGCACCAGGGCCGCGAGCACTCGCCGCTGACCCAATCTCCGTACGACACAGACCAGTTCCGCGCCGGCGAAGCCGCGGACCGCACCTACGGGGACGCGACCATGCAGTTGGAAGCGGCACGCCCGTATGACGACGATCCGAATCCGAGGAACGCACGATGACCACGCAGTCCGATACGGGCCATCAGGGGGGAGCGAATCCCCCCACCGGTACCGCGGATTCCGCCGCCGGTACCGTGAATCCCCCCACCGGTACCGCGGATTCCGCCGCCGGTACCGTGAATCCCGCCACCGGAACCGTGAATTCCCCCGCGGGTACCGCGGATCCCGCTGCCGGGCCGACGGCTTCGACGGCTGTACACGAGCCGGTCGTGCCCACCGCCTCCCCCGACTCCGGTGAGCCCAAGCAGCCCTTCGCGCGCCGCGTCTGGCGCGGCCGGCCCGAGGACCCGAGCTGGGCGCGCCCCGCGTTCCTCGGCCTGCTGGTCGTCACCGCGGTCCTGTACCTGTACAACCTGAGCGCCTCCGGCTACGCCAACTCCTTCTACTCCGCGGCCGTCCAGGCCGGCAGCGAGAGCTGGAAGGCCTTCTTCTTCGGCTCGCTGGACGCCTCCAACGCCATCACCGTCGACAAGCCGCCGGCCTCGCTGTGGCCGATGGAGCTGTCGGTACGGATCTTCGGCCTCAACTCCTGGGCGATCCTCGTTCCCGAGGTGCTCATGGGCGTCGCCACGGTCGGCGTCCTGTACGCGGCCCTGCGCCGCCGCTTCAGCCCGGCAGCGGGTCTGATCGCGGGCGCGGTGCTCGCGCTCACCCCTGTCGCCGCGCTGATGTTCCGGTTCAACAACCCGGACGCGATCCTCGCGCTGCTGATGACCGTCACGGTCTACTGCGTGATCCGCGCCCTGGAGGACGGCCGTACGAAGTGGCTGGTCTGGGCGGGTGTCGCGGTCGGCTTCGCCTTCCTGTCGAAGACCCTGCAGGCCTTCCTGATCCTGCCGCCGCTCGCCATCCTGTACGCGGTCTGCGGGCCGGTGAAGCTGAAGCAGCGGTTCGTGCAGCTGGGCTGGTCGACGCTCGCGCTGCTCGTCTCCGGCGGCTGGTGGGTCGCGATCGTCGAGCTGTGGCCGGCGTCCTCGCGCCCGTACATCGGCGGCTCGCAGAACAACTCCTTCCTTGAACTGACCTTCGGCTACAACGGACTTGGCCGTATCAACGGCGAGGAGACCGGCAGCGTCGGCGGCGGCACCGGTGGCACCGCGCGGTGGGGCGAGACCGGCTGGAACCGGATGTTCAACGACGAGATCGGCAGCCAGATCTCGTGGCTGCTGCCGGCCGCGCTGATCCTTTTCGTCGCCGGTCTCGTTCTCACCCGCAAGGCCAAGCGGACAGATCTGACGCGCAGTTCGTTCCTCGCCTGGGGCGGCGCGCTGCTGATCACCATGCTGATCTTCAGCTATATGGCCGGCATCTTCCACCAGTACTACACGATCGCCCTGGCCCCCTACATCGCCGCCCTGGTCGGCATGGGCGCGACGGCGCTGTGGGCGGAGCGCACCAAGATCTGGGCCTCGCTCACCCTCGCCGCCTCGGTCACCGCGACCGCGGCCTGGGGGTACGTCCTCCTCAACCGCACCCCCGACTACCTGCCCTGGCTCAAGTGGCTGGTCCTCGTCGGTGGTCTGGTCGGCGCGCTCGGCCTGATCTTCGTGGCCAAGCTGGGCCGCCAACTGGCCCTCGCAGCCGCTGCGTTGAGCTTCGTGGCCGCGATCGCGGGTCCGACCGCGTACACGCTGAGCACGGTGAACACCGGGCACACCGGGTCCATCGTGACGGCCGGTCCGGCGGGCGCGAGCAGGGGCGGGTTCGGCGGCGGTGGCGGCGGTGGCGCGGCCGGCGGTGGCGGTGGCATGCGCGGCGGCCTCGCCGGTGGCGCGCCCGGCCAGAATCAGCAGGGCGGTACCACCGGCCAGCCTCCGACCGGTGGTACCGGTGGCGGCTTCCCCGGCGGTGGCGCGAACGGCAACACCCAGCAGAACGGCCAGGGCGGCCGGGCGGCCGGGGGCGGCATGGGCGGTGGCGGTGGCGGCGCGGCCGGTCTGCTCAACGGTGCGACCGTCACCGACGAGGCCAAGGACCTGCTGCAGAAGAACGCCGACGACTACACCTGGGCGGCCGCAGCCATCGGTGCCCAGAACTCCGCCAACTACCAGCTCGCTACCGGCGACCCGGTGATGGCGATCGGCGGCTTCAACGGGACCGACCCGTCGCCGACGCTGGCCCAGTTCCAGCAGTACGTGGCCGACGGCAAGATCCACTACTTCATCGCGAGTTCGACAGGTGGTGGTGGTGGCGCCATGGGCGGCGGCACCAGTGAGGGCACCTCGTCCCAGATCACCACGTGGGTCGAGGCCAACTACACGAAGGTGACGGTCGGTACGGCCACCTTCTACGACCTGACGCAGCCGACGAGCACCGGCTGACGGCTTTTTGCCGAGTCGTATCCGACGGCTTCTTCACAGGGCGGTGGCCCGGGGCATTCGCTCCGGGCCACCGCCTTTTCCGTACGCCGAGTGCAGGCTGCGCGCTCCCGCCTGGTCAACCTGTCTAAGGCTCCGCGGTAATGGTGTCGGTGTCGGTGTCGGTGTCGTTGCCGGTGTCGTTGTCCGTGGCGGTGGCGGTGGCGGTGGCGGTGTCCGGGTATCCGGTAGCAAGGTGTATCCGGTAGCAGGGTGTATGCGTAGCAGGGTGTATGCGTAACCGCGTGTGCGCGTAACCGCGTGTGCACCGGGCGCGCATAGCATCGGAAGGGGTGGATCGGGCGGCTCCCTTCCGCTCTGCCGCTTCCCGATGTGCCGAGTTGCAGGAAGGTGCGACATGGTGAGGGCAGCCGACCGGGCCGAGCGTCCGGCGCGGACCAGTGTCTGGCTGGCGGGCAGGGCTCCCCGGGGCGGTGCGGCCCACCGTGGCGGCGGCCAGCCGTCGGGGCTCGACCGGGACCGGATCACCGAGGTCACGGTGCGGCTGCTTGACGCGGAGGGAATGGCGAAGTTCTCCATGCGCCGGCTGGCCGCCGAACTGAACGTCACGGCGATGTCCGTGTACTGGTACGTCGACACCAAGGACGACCTGCTCGAACTGGCCCTCGACGCGGTCTTCGGTGAACTCGAGCTGCCCGACCCGGGGTCGGGCGAGGACTGGCGCGATCAGCTGCGCGCCCTCGCCGGTGGCTATCGTGCCCTGCTGGTGCGCCACCCCTGGGTGTCCCCGCTCATCGGCACCTTCCTGAACATCGGCCCGCACTCCACGGCCTTCACGCTCCGCGTGCAGGAGGTGGTCCGCAGGACGGGGCTGCCGCCGCACGGGCAGATGGGCGCGCTCTCGGCGGTCTTCCAGTTCGTGTACGGCTTCGGCACGATCGAGGGTCACTTCGTGCAGCGCTGCGCCTCGGCGGGGATGAGCCAGGACGAGTACTACCGCCAGGCCATGAGCACGATCGGCGAACAGCCGCAGTTCGCGGAGCACTTCGAGCATTCCGCGGATCTTCTGGAGGCGCGTGGTGGTGACCCGGTCGAGGAACTGCGGGAGCGGGACTTCAAGTTCGCGATGGAGACGCTGATCGCGGGGATCGAGGCGATGGTCGCGCGGGGCGGCTGAGCCTGCGGGGCCGCCTACGGGCTGTGGGGGCACGGCCCCTATCGCCCGTGGGCGGGTGCAGCTCTCATTCCGGCGGGCGTCAGTCCTGCGGGGCCAGTCGTGCCGGGAAGCCGCCCGTCGCGACCGGCCCCCACCTCTCCGGCGTGACCCGGATGATCGACTTGCCCTGCTTGAGCATCGCCTCGCGGTACTCGTCCCAGTCAGGGTGCTCGCCGGCGATGTTGCGGTAGTACTCGACGAGGGGCTCGACGGAGTCGGGTACGTCGAGGACTTCGGCCGTCCCGTCGATCTGGACCCACGGGCCGTCCCACTCGTCGCTCAGGATGATCAGGCTGACCCGCTCGTCCCGCTTGGCGTTGCGGGCCTTGGCGCGCTCGGGGTAGGTCGAGACGACGATGCGGCCGGAGTCGTCGACCCCGCAGGTCAGCGGAGAGCCCTGGGGGCTGCCGTCGCTGCGGCGGGTGAGCAGGATGGCGCGGTGGCGGGGACGTACGAAGTCCAGAAGTTCTTCGCGGGATACGGAGGTGTTCGTCGCGGTGTTCGGTGCCATGGCTCGCAGCCTAGGGCCTGGGGCAGCGGTGTGGCTGTCCCTGTTGTTCCTATGTCTGGGGGAAAGATTCGCCTTGTAGGGCCTGGATGTCCAGTTCCACCTTCAGCGTGGTGCCGATGGCCGCGATGCCCGCCTGGAGGATCTGGTTGTAGTTCATCGCGAAGTCCTCGCGGTGCAGGTCGGCCGTGGCGCGGAAGGCCGCGCGGGTGCCGCCCCAGGGGTCGGCGCCGGTGCCCAGGTAGGCCAGGTCCAGGTCGACAGGGCGTACGACACCGTGCATGGTCAGTTCGCCGTGGACGGTCCAGCGGTCGGAGCCCGCGAGGGTGAGGCCCGTCGAGTGGTAGGTGATCTCGGGGTACGTGAGGACGTCCAGGAAGTCCGGGGACTTCAGGTGTTCGTCGCGCATCGCGTTGCCGGTGTCGATGGAAGCAGCCTTGATCACCGCCTCGACACGGGACTTGGCGGGCTCGTCCGGGGCGATCTCGATCCGGGCCGCGAAGTCGGTGAAACGGCCGTGCACGCTGGAGATGCCCAGGTGCTGGGCCACGGCACCGACGGACGAGTGTGCCGGGTCGACGGTCCAGAGGCCCGGGGGCGGCAGTTCGGTGCCGCCCTGGCGGGCGAGGGTCACGTTGCCGACCTCGGCCCGGCCGCTCGCCGTGACGAGGGCGCTGGAGGCCGCGGGCGCGTAACCGACCGCTGTGACGATCACCGTGTACGCGCCGGGGGTGAGGGGCGTCGCGTCGCGCACGGTTCCCTCGGTGTCCGCCTCGGCGCGCAGCACCTGGGCGCCGGTCATGTCGGTCAGCGTGACGACCGCGTGCGACACGGCCCATCCGTCCCGCGTACGGATCCTTGCGGTCAGTCCCATCCCGTTGTCTCCTTGAAGATCACTGCAAGTCGGTCGAAGAGGGCCGGCCCGTGGAGGCGCGCCTCCGCTCAGAGCGCGCGCCCCACGGGCCGGGGTCCAACTACTCGCCGGGGTGGGCGAGTTCGATGTCGTGTGCGTCGACGCCGCGGCCGTTGACGGTGAGCGCGGTGGCCACCGGCGGGTAGCCCGTCGCGATGACCGTGTACTCGCCGCTGTCCAGGTCGGTGAAGGCGTACGCCCCGTCCGTGCCGGTTCTGGCGGTGCCGACCACGTTGCCTGCCGCGTCCACCAGCGTGACCCGGGCATCGCCGAGCGGGCTGCCCTGTGCCCGTACGACACCCTGGACCAGGGCGCCGGGGGCGAGTTCGACCTCGACCCGGGTGGGACCGGTGCCTGTGACCTCGACCGGCAGGGCCACGGGCCGGTGTCCGGCGGCGTTGACCGCGACGGTCACGGCGCCCGGGATCAGCTCGGCGAAGGTGAACTCGCCCTGCTCACCGGTGGTTCCGGTGGCCAGTACGTCACCGCGCACGTCGGTCACGATGACCATGGCGTCCTTGACCGCGGTTCCGGTTTCAAAGGCCCGTACGACACCGCTCAGACCGCTCGTGCCGCTCAGCAGGATGTCGTAGGTGACCGGCCCGTCGCTCACCAGGACCGTCGAGGCCTGCGGCTGGAAACCGTCGGCGGAGGCGATCAGGACGTAACTGCCCACGCCGGGCGCGTCCACGGCGTAGGAGCCGTCGGCCTGCGCGACCGAGCGGCCCAACTGCCGTCCTGCCGACGAGATCAGCGTGACCGCGGCCTGCGGCACGGGCGCGCTCTCGGCGCCGCGGACGTACCCGTGTACCGGAATTCCGATGGGTGTGGTGGCCATGGGGGTGGTCTCCCTCTCCGGCGGGGCGGAGGTCGTGGGCCGCTGCGGGTCTTCGGGGGCTGCTTCCGGCCGCGCCTCGGCCCAGCTCGGGACCTTCTGTTCGGCGGACGAAGCCTCCGCGGCCTGCGCCAGGCCGCCCGAGGTCCGCAGCGGGACCTCCTTGATGAACAGCGTCACCAGGAAGGCGAGCAGCGCCATTGCCGCGGCGATCAGGAAGACGTCGGCGATGCCGTGGCCGTACGCGCTCTCCACGATCGTGCGCAGCGGCGCGGGCAGCTTGTCGACGTCCGGGATGGTGCTCTCGGAGCTGGAACCGGCCGCCAGCGAGGCGTACTTGGGGTCGAGGCCGGCCAGGCCGTCCTTGATGTAGTCGGTGATCCGGGTGGCCATCACCGCACCCAGTGCGGAGACGCCGATCGCGCCGCCGAGGGAACGGAAGAACGTCACCGTGGAACTGGCCGAGCCGAGGTCCGCGGGGGCCACCTGGTTCTGCGTGGAGAGCACCAGGTTCTGCATCATCATGCCGACCCCGAGACCCATGAGCGCCATGAAGACCGCGATGTGCCAGTAGACCGTGTCGTACCGGATGGTGCCCAGCAGGCCCAGCCCGGCGGTGACCAGGACGCCACCGCTGACCAGCCAGTACTTCCACCTGCCGGTCTTGGTGATGACCTGGCCGGAGACGGTGGAGGAGAGGAACAGACCGGCGATCATCGGGATGGTCATGACGCCGGACATCGTCGGCGACTTGTCCCGGGCCAGCTGGAAGTACTGGCTGAAGAAGACCGTGCCGGTGAACATCGCGACGCCCACGAAGAGCGAGGCGATGGAGGAGAGGGTGATGGTGCGGTTGCGGAACAGCCGCAGCGGGATGATCGGCTCGCTCGCCCTCGACTCGACGAGCACGAACAGCAGCCCGAGCAGGACCGATCCGCCGACCATCGCGTACGTCTGCCAGGACACCCAGTCGTACTTGTTGCCGCCGAAGGTGACCCAGATCAGCAGCAGCGAGACGGCGGCGGAGATGAAGAACGCGCCGCCCCAGTCGACCTTCACCTCGCGCTTCACGACGGGCAGGTGCAGGGTCTTCTGCAGCACGATCAGCGCGACGACGGCGAACGGCACACCGACGTAGAAGCACCAGCGCCAGCCGAGCCACGACGTGTCGGTGATGACACCGCCGAGCAGCGGACCGCCGACGGTCGCGACCGCAAAGGTGGCGCCGAGATAGCCGGAGTAACGCCCGCGCTCGCGCGGGGAGATCATCGCGGCCATGATGATCTGGGCGAGGGCGGACAGACCGCCTACGCCGATGCCCTGCACCACACGGCAGGCGATCAGCATCCCGGGGTTCTGCGACAGTCCGGCGGCGGCCGAGCCGAGCACGTAGACGATGAGCGCTATCTGTACGAGCGTCTTCTTGCTGTACAGGTCGGAGAGCTTGCCCCACAGGGGCGTCGTCGCGGTCATGGCCAGCAGCGAGGCCGTGACGACCCAGGTGTAGGCGGACTGGCCACCCCCCAGGTCGCCGATGATCTCGGGGAGCGCGTTGGTGACGATCGTGGACGACAGGATCGCGACGAACAGTCCGAGCAACAGCCCGGAGAGCGCCTCCATGATCTGCCGGTGTGTCATCGGAGCGCCGGCGGCGGATCCGGAGGACCCGCCCCCGTGCTTGGCGTGCGCCCGCACACCGGACGGTGTGGTTGTAGCCATGGGCTTCCTTCTGTTGCGTACTTTCGTACTCATGCGGGTGTACGGGTGGCCGGGTCCGGCGCCGTCGGCTCGTGTTCCGCCGGGAGCCGGTGAGGGATGGCGGCGCGGCAGTCGCCGAAGCTCTCGCGCAGCCGGCCCATGAGGTGGATGAGGAGCCCGACCTCGTCGTCGGACCAGCCGCTCAGCCGGTCGGCGAGAAGGCGCGAGGTGCGCCGGGACAGCTCGTCGAGCCGTTCGTGTCCGGCGGGGGTGAGGCGCAGGATGCGCGAGCGTCTGTCGGCCGGGTCGGGGGACCGTCCGATCCAGCCCCGGTCCGCGACGTGCGCGACATGGCGGCTGGTCACCGACATGTCCACGGCCAGCAGCTCGGCGAGCCGGCTCATGCGCATCTCGCCGTACCGGCCGAGCAGCGTCAGTACGGCGGCGGAACCCGCGGGGCAGTCGGGCGGCAGGATGCGCGCCAGGTCCCGCTTGACGGCACCGATGGCGCTGAGCTGACGAGCCAACTCCTCGTACTGCGTCTGCTCGGCCATCGCCCCTCCTTGATTCGTTGCCTTGGGCAACGATAAAGAGGTTGGTTGTTACAGGCAAACTAAATCGGAGGATCGCGACCTAAAGCCTTGGCAAAGGCACGCATTGGCGAACGTAAACTCGCAGGTGGGAGTGGGCTCAGAGCGTGCTATTCCGACCGGCGCGGGGGCCGCGGAGGGCCGAGGGCGGAACCCCCGCACTTGGGCAACCGTCCCGCGTTCGCTAGTGTCCTGGGCCATGGCAAACACCCAGGGCCCCGAGGGCAACCACGACCCCGCGGGAAGCACCCAGATGTTCCGCGCATTCGTCGACGAGGCCCCCCAGGGCCGGCAGCAGCAGGCGGTGGCCGCTCCGGCGGGCCCCCGCATCGGCCTGATCATCGGAGTCGTCCTCGCCGTCGCGGTCGTGGCCGCGGTGGCCTGGCTCGCCCTCAAGTAGAACGCCGTTCCGGTCGCCGACGCGGCGGGTGCCCCTGCCGCTCGTGGCGTCGGGGGTCGCGCGCCGCCGGGCGACATCCACCTCGCACGGCGATGTACGGGGACGGGGTGCGCGGGGGAGCAGGCGCCCCGCCGCGTCCGTCCACGGACACGTCTGATCGGCCTCTCGCGCTCCGGGATGCCGAGTCGGCCTCTCGCGCTCCGGGATGCCGAAGGGTGAGCGCGTCCGGCTTGGGCTCCGTGGGAGTCGCAGGGGGTGAGCGGGCCGGTGTCTGCGAGCCACAACTCCCGCCCGTACGGCCGGATTCCGCATCGCCCGGCGATGTCGTACGTCCGTCTCCGGGAGCGACTGGCGCAGCCGCAGCCGCAGCCGCAGTCCCCGGCACGAGTACGCCGCTTCCGTCGTCCGGGGTCTCCGCCCCGCCCGAAGTCCCGCTCCCTGCCGCCCTCTTGGCGCCCTCGGACGCCGAGGCCTCCTCCGGAGGGCCCAGGGGAATCAACTGCACGTCCCCCGTGGATGTCACCGCAGGCCCGGACGCGGGATGCTGCACGGCGACGCAACCGCCCCGCAGCCCAGCCGTCCCCGGCGCCGAGTGTGCTCCCCAGGCCCCAGGCCCCAGGCCCTGGACCCCAGACCCTGGACGCACCACAGCCGCCGAGGCGCCCACAAGAGCCCCTCGGCGACCACGAATTCACCCGGATCGACTGTCGGCGCGGCATCGCGTCAGCGTGGCTGACGAACCGTCAGATGTGAACCCCCAGGGCCGGCTGGTCGTGCCGCCGATACACCGGCCCCGCGGGCGGTTCAGTCCGAGATCAGCCCTTCCCGGAGCTGCGAGAGCGTCCGGGTCAGGAGCCGGGAGACGTGCATCTGCGAGATGCCGACCTCCTCGCCGATCTGCGACTGGGTCATGTTCGCGAAGAAGCGGAGCATGATGATCCGGCGCTCGCGGGGCGGCAGTTTGGCGAGCAGCGGCTTGAGGGACTCGCGGTACTCGACGCCCTCCAGAGCGGTGTCCTCGTAACCGAGGCGGTCCGCGAGGGAGCCCTCGCCGCCGTCGTCCTCGGGGGCGGGCGAGTCGAGGGACGACGCCGTGTACGCGTTGCCGACCGCGAGGCCGTCGACCACGTCCTCCTCGGACACGCCGAGCGCGACGGCGAGTTCGGCGACGGTGGGCGAGCGGTCGAGCTTCTGGGAGAGCTCGTCGCTGGTCTTGGTGAGGGCGAGCCGCAGCTCCTGGAGGCGGCGCGGGACGCGCACCGACCAGGACGTGTCGCGGAAGAACCGCTTGATCTCGCCGACGACCGTCGGCATCGCGAACGTCGGGAACTCCACGCCGCGTTCGCAGTCGAAGCGGTCGATCGCCTTGATCAGGCCGATCGTGCCGACCTGGACGATGTCCTCCATCGGCTCGTTACGGGAGCGGAAGCGTGCCGCCGCGTACCGGACGAGCGGGAGGTTGAGCTCGATGAGGGTGTCCCGGACGTAGGCACGCTCGGGGCTGTTCTCACCCAGTGCGGCGAGCCGCAGGAACAGGGAGCGGGACAGGGTGCGGGTGTCGATGGCCCCTGAGGTCGCCGGTGCCGGGACGGCTTGGGCGGCCGGAGCGGCATCGGGGGCCGGAAGGGCTGGAACATCGACATGGTGAAGCGCGTCGGGCGCGGGTTCGCTCTTCGTGAGCGTGAGCACCTTCGAGCTGCCCTGTTCTGCGGACATGCCACCCCCTTTGGGTCGCGGACGGTCGCGGCGGACGCTCCCGTCGGAGGAACGCAGCCTCCACCTGAATACCGGAGGCGGGGCCGCGGCAAACGCGGTAGCCGCAGAATGTCACATGTCGGCAACACGCTGAAGTGATATGTCGACACGGAGGGGGTGAATAGGCCCTGGGTAGAGGGGGTCTGACGGTTTTTCAGCGCTGAAGGACCGGAAAAGACGCCGGTGAGCGATTCGCTCTTACCGGTTACGCCTCGATCCTGTTTGCGGATCTGAGGCGCGCGAAGCTACGGGCGAGAAGTCTTGACACATGCATCTGGGACACGCCCAGTTCCGCGCTGATCTGTGACTGCGTCAAATTGCTGTAGTAGCGCAGGAGGAGGATCCGCTGTTCGCGCTCGGGCAGTTGTACGAGGAGATGGCGTACGAGGTCGCGGTGTTCGACCCCGTCGAGGGCCGGATCCTCGTAGCCGAGCCGGTCGAGCAGTCCGGGCAGCCCGTCGCCCTCCTGGGCGGCTTCGAGGGAGGTCGCGTGGTACGAGCGTCCGGCCTCGATGCAGGACAGCACCTCCTCCTCGGTGATCCGCAGCCGCTCGGCGATCTCCGCGGTGGTGGGCGAGCGCCCGAAGGCCGTCGTGAGGTCTTCCGTGGCGCTGTTCACCTGCACCCACAGCTCGTGCAGCCGACGCGGTACGTGGACGGTACGGACGTTGTCGCGGAAGTACCGCTTGATCTCGCCGACGACGGTCGGCATCGCGAAGGTCGGGAACTGCACGCCCCGGTCCGGGTCGAAGCGGTCGATCGCGTTGATCAGGCCGATCGTGCCGACCTGGACGACGTCCTCCATCGGCTCGTTGCGGCTGCGGAAGCGGGCGGCGGCGTACCGGACGAGCGGGATGTTGGCCTCGATGAGCGCGCCGCGTACGCGGTCGTGCTCCGGGGTGCCCGGCTGGAGCTCCTTGAGCTGACCGAAGAGCACCTGCGTGAGGGCCCGGGTGTCGGCGCCGCGGCGTCGCTCCGGGGCGGCGTCCTGGGGCGGGTCCTGCACGATCACGACGTCCTGCGGCGGCGCCTGCGGTGTGTGCGGCGCCTGCGGCCCGTGCGGTGCAGGCGGTGCGTGTGAGGTCTGCGGCTCGTGCGGCGACTGTGGTGCCTGGGCCGAGATCTGGGGCGGTGTCTGCGGTGAAGCCTGCGGGGCTGCCTGCGGGGAGGCCTGCAGGGATGTCTGCAGGGGTGTCTGCGGCGAGGCCTGCAGTGGTGCTTGCGGCGGTGCTTGAGGCGCAGTACTGGCCGGCACGGTCAACTCCACCTCTATCATCCGTCAGATCCATCAACTCATCCGTCAAAAGCGGTCATAGCATCACAAGACATGTGCACTGTGTGCAAGCACCCCATAACGCCGTGTTGAACGAGATTTAGGGAGAGTTGGGACCCGAGACGCAAAAGAGCCCCTCGCCGGTTGCGGCGAGGAGCTCCGGGTGGTGCGCCTCGGAAGGACGAGCCGGGCGGCTCAGAACGGATAGTCGGCGATCACCCACGTCGCGAACTCACGCCACAGCGCGACGCCCGCCTGGTGCGCCGGGTGCTCCAAGTACCGCTTCAGCGCGTCGATGTCGTCGACGGCGGAGTTGATCGCGAAGTCGTACGCGATGGGTCGTTCGGTGATGTTCCAGTCGCACTCCCAGAAGCGCAGTTCCGGGATCTGCTCGCCGAGCGCACGGAACGCGGCGGCGCCCGCGACGACATTCGCGTCGTCGCGCTTGACACCCTCGTTGAGCTTGAAGAGGACCAGATGGCGGATCACGGGCACTCCCTGGTGGTGCGGTTCTCGGCTCAGTCCTAAGCCCCGTTGGCGATCCACGTCATGAAGTCGCCGACGCCCTGAGCGGCGTTCGATATGCCTTCGAACCCTATCTGGACGTAGCCGGCCGCCGTCTCCGGATCCGTGATGATCACGTAGAGCGCGAAGACCACGAGCACATAGACGGCGATCTTCTTCGAATTCACCGCCATCGCGGCCTCCCCTGTGACTGCTGCGCCCGGTGGGGCCCTGTTGACGGCGGCGAGTGTAACCTTCACACCCTCTTTTCGGCCCAACGGCCCGCTGGTCGCGGCCTTTTGCAGGCTGCGAACGCACGAAGGGCCCCGCCTTCCGACGGGACCCTTCTCAAGCGGTAGCGGAGGGATTTGAACCCTCGGTGACTTGCGCCACACTCGCTTTCGAGGCGAGCTCCTTCGGCCGCTCGGACACGCTACCGAGAGAGACCTTACCCCAAGGTGGGGCGTGCTCAGAAATCCGTTTCCCGCACTCCTGGGGATCATCGGGGACGCATCAGGGACGCATCGGGCACCTGTCGGAGAGCGGACCGAAGAGCGGATCGGAGAGCGGATCGGGGGACGGATAGTGGGCTCGGCCGGTGCGGTCAGCGGTCGCGGAAGAAGTCGGTGAGTATGTGCGCGCACTCGTCGGCGAGGACGCCCTCGATCACCTCGGGGCGGTGGTTGAGCCGACGGTCACGTACGAGGTCCCAGCAGGAGCCGGCCGCACCGGCCTTCTCGTCGCGGGCGCCGTAGACGACCCGGTCCACCCGGGACTGCACCAGCGCGCCCGCGCACATGACACAGGGCTCCAGGGTGACGACAAGTGTGCAGCCGACAAGCCGCCACTCGCCCAGTTCGGCGGCGGCCCTGCGGAGCGCGAGGACCTCGGCGTGCGCCGTCGGATCGCCGGTCGCCTCGCGCTCGTTGTGCCCGGTCGCGAGCACCGTCGTACCGTCCGTGGACAGTACGACGGCGCCGACGGGAACATCCCCGCCCCGGACGGCAAGCTGGGCCTCGTCCAGGGCGAGCCGCATCGCGGCCCGCCAGCGGTCGCGTACCGGATCGAGTTGCGGGGTCTCCTTGGCAGTGCTCACCAGGGGAACCTAGGACCTGTCCGGCCGAGGAACCTAACGGACGGTCTCCAGGACCTCCGCCGCTCCCAGCGAGTCGGCGATCGTGCTGAGCGCGTCGCCTTCGTCCAGGGCGAGCAGTTCCTTCTCGCTGACGCCGAGATCCGCGAGGATGTCGCGGTCCCCGACGGGGCTGTGCGACACGGCCTCGCCGGAAGCGCCGGTTTCCTCGTCCTCCTGGTCGGAGTCGACTTCGTTGTCGGGCTCACCGTCCTCCGTGCCGTCCAGGTCCAGGGAGTCGAGGTCGGCGACATCGTCGTCGCCGGGCTCCCTTCCGAGCAGTTCGTCCGTGAGCAGGATCTCGCCGTACGAGCTGCGGGCAGCCGCGGCGGCGTCCGAGACGTAGATACGAGGGTCCTCCTCGCCATCCAGGCGGAGAACGCCGAACCAGGCGTCCTCCTGCTCGATGAGAACGAGTACCGTGTCGGCCTCCTCCGAGGCCTCACGGGCCAGATCGGTCAGATCCGACAGGGTCTCCACATCGTCCAGCTCTGTGTCGCTCGCTTCCCACCCGTCTTCGGTGCGCGCGAGCAGTGCGGCGAAGTACACCGTGACTCTCCCACTGTCATAGGCGTGCCGGTTGGGGATCCCCCCGGCGGAGGCTGTGGGCGGGGCGCGTTTCTCCGAGCCCCACCCACTCGGAATCGTGGCAGAAACAGAGCCCTCAGGGGACGTCTTCGGCCTGCTGTGTCTGCCTCTTTTGATCGCTAACAGCGGATCGTACGCGGCCGTCGGCACCACGTACGCACCTCCCCGCCCTCACGGCGTGGGCGGCGCGCGGACGGGTCGCCGGCGGATGTCGCGCACCCGCACGGCGTGGTTGCCGGTGAAGGGCGCTCAAGCACATGGTGCGGCTGCCGGTGAAGGGCGCGCAAGCACCTCGCGGGACTGTCGGCGGACGCTGTGCACGCGGCGCGTGGCTACCGGCACGACCGCGTGATCACCAGCGGAACGTGCGCATACGCATGGCGTGGCGCATGCGTGCGGTCTTGGCGCGGCGGGGCTGGACGCGGTCGCGCAGCTCGCGTGCCTCGGCCAGGTCGCGGAGGAACTGGGCGCGGCGCCGTCGGCGCTCGGCATCCGTCTCCAGCCGCTCGGGGAACTCCTCGTCCCGGTCTCGCACAGGCTCACCACCCCAGGTCCGTCCCTGCCACTTTCCCCCTGATGGGCGGTTTGATGCCAGCGGACGGGTCAAGGGAGGAGCGGGACCGTATCCGGTGGGGCAGTGGCGGGCGCCCGGGGCCCGGCTACTGTTGTGGACATGCGTCTCCACGTCGTCGACCATCCCTTGGTCGCCCATAAGCTCACCGCTCTGCGCGACCTTCGCACCGACTCCGCGACCTTCCGGCGGCTCGCCGACGAGCTGGTCACCCTGCTCGCCTACGAGGCCACGCGGGACGTGCGCACGGAGCAGGTCGACATCGTGACCCCGGTCTCCCCGACCACCGGCGTCAAGCTCTCCTACCCGCGCCCTCTCGTCGTGCCGATCCTGCGGGCGGGCCTCGGCATGCTCGACGGCATGGTGCGGCTGCTGCCGACCGCCGAGGTGGGCTTCCTGGGCATGGTGCGCGACGAGGAGACGCTCCAGGCGTCCACGTACGCGACCCGCATGCCGGACGATCTCTCCGGGCGCCAGGTGTACGTCCTCGACCCGATGCTGGCCACCGGCGGCACCCTCGTCGCGGCGATCCACGAGCTGATCAAGCGCGGCGCCGACGACGTCACCGCCGTGGTGCTCCTGGCCGCCCCCGAGGGCGTCGAGCTCATGGAGCGCGAGCTGGCGGGCACGCCGGTGACCGTCGTGACGGCGTCGGTCGACGAGCGGCTCAACGAGCACGGCTACATCGTGCCGGGACTCGGGGACGCGGGCGACCGGATGTACGGGGCTGCCGAGTAGGCACGTACGTACCTACTGCCTGTACGTACCTACTGTCCGTACGTCCTTCAGCAGCTGTTCTTCGTGGCGGAGGGCGTCGGCCGGGGCTGGGCCAGGACGGCCAGCGCCTTGTCGGCGTCCTCCTTCGCTGTCAGGTTCTTGAAGGCGGTGCCGATGATCAGGTCGACCTGATCGGCCTTCGCGCGGCCGTCGGTCTTCAACTGGGCGCCGGAGAGCTGGGTGTTCAGCACGGGCAGAGCGGCCTGGGCCGCACCCTTCGCGCCGAGCAGTATCCCCGCGCCCTGGACCTTCTTGTCGTAGGCGTCCGCCGCGTTGCCCACGTCGCCGATCCGGAAGCCACGTTTCTTCAGCTCGTCCGCGGTCTCCTTGGCGAGCCCGCTGCGGGGCGTCGCGTTGAAGACGTTCACGGTGATCTGGCCCGGCTTGGGCAGTGCCTTGGCGGCGGCGGAGGTGGCGGAGGTCGCGGAGGCGCTGGCCGAGGGGCTCGCCTTCGACGCGCAGTCCGCCTTGGGGCCGGCCGCCGCGGCCTTGTCACCGCCGCCCGTGAAGACGTCGATGAGCTGGAGGGTTCCCCAGCCGATCAGCCCTATCGCGGCGACGGAGACGACGACCAGGAACGCGAGCCTGCGCCGCCCGCGGGGTCGGCGCATCCGCGGGTACTTGTCCCCCGTGATCCGGTACTGGCCGCCCATGCCAGGGGGAGTGAGCATGCTCATGGGCGCAGCGTAGTGCTCCGCGGCGACGATAACTACTAGATGATCATTCTCCCGCGCGCAGTCCAACCCAAAAGGGTCAACACGCGTCGGTCAGTCCAGTTCCAGCACGCGTGCGTGCAGTACCTGGCGCTGCTGGAGCGCCGCTCGGACGGCGCGGTGCAGGCCGTCCTCCAGGTACAGATCGCCCTGCCACTTCACGACGTGCGCGAAGAGGTCGCCGTAGAACGTGGAGTCCTCGGCGAGCAGCGTTTCCAGGTCGAGCTGGCCCTTGGTCGTCACCAGCTGATCGAGGCGGACCGGGCGCGGCGCGACATCCGCCCACTGCCGGGTGCTTTCCCGGCCGTGGTCGGGGTACGGCCGGCCGTTTCCGATGCGCTTGAAGATCACACGGAAAGCCTACCGGTCAAGACGTTCCGGGCGCAGCCTCGGCGACCGAGTGCGACTCTGGAAAAGACGCCGTAAATCAGGGCAAAGCGGAAGCAAGGGCCTGATATGAGTGACAGCGAGACCGTACCTCCGGCCACTGCTGGGACCGCATCCGCGGCGGCTGCCGCTCAGACGACGGGGAGCGCTCCCGCGACGGGTGGTGGTGCTCAGGAGGTGAGTGGTGGTGATCCGGCGACGGCCGGAGGCGCTCCCGAGGTGATCGGCAGCGCCGCCGCTCTCCCCAAGGAAGCCGTGGAGATCGCCGCCGGGTACGCCTTCTCGGGGCCCGCCCTCGATCTGGGCGCGCTGCTCTGGGACGCGCGGTGCCTGCCCGACGTGCAGATCCGCATCCCGCTGCCGATGCTGAACCGGCACGGGCTGGTCGCCGGCGCCACCGGCACCGGCAAGACCAAGACCCTCCAGCTGGTCGCCGAGCAGCTGTCGGCGCAGGGTGTGCCCGTCTTCCTCGCCGACATCAAGGGCGACGTCTCGGGGATCTCGGCGCCGGGCGCTTCGAACGACAAGGTCCAGGGGCGCGCCGCCGATGTGCGGCAGGAGTGGACCGCGACCGGTTTCCCCGCCGAGTTCTACGCCCTCGGCGGCATGGGGAACGGCATTCCCGTACGGGCCACGATCACGAGCTTCGGACCGGTACTGCTCTCCAAGGTGCTCCAGCTCAACCGGACCCAGGAGCAGTCGCTCGGCCTGATCTTCCACTACGCCGACCAGAAGGGCCTGGAACTGGTCGATCTGAAGGACCTGCGCGCGGTCGCCACCTTCCTGACCTCGGACGAGGGCAAGGCGGAGCTGAAGGGGATCGGCGGGCTCTCGACCGCGACGGCGGGCGTGATCCTGCGCTCCCTCACCGCCTTCGAGGCACAGGGCATGAGTCCCTTCTTCGGGGAGCCGGAGTTCGACACGAGCGAGCTGTTGCGGGTGGCGGGGGACGGGCGGGGTGTCGTGTCCGTGCTGGAGCTGCCTGCGGTCCAGGACAAGCCGCAGCTCTTCTCGACCTTTCTGATGTGGCTGCTCGCCGATCTTTTTCACGACCTTCCGGAGGTCGGCGACGCCGACAAGCCGAAGCTCGTCTTCTTCTTCGACGAGGCCCATCTGCTCTTCAACGACGCGTCGAAGGCCTTCCTGGACTCCATCACACAGACCGTCCGTCTCATTCGCTCGAAAGGGGTCGGCGTCTTCTTCGTGACGCAGACACCGAAGGACGTACCTGCCGATGTCCTCGGCCAGCTCGGCAACCGCGTCCAGCACGCCCTGCGCGCCTTCACGCCCGACGACCAGAAGGCGCTGAAGGCCACGGTGAAGACCTTCCCGAACTCGCCGTACGACCTGGAGGAGGTCCTCACCGGCCTCGGCACCGGCGAGGCCGTGATCACCGTCCTCAGCGAGAAGGGCGCACCTACACCGGTCGCTGTGACGCGGCTGCGGGCGCCGGAGTCCCTGATGGGGCCGGTCGACGCGGGCGCCCTCGACGCGGCGGTGAAGGGGTCGCCGTTGTACGGGCGCTACGCGCAGGCGGTGGACCGTGAGTCCGCGTACGAGAAGCTCACGGCGGCGGAGGCAGCGCGTGCGGAGGCTGCGCGTGCGGAGGCTGCGCGTGCGGAGGCTGCGCGTGCGGAGGCCGCGGGGGCGGCGCGCGAGGCGGCGGCGTCCGAAGCGGCGACGGCCCCCGGGAAGGGACGGGCCAAGGCGCCCCGGGCGTCCAGGGAGGATGCCTCTGTGGTCGAGCAGGTTGTCGGCAGTGGGATGTTCAAGTCGCTTGCGCGGTCGGTGGGGACGCAGATCGGGCGGGAGATCACCCGGTCGCTGTTCGGGACGGCCCGGCGGAAGCGGTAGGGCTGCTGGCGGGGGCGTCACGACGGACGGGCGTCACGACGGACGGGCGTCACGACGGACTGGCGTCACGACGGACGGGGGTGTCCCGACGGACGGGCCTGGGGTGGCCGCCCCCTTCGGGGAGGGGGCGGCCACCTCGGTGCTAGCCGGCTTCGGTCTTCTTCGGGGGTGTCTTGTACTGCTGTCCGTCCGGGAGCGGGCGGGGCTGGGGCTTCGGTGCGTTGCGTACGGCGTCCGCGCGCAGCAGGGCGCGCAGGACCGCGTAGGGGTCCTTGGGCATGGGGGTTGTCCTTGCGTTCGCTGATGAGTGAGTGAGTGGGTCACGGGTTCGGAGGCCGGGACTCTCAGCAGCGCAGGACCACGCAGCGCAGTGCGCGCAGGGTGGGGGAGAGGGGTGGTGGCGCGGGTACGGGGTGGGGGCGGCGGTGGAGGGTCGGCTCCGGGTGCGCCGCCCTGGGGTGGGGTGCGGGGCGCAGGGGGGTGACGGGGCGGTGGCCCTGGCGGGCGGGTGGGCGCAGGGCCGTGTCGTGTACGTCGGGTTCGGCGGCGGGCGCGGCGGGGGCCGCGGGGGCCTCGCTGGTGATCGCGCCGAGGGGCGCCGCGAGCGCGGCGGGGTGCGGGGTCGTCGCGAGTATCGCGACCACCAGCAGGACGAGCACCCTTGGGTTCATGTCACGTCATGTCCCCGTCGGGGGCCGGTCGTTCATCGGGTCGGTGCGAGATCCGCCCTCTTGGCGTACCGGGCGGGTGCGGCACTGACGACGAAGCGCTGCCTTGTCAGAGGGCGCGTGGGACATGGCGGGCCAGCGTGCGGATCCGGAACGCCGTGAAGATCTCCGTGATGCCCACCGCGAGGAGCCAGCAGCCGCCCACGAGGGTGAGGACGGCGACCGACTCGAAGGGCGACACGATCAGGACGATTCCGGCGAGGAGGCTGACGATCCCCAGGAAGACCTGCCAGCCGCGGGCCGGTACGTCCGGGTCGGAGGCGGCGGCGAGGGTCTGGGTGATGCCGCGGAACAGCCAGCCGATGCCGATCCACAGGGCCAGCAGCAGGATCGACTGCATCGCGCCGCGGAAGCAGAACAGGCCCAGCAGGATGGAAAGGGCGCCGCTGATGAAGGCCATCACCCGCAGGGATGTCGCCGCGTGTGTGCCGAAGGCGGCGGCCAGTTGCAGTACGCCGCTGACGAGCAGGTAGAGGCCGAAGAGGACGCCTGCGGCGAGGAGAGATGCGCCCGGCCAGACCAGCACCATGACGCCCAGTGCGAGCGCGGCGATTCCGGCGGCCAGGACCGCTTGCCAGGCGCTGCGGGTGAGGAGGTTCAGGGGGCCGCCGTCCAGCGGGGCGGGGGGTGCGTCTCTTTCCTCGGTCATGTCTCATGCTGGGGACGGTTCGGGGGGCCTTGCCACCGGGGTGGACCGAGTGGAGGACGTGGTGTGCGTGTGCGTGTGCGTGTGCCTGCCGGCTGGTGCCGGTGCCGGTGCCCGTGCGGGTGCGGGTGCGTGGCGGCCCGTGCTGGTGAGTGAGTGGGTGGGTCGGGGGCGTGCCGGTACGTCCCGCCCGTCGCCGCCGGATCAGGCGTCGGGCAAGGGTGCGGGGGTCCGGTGACGCGGGCGTACGCGACGGGCATCTGGACGTACCGGCACGCCCCCTTCCGCCGCCATTCGGCTGCGGGTGGCGGCACTAACACCTTCCAACCCCGGCTCGGCGGCCTTCGGGGCTTCGGCGGTCTTCGGGCTGCGGGCCGTGGGGCGTTCGGGCTATTGGCCGGCTGCCTTTGCGGATTTTGCTGCTGCCTTCATTTCCTGTTTGTGGGCTCGGACCTTTGTCAGGGAGTCGGGGCCTGTGATGTCGGCTACTGAGCGGAAGGAATCGGGAGCGCCGTAGGGGCCCGCGGACTCGCGCCAGCCCTTGGGGCGTACGCCCAGTTGTTTGCCCAGGAGGGCCAGGAAGATCTGGGCCTTCTGGGGGCCGAAGCCGGGGAGCTCCTTGAGGCGCCGGAGGAGTTCGTCGCCAGTGGTGGCGTCTTTCCAGATGGCGCTCGCGTCCGCGGCGTAGTGCTCGACGAGGTACTGGCAGAGCTGCTGGATGCGCTTGGCCATGGAGCCGGGGTAGCGGTGTACGGCAGGCTTCGTGGAGAGGAGGGCGGCGAAGGCCTCCGGGTCGTACGCGGCGATCTCGTGCGCGTCGAGGTCCTGGGCGTTCATGCGCTGGGCGATCGTGTACGGGCCCGCGAACGCCCATTCCATCGGAACCTGCTGGTCAAGAAGCATGCCGACGAGGGCTGCCAGGGGACTGCGGCCGAGGAGTTCGTCGGCTTCGGGCTGCTGGGCCAGGTGGAGGGTGACGTCCATGGACCGATGATGGCGGGTACGGCGTCAGGCCGCGCGTCAGTAGCCCGGCGTGCGCCAGTAGCCCGGCGCCTGTACCCGCCCGCCACCTGCACCCGCCCGGCGCCTGCACCCGCCCGGCGGGGAGGTGCCGGGCCGTGCCCCTGATCCATGCCTTCTCCACCCCTCACGTACGATCTCTCCCCGAAGCCGGTTAGGTTAGCCTAACCTGAGAAGAGTAGGGATGAACCGTGACTGTCGAGATCTACCGTGACGCCTGGGGAATCCCTCACCTGCGCGCCGACAGCGCTCTGGAACTCGCCCGTGCACAGGGCCGGGTCACCGCCGTGGACCGCGCCTGGCAGCTGGAGGTCGAGCGGCACCGCTTCCAGGGCACCTCCGCCGGGTTCCTCGGCGCCGAGGCTCTCGGGTGGGACCGGTTCGCTCGGCAGGCGCGGCTCGACGACACCGCCAGGCGCTGTTTCGCCGCCCTGGAGAGACGGGATCCCGAGACCGCCGCGTGGGTGATCTCGTATGTGGAAGGGGTCAATGAGGGGCTCGTTGAGGGTGGCCGGCGGGCTGGTGAGTTCGCGGAGACCGGGCTCGTGCCCGGGCGCTGGGAGCCATGGGCGCCGCTCGGGGTCTGGCTCGGCACGCACATCCTCTTCGCCGGATTCCCCGCCAAACTGTGGCGCGAGGAGGTCGTGCGGCAGCTCGGCGCGGAGGCCGTGGAGCTCTTCGCCATCGACGGGCCCGGTACCTCCGGCAGTAACGGGTGGCTGGTGAGCGGCGCGCGGACCGTCACCGGGCACGCGGTCATCGGCGGCGACCCGCATCGCTTCATCGAGGATCCCGGCGTCTACCAGCAGATCCAGCTGGCCTGCCCCGAGTTCGACGTCGTCGGCCTCGCCGTCCCCGGCGTGCCGGGCATCGCCCACTTCGCTCACACGGGCCACGTCGCCTGGGCGATCACCAACGCGATGGCCGACTACCAGGACCTCTACCGGGAGCGGCTGCGGAGGGTCGGGCCTGCGGGGTCGGCGGACGTCGAGGCCCTTGGCCCGGATGGCGAGTGGCGGCCCGCGCCGCGGCATGTGGAGAGCGTGGAGGTGGCCGGGGGGCCGGCCGTCGAGGTCGAGGTGATCGAGACGGAGCGGGGGCCCGTGATCACCGGGGGGACCGGTGCGGAGGAGTCCATCAGCCTCCGCTATCCGCCCCGCGTCACCGAGGACCTTGGCTTCAGTGCGCTGCTTCCGCTGCTGCGGGCCCGTCAAGTCGCCGATGTGGACCGGGCGTTCGACCTCTGGGCCGAGCCCGTGAACGTCGTGCAGGCCGCCGACACCGAGGGCGGGCTGCTGCACCGGGTCGCGGGACGGGTTCCGGTTCGGAGCGCGGACAACCGGACGAGGATCGTGGACGCGTGGGAGCCGGGGCGTGAGTGGCGGGGCTGGCACGACGAGATGCCCCACGCCGGTGCCGGCGAGATCGCCGTCATGGCCAATCAGCGCGGGCCGGCCACTCCCTTCGGTGTCGAGTTCGCCGCTCCGCATCGCGCCGCGCGTATCGCTCAACTCCTCGGATCCCGGGCGAAATGGGCTGCCGGAGACATGGCCGCCGTTCACATGGACACGCATCTCGCCTCGTCCGGGGCCCTGCTCGACCATCTCGCCGCTCTCCGCGAGGGGCTGAGCCCGCCGGCCCTCGCCCTGCGGGACCAACTCCTGCGCTGGGACCGGCACATGGACGCCGGGAGTGTCGGCGCCGCGGCGTTCGCGGCGGTCCGCAGTGCGGTCGTACGACGGCTCGCGGCGCACCCCGCTCTTGCCGTGCTGGCCGACCCGCCCCCGTACCCGGAGATCTTCCTTCCCTGGCTCGCCCTCACCCCACGCGTCGCCTTCGCCCTCGAAAGCCTGCTGAGGGCCGAGGAGTTGTACGGCATCGATCGCGCCGCGGTGGTGCGTGCGGCGGTCGAGGAGGTGGCCGCCACCTGGACCCCGCGCACCTGGGGCGAGACCCACCGCCTCGCTCCCTGGCGGGCGGTCGCGGAGACGTCGTACGACGAACCGGGGCTCTCCGGCGACCACGACTGTGTGCTCTGCACCTCGACGGTCCCGGGGCTGACCGATCTGAGCGTGCGCGGTCCGGCCGCCCGTTACGTATGGGATCTCGCCGACCGGGACCAGAGCCTCTGGGTGGTGCCGTTCGGCGCCGACGGTGTCCCGGGGGCCGCCCACCACCGTGACCAACTCCCCTTGTGGCTCAGGGGAGATCTGGCCCCGGTGACCACCGACTGGAACACACTGACCAAGGAGAACCATGCGGACTGAGCCGTACGCCGGGGGCCGCGAAGCCGTCCACGAAGAGCTCGTCGACGGCTTCGGGACCGTCCGTGTCCTGCCCCTCGACCCGCACGCCGACCTGGACGTCGTCCACGGCTGGGTGAGCGAGGAGCGAGCCGGGTTCTGGGGCATGAACGGGCTCAGCAAGGAGCAGGTGCTGGAGATCTACCTGCACTTGGACTCGCTCGACACCCACCACGCCTTCCTCGCGGTCAAGGACGGCGAACCGGCCGCGCTCTTCCAGACGTACGAGCCCGCCGCGGACCGGGTCAGCGAGTGCTACGACGTCCAGGACGGGGACATCGGGATCCACCTGCTGATCGGGCCCGCGGGACCCGGCGGCGGGCGGCACGGCTGGTCGGCCCGGCTGCTGGCCGCGTTCATCACGTATGCGCTGGTCGGCCTCGACCGGCAGCGGGTCGTGGTCGAGCCCGACGCGCGCAACACGAAGGCGATCTCCATGCTGACCAGGAAGGGCTTCGTCCCGGGTCCGGAGATCGTGCTGCCGGAGATCGACCTGCCCGATGTCCACCTGCCGGAGAAGCCGGCCCGGCTCGCCTTCCTCACACGGGAGAGGGCCTTCGCGGAGGAGGCCCTCACGGAGGGTTCCGCGCCGCGGGGGTGAGCAGGATGCCGCTGTCGTCCGTACATATCCGGGACCGGGGGAATGCGGGTCGCGGCTAGGACATGCGGATACGGAGACGGTACGTGAGCGGACAGCGAGCGCGACGGCACATCGTCCGGGGACTGGCGCTGCTGGGCACCGTGCTGGTCCTGGTGCTCTTCGGCGGTGTGGGCGGCGCGTCCGCGCACGCCGCGCTGAAGGGCACCGATCCGCAGGACGGCAGCGTGCTGAAGGAGGCCCCCACCCAGATCACGCTGACGTTCACCGAGTCCGTCGGCCTGCTCGACGACTCCTTCCGCGTCATCACTCCGGACAACGCCCGCGTCGACACGGGCAAGCCCGCACACGCGGGCGACCGCTCCGACACCGCCCTGGTGACCCTCCCGGACGACATGGGCACCGGCACCTTCACCGTGGCCTGGCGGGTCGTCTCGGCGGACAGCCACCCGGTCTCGGGCGCCTTCACCTTCTCCATCGGCAAACCCTCCGCGACCGCCGCCGTCCTGCCCACCGCCTCCGCCGAGGACACCGTCGCGAGCAACCTCTACGACATCACCCGCTACGTCGCCTACGGCGGCCTCGCCGTGCTCATCGGCGCCGCCGTCTTCGTGCTGGCCTGCGGGTTCCCGGGCAGCGTGCGCCGGCTGCTGGTGGCCGGCTGGTGGACCCTGTTCGTCTCCACCCTCGCCCTGGTGCTCCTGCGCGGCCCGTACGAGCGGGGCAGCGGACTCGGGGCGGCCTTCGATCCGGCGGTACTGCGCGACACGCTGACGAGCAGGCCCGGGGTGGCACTGGTGGCACGGCTTGTACTGCTGGGGGCGGTGGCCTTCTACCCCGTACGAGTACGGGAGCGGGGGCGCGTTGTGTGGGCACTGGGCGGCCTGCTCGCCCTCGGGCTGGCGGTCACCTGGGCCGCCGCCGAGCACGCGTCCGCCGGGATCCAGGTCCCGGTGGCGATGGTCTCCTCCGTACTGCACCTGCTCGCCATGGCGGTCTGGCTCGGCGGCCTGACCGCCCTGCTCGTCGCGCTCCACCGCCCGGCCGAACCCGTCCCCGCGGCTGTCGTCAGCCGCTTCTCCCGGCTCGCCCTCACCTCGGTCGCCGTCCTCACCGCCACCGGCGTCTACCAGTCCTGGCGCGGCCTCGGCTCCTGGGACGCCCTGACCTCGACGTCGTACGGCCGCATCCTCCTCGTCAAGCTGTGTGCGGTGCTGCTTCTGCTGGCGGGGGCGGGTTATTCGCGGCGCTGGACGGGGCGGCTGGCGGTTCCGGAGCCGGTGTCCGTGTCCGTGTCCGTGCCGGTGACCGAGAGGGCACGGGTGCCGGAGGTGGTCGGGGCTCCGGGCGGCTCGGCGGGCGTACGGGCTGACGTGACCTCCAGCGACGTACAGGCCGATGGAACGGGGGTGGCCTCAGGCGACGTACAGGCTGGTGGGGCGGGGGTGGCCTCCGGCGACGTACGAATCGGTCGGGCCGGGGGTGAGTCCGATGTGTACCGGCGGGCGCTGCGGCGTTCCGTGTTCGCCGAGGTCGCCGTCGGGATCGTCGTGCTGGTGATCACCACCGTGCTGACCGGTACCCAGCCGGGGCGGGCGGCCACCGAGACGGCGGCCGCGACCGTGGCCGCCGACCAGCCCACCGGCTCGACGACGCTGATCCCCTTCGACGTCGGTACCCCCGGCGGGCGCGGCAAGGTCCAGATCGATCTGGCGCCCGGCCGGGTGGGCGAGAACTCCGTCCAGGCCGTGGTCTTCGGTCCCGACGGCGGGCTCGCGACCGTCCCCGAACTCCGCCTCACCTTCACCCTGCCGAAGCAGGACGTCGGACCGATCGACGCCGAACTCACGGACAAGGGCGGCTATTGGGCCACCGACGGCCTGACCCTCCCACTGGCAGGCACCTGGACGATGAAGGCCACCGTGCGGACATCGGACATCGACCAGGTCACGGTGCAGAAGACGGTGACGATCGGCTAGGACCTGCCGCCGGAAAGGTCCTGGGACCTGTCCTGGCGCCGGTCCTGATGCGACTTGGCTCAACCGGGCTGCGTGGCCGACGGCCGTACGCCGAACCACTGCTCGGCGTCGTACGCCTCGAATCGCTCCAGTTCGGTGAACCCGAGCTTCGCCGCGAGGTGTATCGAGGGGACGTTGGCGGTCTGGGTGTAGAGCACCACGGGCTCACCGGGAAGTGCGTCGGCGAACCAGTCGAGTGCCGCTGTGCACGCCTCGGTGGCGTACCCGCGTCCCCATTGCTGTGGCAGGAACAGGTAGCCGAGCTCGGTCTCCCCGGCCTTCAGACGGTGATGGCCCGGAGGCTCGGGGGCGTGCGGGTCGAGCTGGATCGTGCCGATCGCCGCTCCGTCGAGCTCGACCACGAAGAAGCCGGGACGCCGACCGGGTATTTCGGGCACCGTGCGTTCGAGCTCGGCACGCGGCCGAGGGCCACCGAGGTAGACGTTCACCTCCGGTGAGGTGAGCAGCTCGATGACCGCCGCGCGGTCCCGGGCCTCGGACTCCCGGAGCACGAGCCGCTCGGTCCTGATCGGGGCGGGCGGCCAGACGAGCGGTCGGGGGTCGGTCATGGCGGGGAACCTATCGCACGCCGGTGAGAGTGATCCTCCGAGTCACACCGAGGTTCCCGGAAGGGCCGGCACGGCCTACTGGCCCTTGGGCGGCTTTCCCAGACGGGCACGCAGCCGTCGCTTCAGGGCGCCCGGTATCCGGCGTGCCTTCGTGGCGGTCACGCCCATGAGTGCGGCGGCGGTGTGTGCGGTCGCGCGCAGGAAGACGGTGGGGGGTTGCGGAGGTGCGGTGGTGCCGATGTTGATACCGGTGCCGGTGCCGGTGCCGGTGCCGGTGCCGACGCCGACGCCGGTGCTGCGTGCGTCCAGGAGTTCCTGGAAGAGGGCCACGCACTGTTCGGCGATCGGCTCGGGGTCGTAGCGGGCGCCCTTCAGCAGCCCGGCCTGGCCCATGCGCCGGCGCCGGGGCTCGTCGTCGATCAGCTCCAGGAGCGCTCCGGCCAGGGCGTCGATGTCACCCGGCGGTACCAGCAGGCCGTCCACACCGTGGGTGATGATCTCGCGGGGGCCGTGCGGGCAGTCGGTGCTCACCACGGGCAGCCCGACCCGCATGGCCTCGACGAGGGACATCCCGAAGGACTCCATCCGCGAGGACATCACCAGGATCGACGCCTTGGCCATCACCGGTTCGACGGGGGTGACGTTGCCCAGGAAGCTGATCTTGTCGGCGAGCTCCAACTCGCCCACCAGTGACTTGAGTTCACGGGACTGGGGTCCGACGCCGCAGATCCGCAGTTCCCAGTCCGGGCGCTGTTCCGCGACCTGGGCGAAGGCCCTGATCAGGTCCGGATAGCGCTTCACCGGGGCGGTCCGGCCGACCGCGATGATCTGCTGGGCGGAGCAGTCGGAGGGGGCGATGCCCGGATCGGGGACGCTGTTGGGGAGGGCGGACACCCGCACGCCCGGCAGCCACATCCGACGGCGGTACGCCTCCGCGTCGGCGCGGGTGGTGGTGGTGAGCGCGTCGAGCCTGCGGTAGACGCGGCGCAGAGTGAGATCGAGCCGCTGCGAGTGGGCTTCGAGGGACAGGTGTTCCTGCCCGACTCTGATGACGGTGGCCGGGGCCTGGCGGGCGATCTGGACGTTGAGCCCGGGGCGGGTGCCGACGATGACGTCGGTGTCCAGGCCGGCCAGGAACTCGGCGATTCGCCGGTCCGTCAGGGCGCTGTACTCGCGGTACCGGTGATCGCCGCGCGGGAAATCGGCGGAAGGAAGCGCGAATTCGGGATCGTCGCCCTCGTAGCCGGAGCTCTTCTTGTCGGAGTCGACGAGGTGGCGGAGGCGCACGCGTTTGTCGTAGGAGAAGCGGGGAGCTGGGAGGTGCCGGAATACTGACACCACCTCCACGTCGTGCCCCAACTCGGCGAGCGCGCCCGAGAGGTTGCACGTGGTGCGAATGGTGCCGCCGACGCCGTAGCCGTTGTGGATCAGAAACGTGACGCGCATTTCGTGCAAATCCCCCGTTGGTTTCCAGCTCACCCCAAAGGCTGGAATCTTAGCGCGACCTGTGAAACGGCTCTCGCCGTGCCGGTCCCGGACGGACGAGGGGATGGCACGGCGAGAGATGGCTGGGCACTCCAGGCGCCCATATGTGAACGGTTAACGCTATCCGCACTTGCCGATGTCGATACGGACGATCTGCGGGTCGTGATCGCTCGCCTGGTCGGCGAACTCGGCGTTGATGTGCACGACGTCGTAGTCGAACGCGGTGACGGCCGGGCTGGTCAGGATGTGGTCCAGGGTCTGCGAGTTGCCGTCGTACACGTAGGTGTAGCGCTGCGACTTGGGGAGCGTCTTGATCAGCGGGGTGAGCACCCGGCCGGCGGTGAGCGTGGTGACGGTCTGCGAGAACTCGAAGTCGTTCAGGTCACCCAGCACCACCACCTTGGCGTTCTTGTCGGCGGCGAGCAGGCTCTTGACGAAGGTGTTGACCTCGGCCGCCTGGGCGTTGCGCTGTGTCTCCGAGCTGCGGGCGGGCGGCTGGTCGCTGCCGTGCAGCGGCTCGTCGCCGCCCTTGGAGAGGAAGTGGTTGGCGATCACGAAGACCTGCTCGCCCCGGAAGGTGAACTCGCCCACCAGCGGCTTGCGGCTCGCGTCCCACGCATCGCTCGCGGGGTCGATCCGCCCCGGCGAGTAGGTGAGCTGCGCGCCCTTGCGGGTCCTCACCACGCTGGTCGCGGTGGTGGCGTCGCCGCCCGGGCGGTCGGTGAAGGAGACCCGCTCGGCGTTGAAGAGGAAGACCTGCCGGATGTTGCCGCCGGGCTCGCCGCCGTCCTGGTTGTTCTCCGGCGCGACATAGCGCCAGGAGTACCGGGGGCCGCCCGCCGCGACGATCGCGTCGGTGAACCGGGTCAGCGTCGCCTCGCTGGTGACGGTGCCGTCGTTCGTGGCTCCGTTGTCGTCCTGGATCTCCTCCAGGGCGACGATGTCGGGGGAGTTGAGACTGACCGCGACACCGCCGGCCAGCTGGTCGAACTTCGCCTGCTCGTCGACCGCGTCCAGGTTCTCCACGTTGTACGTGGCGACCGCCAGCTCCTTGCTCTTCTGCTTCCGCGTGGTCTCGGGCTTCAGACCCTTCGCGGTGAGAGTGCCGAGCTGGGTGGCCTGGAGGTTGTAGCCGCCGTACGTGGAGTAGTCGAGCGGACCGGCCGTGGTGCCCGAGAGCACATCACCGACGTTCGCCACGGGGAACGTCGCGGTGTCGTCGATCGACATCACCTTGATACGGCCGGTGTTGGGCTGGTCGTAGGAGGAGTACAGCGTGCCGCCGTGCGCGGTCGGGCTCTCGCCCGGCTTCACCGTCACCCACACCTCGTCGTACGCGGTCGTCGCACCGACCACGCGGGTGTCGGTGGCCGCGACGCGCTCACCTTCCAGGGACTCGTAGAAGTCCAGTGCGTACGTGGCCGGTTCGAGGGGGAGGGAGTCGATGCTGCCGCCCGCGGCGGTGGGCGTGTAGGCGTCGGGGACGGTGGAGGCGTCCAGGGTGACGGCCGGCGGCAGCGCGTTGCCGCCGGCGAGCACCTTGGTGGTGGGAGTGGTGATCTCGGTCACCGACTGGCTGGTGCTGCTCGGGTAGTACTCACTGACCTTGCCGCTCGCCAGCACGCTGTCGCCGACCTGCACGGCCGGGGTGGCCGAGCCGGTGTATACGAAGACGCCCTCGCTGGTGCGGGCGTCGGTGTCGGCCGCTGGGTCCTGGAGCCAGTAGCCCTTCGAGCCCGTCGTACGTACCCCGGTGACGATGCCCGGTACCCGGGTGACGGTCTGCCCGGCCAGCGGGGACAGCCGGGTCGTCCCCTGGATGTCGTGGACGCGGACGGTGCCGGGCTCGGTCGAGCCGTCGTCACCGCCACCGTCGTCACCGCCACCACCATCGTCGCCACCCGAACCGGCCGTCTCACCGGCCGAGTTGAACGGAGTGGGCGCGCCCGCGGTGAGGTCGGCGGCGTTGTCGTCGGTGTCCGCCAGGGCCGCGGCACGTGCGACGGAGGCGGTGTTGGAGGCGCCGGCCGCCGGGCCGCTGCCCTCCCGTACGACCGCGGTGCCGTAGCCCACCAGGTCGACGATCCGGCTGTCGGCCGCGCAGTCCGCGGCGGTCCTGCAGGTGAGCGCCGTGGTGCCGGAGACCAGGGCGATCGTGCCGCTGGTCGCGCTCATCGCGATCGTGCCGGTCGTGTCGGGGGTGGGCAGCGCGGTCGTCCCGCCGGTGCCAGCCGACTCGGCTATCAGGAAGCGCTTGCCGGGTGCGACGGAGCCGCTGAGCGCGGTCACTCCCCACTGGGAGGTCGCGGAGGGCGTACCGGACAGGTACTGGACGCTGTAGCCCGACAGGTCCTGCGACGCCGAACCGGCGTTGCCGAGTTCGACGAAGTCCCGGGTGAGCGTCGCACCCGAGTTGCCCCCGCCGCCGTACACCTCGGCGATCAACGCGCCGGTGGAGGGCACCGCGGAGGCCGCGGGCACCGCGGTCAGAACGAACGCCCCGGTCACTCCCGTCGAGAGGAGCGGGTAGGCGAGATGGCGCCAACGGGGTCTGCTGTGCGGAGTTCTGGACACGCCGACTGTCTCCTCGTACATCACGAACGGCAACGCGCCACCGGCGGGCGGCACATGGAGTGGCTGGTGTGGGGAGTCGGCTCAAGTTACGCGCGTAGATCCTGGGGTGCCAAGACGTCACGCATTAAATCTGGGCAACGAGTGGGTGACGGGCGCCGCTGATCATTGCAAGGAGTTCTTAAGGGCGCCCACAGCCTTCTCGTATGAACGGGGTGCAGTCTCAACGCAGTTACCCCCCACAAGCGAAAGAGGAGCGTCGTCATGAACGACTTCGACCCCACCAGCCAGTCGTCCGCCGAGCCCGCCCCGGCGACCCTGGCCGTCAAAGCCCGCCGACCGCACGCGCGGCGGCTGCTGTCGAAGAAGACCGGTGGACTGATCCTGGCCGCCGGACTGACCTGTGCGGTGGCTGGACTCGCCGGCGGCACGTCCGCCTCGGCGGCTTCCGTGTCGCCCCTCGACGTCGCGGCGACGCCCACCGTGCCCGCGGAGGGCGGGCCCGTGGCTGATCCCTCCGAGGGAGGCTCGACCGGCATCGTCGACACCAAGACCACTACGGGCTTCACCTTCACGACGGCGACCGGCGTGGTGGTGACCGCCGACGTGGCGTCCACCACGACGTACACGAAGGGCACCGACCGCACCACCGCGAAGGCGGTCAAGGAGGGTGAGAGCGTCCTCGTCCTGGGGACGGTCGACAGCTCGACCATCACCGCCACGCAGGTCATCGTGCAGCCCAAGGGGGACGGCGGCGTCGCGGCCGCCACGGCGGCCGGGGTGATCGCCTTCGAACAGGGGGCGCCGTCACCTGACAAGTCGGTCGGCGAGATCCCGGCCTACACCGAGGGAGAGGGAACCATCCTCGCCGGGACCACCGCCGACAAGGCGGTCAAGGCCGCGCAGGCCGTCGTCCCCGGAGGCGTCATGAACCGCGTGGTGGAACTGAGCGGCGGCGAGTACGAGGTCCACAACGTCGGCGTCAACTGGCCGCACCACGTCTTCGTCAGCAAGGACTTCAAGGTCCTCGGCTGGGAGTAGCAGCGCGGGCGGCCTAGCGGTGCAGGTGGCCTAGCGGCACAGGCGGTGCAGGTGGCCTAGCGGCACAGGCGGTGCAGGTGGCCTAGCGGCACAGGCGGCGCCAGCGGCTAGTCGGTCGGAGAACGTTGAAGGGCCCTACCGTTCGCGGTGGGGCCCTTCGCGTTGTGCCCGGTGAGGTGGCGGCGTGGCGTGCCGGCTCGTCGGCGATCACGACCGCCCCCGCCTGTGGGGTGCCGCCGGCTTGGCAGAAGCGGTGCTTACGCGCCCATTTACCTGCCTGACTCATTATGGATACGCTGTAGTCGAAATACCTGCTCGGATGCGTATGTACGGGAACTGATGCGTATGTATGGCATCTGACGTGTATGTGCGGGTTCTGGCGCATATGTACGGGATCTGGGGATGGCGTGGGTGCGTACCGACGTGAGTGCGTGGTCGTGCAGCGGCGGCGGCAACGTACGGCGCGACGGTGATACGGCGATGCGCTCTCGCCGTATCACCGTCGCGCCGCACGTGACCCAGGAGCTGCTCACCGTCGGCTGCGTTCCACGGCTGCCCGCAGATGCGCCTTCCTCTCACCCTGCCCATGGACCGGCTCACCACTGACTTCCCCGTCGATCAGACGGCGGTCAACCCCTTCGGAACGCGGCCGGATGCCGCCCCGCACCTCGACAACACGCCTCCCGGCGCCGTATCCCCCGACCTCGTTGGAGACGCCTTGCCTGCCTTGCCCCCTCCCCTCCCGCAGCAGGTGCGCAATGCGTCCGCGGCCAGTTCGCGTACGGCTACCGCGCCCTTTCGCCTGATGGTGTCCATCAGCACCTCCCAGTTCGGCATCTCGATCGTGTACGGCGCCGTGCCGGGTGTGCTGCTCGCGCTCCAGGTCCAGGACCTCGCGGGTGACGACCGCAAGGCCGGTGTCCTGAGCCTGTTCACCCTTCTCGGAGCTGCCGCCGCGATGGTGGCGCAGCCGTTGGCCGGGGCACTGTCCGACCGGACGCGTACCCGCTCGGGGAGTCGTACGCCCTTCATCGTGGGCGGCAGCGTCCTTGCCATCCCGTTCCTGTGGGGGATGGGCGGGGCCGGGTCGCTGGTCACGCTCGCCGTCCTGTACGTCGCCTCGGAGTTCGTGCTGAGCGCCGCGCAGGGGCCGCTGGCCGCGGTGTTGCCCGACCGGGTTCCGGCCGAACGGCGAGGCCGGTTCAGCTCCGCCCTCAGTCTCGGCATGATGCTCGGTTCCGTCGGCGGAACCGTGCTCGGCTCGGTGATCTCGTCCGACTACGGCGTCGCCTACCTCGTCCTCGGCCTGATACCGGTGGCCCTCGCCGGAACGCGGCTGTTCATCGCACCCGACCCCGACAACCGGTCCGTGGCGCGTGTCAGGCCCGACCCGACGCGGAAGCGAAAGTGGCGGTCCTTCCTCGTCTCCCCGAAGGAACACCCCGACTTCTGGTGGGCCTTCGCCAGCCGCACGCTCACCTACACCGGCTTCTTCCTCGTGCAGGCCTACAGCCTCTACCTGCTCGACGACTACATAGGACTGGGCGACGACGCGGTCGACGTCGTCCCCGTCGTGGCCGGAATCGCGGCCCTGTGCATCTGCCTCTCGGTCGTCCCGGCGGGCATCGTGTCCGACCGGATCGGGCGCCGGAAGGTGTTCGTGGCCTGTGCGGCCACAGCGCTGGGCGGCGCGATGCTGATACCGCTCATCAGCCCGACCGTCACCGGATACCTAGTCATGACGGTCCTCGGCTCACTGGCCTTCGGTTGCTTCGAGGCCGTCGACACCGCGCTCATCACCCAGGTCCTCCCCCGGTCCGCCTCCTACGCCCAGGATCTGGGCGTCGTCAACTTCGCCTCCACCGCTCCGCAGATCCTGGCCCCCGCGGTGGCCGGCGCGATCGTGGTGAGCACCGACTCGTACGCGCTGATCTTCCCGACGGCCACCATCCTTGCCGTGCTGGGTGGGCTCGCTGTCCTGCGGGTGAGTTCCGTGCGGTGACGGCCGGCCTCGGGGTGACGGATGGTCTGGGGGTGACCATCGGCCTCGGGGGTGGCGGATGGTCTCGGGGTGGCGGCTGGCTTCGGGGGGTGACGGCTGGTCTCGGGGTGTCCCCAGGTGACCGCCGGCCTCGCGGTGACGGCTGGTCTCGTGGTGGCGGTCGCCTCTCGGGCTGACGGCCGGCCTCGCGGTCACGGCCGGCGCAGTCCGTACTCGTCCCTCGTCCAGGTCCTCGCGCCGATGGACATCCGGCGCGGAGTGCTCCGGCTTTCCGTGTTCGGAGAGCGGTGGGAGGTTCCGTCGTGGTGTCTCGGCCGTTTCTGCGTTCGGCCTTGTCGCCTTGTCCTCCAGCACTGCCACCCACCAGTTGACGCCGCTCAGCGCACCGGGAAGCCGAAGGTGTAGCCCTGTTCCGTGAGTTGGGGCAGGATCTGGCGCAGGGCCTCGATGGTCTGGGAGCGGTCGCCTCCCGCGTCGTGGAAGAGGAGCGTCGGCCCGCCCGGCAACTCCCGCTCGACGGTGGCGACGATGGCGTCCGTACCCGGCAGCTCGAAGTCCTTGGTGTCCACGTTCCAGCCCAGCGGGCGCATGCCGCGGGAGGCGGCGAGCTTGCGGCTGTACGGGGTGAAGGCCCCGCCGGGCGCCCGGTAGTACATCGGCCGTACGCCCCCGGACGCCTCGGTGATCATGCGTTCGGCGTCGAGGATCTGCTGCGACTGGTAGGCCTGCGACTTCTTGTCCATGGTGGTGTCGTGCGACACCGAGTGGTCGCAGAGCCGGTGTCCGGCCGCGACCACTTCCTTCACGAGGTCGGGGTAGGCCTGCGCCTGCGTCCCCACCATGCAGAACGTGGCCTTCACCCCGTACTCCCGCAGCAGGTCGAGCACTTGGGGGGTCCACACCGGGTCGGGGCCGTCGTCGATGGTGATGTTGACGCCGCGCGCCCCCGCTTCCGAGGCGTGTGCGATGGTCGCCGAGACCGGCTTGACGTCACTGCCCGGCTCGGCCGACGCGGTCGCCTTCGGCGTCGAGCCGTTCACGGCACCGGCCTGCGCGGTCCACAGCGAGGCACCGGAGGCGAGCAACGTCACCCCGAGCGCCGCGCCGAGCACCTTGCCGTACCAGCCCCGCCCGCCACCGTGTCGCGCCATGTCCGCCCCGCTTTCCCGCAGTTCCTCGCCGATTCCCTGGTCACCTCGCGACCACATGGCAGGACGAGGAACAACGGCCACGGGATGCGTCCGTTACCGATCAAGGACAATCCCGGGGTAGTTCCCGGACACCCGAGCGAGCAGCGAACCCCACCCGGATGAATCTGACCTGAGGCTCGATCCAGGATTCTCGGAGTTCGGAGTTCGGAGTTCGGCGTTCGGCGTTCGGCGTTCGCCATTCGTAGTTTGGCGTTCTGCGTTCTGTGTTCTGCGCTCTGCGGATGTCGAGAACGTGGCATCGGCTCCGTCCCGGGGACATCAGCGGCCACCGTCGGCCGCCCGAGGAAGAAGGAGAACCCAGCATGGCGATTCAGCGGATGGACAACGTCGGCATCGTCGTCGAGGACATGGATGCCGCCGTCGCGTTCTTCGTGGAACTCGGTATGGAGCTGGAGGGCAGGGCGGAGGTCGAGGGCCCCGTCGCCGACCGGTGCACCGGACTCGACGGCGTCCGCTGCGACATCGCGATGGTCCGGACCCCGGACGGTCACAGCCGGCTCGAGCTGGCGAAGTACCGCAGCCCCGCGGTGATCAGCGCCGGGCCGCGCAACCGGCCGCACAACATTCTGGGCACGCACCGCGTCATGTTCGCCGTCGACGACATCGAGGACACCGTTGCCCGCCTGCGCCCGCACGGCGCCGAACTCCTCGGCGAGATCGCCCGGTTCGAGGACAGCTATCTGCTCTGCTACGTCCGCGGCCCTGAGGGCATCATCGTCGGACTGGCCGAGCAACTGCGCTGAGTAAGGATGCACCGAACCGTGCAGCCGAACCTGTGGAGCGCTGATCCCCTGTCCCGCCCCCCACCCCCCCATGGTCCGTGAGGCTGTGGTTGCCCTGCTGAGTGCGGCAGGTGACCGACATCCCACTGGCACTACGCCGCCACTACGCCGCCACCACGCCGCCACTGCGTCGGCATTACGCCGCCACTGCGTCGGCACTGCGTCGGCACTGCGTCGCCACTGCGTCGGCATGAGGCGGCCGGGCAGTGAGGAGTACGCGGCCGGGGAGAACAGACGCGGTGAGTCCCAGGCGTGCCGTCAGGCGTGCCGTCATACGTGCTGCCAGACGTGCTGCCAGGCCTGCCGTCAGGCGTGCCCTCATACGTGCTGCCAGGCCTGCCGTCAGGCGCGCGCCCGGTGCGATCGACAGCGGCCGGGCATGTGGTCCGCGCGTCGGGGACGACGAAGTCGAGACCGGGGCGGCGCAGGTGGCGGCCGGCCGCAAGCCCGCTCGGCCGCCGTCGATCGCCGTGGACGACCTGCGTCCTGTCGGTCACTCGGCCGATCGTCCGCGCCTGAAGATGAGAGCCACCAGCGCCAGGCCGACCGCGCCGCCGAAGACTTGCATGCCGATGAAGCCCGCGACCGAGCCCGGGGCGATGCCCGCGAACGTGTCCGTGAAGGCACGGCCGATGGTCACCGCCGGGTTGGCGAACGACGTCGAGGAGGTGAACCAGTAGGCGGCGCCGATGTAGGAGGCGACGGCCACCGGGGCGAAGCGCAGCTGGTCGGTGCGGGCGAGGCCGAAGATCAACAGGATCAGGCCGGCGGTGGCGACGACCTCACCGAGCAGCAGGTGCCTGGCCGACCGGTCGTGCGTGGACCACTCGACCAGCGGTCTGCCGAACATCGCGTCCGCAAGGATGGCACCCGCGATCGCGCCGACGATCTGCGCGGGGACGTACACCGCGGCCTCGCGCAGGGTGACTCCGGCGCCCCCGCGTCGCGCCGTCCACCACTCGGCCAGGGTGACGACCGGGTTGAAGTGCGCGCCGGAGACCGGGCCGAGCAGGAGGATCAGGATGCCGAGGCCGAAGACGGTGGCCGTGGAGTTGGCCAGCAGTTGGAGGCCGACGTCCTTGGTCAGGTCGGTGGCCTGGATGCCGGAGCCGACCACGACCGCCACCAGCAGCGCCGTGCCGATGAGCTCGGCGGCGGCGCGGGCGACCAGCGGGTTACGCGGCGGGGTGGCCCCCGGCGCGGGCTGCGGCTCGGCGCCGGGGGCTGTGGCGGACTTCCCGGCTCTGTCGTGCTCGGTGGCCTCGGTGGCGGGCAACAGGACTCCTCGGTGCAGTCGCCGAAGGGGCGGGAATCAGGGGCAGGACCGCTTGACGTTGTTCTCGGCGGTGGCGCGCGCGGTCTCCGCGAGGTCGGCGAACTGTCCGGCCAGGGTGGCGATGACATCGGACCTGAGCCGGTAGTAGGTGAACCGGCCGCAGGGCTCGGTCTCCACGACCCCGGCCTCGCGCAGCACCTTCAGATGGTTGGAGAGGTTGGTCTGTCTGGCCCCCGTCTCCTCGACCAGGTGCGTGCTGCAGAGCGTCTCCTTGGCGAGCAGGGTGACGATCTGGAGGCGGAGCGGGTCCGCCAGGACCCGCATCAGATCAGTATCGACTGACGTCAGCATGCGCTGATACTCTCACATCAGTGGTGACTGACACCATCGGGTGCTGATGTGTGTGCCCTCCTCTGCCGCCGGGCGGATATCGCCTGCCAGGCGCGAGACCAAGAGAGACCTCCTGATGTCCGACAAGCCGTCCGTGCTGTTCGTCTGTGTCCACAACGCCGGCCGTTCCCAGATGGCCGCCGCGTGGCTGACCCATCTGGCCGGCGACCGCGTCGAGGTCCGCTCCGCCGGCTCCAACCCGGGCGCAGGCGTCAACCCGGCCGCCGTCGAGGCCATGCGCGAGGTCGGCATCGACATCTCCGCCGAGGTCCCGAAGATGCTCACCGTGGACGCGGTGAAGGAGTCGGACGTCTGCATCACCATGGGCTGCGGCGACACCTGCCCCGTCTTCCCCGGCAAGCGCTACCTGGACTGGCAGCTGGAGGACCCGGCAGGCCAGGGCGTCGAGGCCGTACGCCCGATCCGCGACGAGATCAAGGAGCTGGTCGAGGGCCTGATCAAGGAGATCGCGCCGGAGCCCCGGGTGTGAGCACGGCTGCGGGCTCGGCGGCGGGCTCGGCGGCGGGCTCGGGTACGGGTACGGGTACGGGTACGGGCAGGGCCACGGTTGCGGCCGCGGGCATGGGCGACACCGTCACCGGCGAGACCTCCGAACTCCCGGCCACCGGACTCTTCGTCACCATCGGCCACGCCCCGCGTACCGACCTGGTCACCGACCTGGTCACCGGCCGGCTGGACCTGGACGGCGAGGGCTAGCTCAAGGTCGACTCCCCCTCTACCTCCACCCGCACGAACATCGCCGGCGTCTTCGGCGCGGGTGACGTCGTCGACCACACCTACCGGCAGGCGATCACCGCCGCAGGTTCCGGCTGCGCGGCAGCCCTCGACGCCGAGCGGTACCTCGCCGCCCTCAGCGACACCGGCACCGCGAGCGGGCCGTCGCGGCCACTGGCATCGCGGGCGAGCCGGTCGCGGCCCCCGGCAGCGCGGCCACCCGTCGCGGCCCCCGGCACCGCAGGCGAGCCGGTCGCGGCCCCCGGCTGACACCCGCTGGAGCGAGCAACACGGGCTCTCAAGAGCTGTCATGCTGAGCGAGTTCGAATCGATCCTCACACCTTGGAGGCTTGATGCGTGCTGGCGTCGTGGTCGCCGCGCACCCCGGTGTGGAAGATCTCGCTGTGCGGGCCGAGGAGTTGGGCTTGCACAGCTTCTGGGTCAACGACACCCCGATGGTCCAGGGGGACCCCTTCGTCGCCTTGAGCCTGTGTGCAAAGGCCACCCGTCGCATCCGGCTCGGCATCGGCGTGACCTCACCGGCGCTGCGCTCCGCCCCCGCCGCCGCGACCGGGCTCGCCAGCCTCAACGCCCTCGCACCGGGCCGGATCATCTGCGGGGTCGGCACCGGAAACACCGCCCGTCGCACCCTGGGCATGCGGCCGACCACAGCGGCCACGCTGGAGAACTTCACCACCGCACTGCAGGACCTGTGCGCCGGACGGTCGACCGTGTACCGCGAAGGTGAGCTGGTCCGCGACATCCAGTTCCTGCACACAGGGACACACGTGAACACCTCCGACCCGATCGAGTTCGTCGTGGCCGCGCTCGGGCCGAAGGCCGTCGCCGTCGCCGGCCGCCGCAACACCGGCATCATCTCCTTCGGTCTGCTGGACCCCACCGCTTGGCAGACGCTGCACGACGCCCGCCGCCACGCCGCCCAGGGCACACCCCGCGACGCCGATTCCCCCACGGACTCCTATGTGGTCACCTCGCTCCACCTGCTCGACGAGGACGAGGACCCTTACGGCGACGCGGCCCGGGATACGACGGGCCACCTCGTCCTGTCGCTGCTGGCCTTCGCCGCCGACACAGCCGCCGACACCCGCGCCTTCGTCGAGCAACTCCACCCCGAACAACGCGAAGCAGTGCGGCGGCTCCTCGACCGGCGCGGCACCACCCCCACGGCGCCGGACAGGCACACCAAGCTCTACCCCAACTACCTTGGACGCATTGCACCGCGGGACCGGGATCTGGTTCTGCCCTCGCTGATGGACACCCTGGCTCTGGTCGGCACCCGCGAAGACCTCCTCGCCCGCATCACCACCCTGGAACAGGCCGGCATCGACGAACTCCTCATCCAGCCGGTGATCGACCCGCCCACCGAGATGGCCCAGCTCGCGAAACTCCTCGCCTGAGCGGAGCGAACCACCGCCATCAAAAACCAGGACAACGAGGCCTGAGGACAACGTCGAAGGGCCCCAACGCGCGGTGGGGCCCTTCGACGTATTGCCCGGTGAGGCACTGGCGGAGGATACGAGATTCGAACTCGTGAGGGGTTGCCCCCAACACGCTTTCCAAATGTTCGTCTGGGAGTTCGGGGATGTGCGGGAGTGTTCTGACCTGCGGTGCAGCCGACTCGGGTGGGGCTTCTGAACGATGTCGTACGGCAGGGAACGCAACCAGAACTGCAACCAAGGAAACGCGGCTGATCGGGGCATCCAAGCTCGCGCTGAGGGAGTCGTTCGAGTCGCTGGCCAGTCCGCGCCGGACCACTGCTGGAGGCCGTCCCATCAGCTCTGGCCGGCCATCGCTACTCGACGTCGGTATCCAGGTCGAGTGCCTCCTCCTCGACCGCGAGGTAGGTGTCCGAGGTCGCTGCCTCCAGGAAGCCCTCCTCGCTGGGGAGCGCGAGACGCGGAGTCAGATCGATGAGGTGCATCCAGGAGCCGCTGTCTCCCATCGTGAAACCTTCACGTACGGAGCGGAGCTGATCGTCTAGCTGTTCCGCTCGAACTCTGCGCGCGTACTCCTGAGCAGCAGCGGCTCTTTCCTCACGCACGCGATCGCTCATCTGCCGTTCGGGCCGCTGCGCTACCGCGTTCTCCTGGCGCTGAACCGCACGGGGCAGCTCGTCCAAGTACATGGGTCGTTCTTCTCGGACACGTGCGATGACGCGACGCTCTGCGTAGGCCAGCTCGCGGCACGCGCCGTACAGACGTCGGGACATCCCCAGCATGAGATCCGTGCCCGGAATCCGTCCCGTCAGCATGTCCAGGCCGTGCTGTTGCCTGATGTCCGCGTCCCTGGAATCTGGTGCGACGTGGCGACGCAGCTCGGCTGTGGGCCCGTCGCTCTCCAACAGTCGGATCGGGGCCCTTCGCGTTGCTGCCTCCTCCTCGGGCCTGCCGACTGCCGTGACGCGCAACCCGTCCCGCGGCAACGACGAAAGGGCCAGATACGTCAGCATGCGCGATCGAGCGAGCTCCAGGAGAGCCTCGTCGTCCTGCTGCAGCATTTCCTCGTCGGAGGTGTTGCTGGGGTCCCCGGCCGGCGGGTCGCCCTCGACGTCGATCATCATGAACAGGCGCCGCTCCAAGCTGGTCCCGCACAGCACCTTCTGGTGTGCAACGGGGACGAGGGTGCCGACGTCCAGTTGCTGCGCCCCCTTGATCCTGGGCCCCATGCCGAGACGACGGCTCCCCTTTGCCTCGACCAGCCAAAGCTCGGACGTGGCCGGGTGCGTGCCGAACAGGTCCGGCAGACTGGGCGTCTTGTCCCAGCCGGGCGCCGCGCCTGGTGGTATCGCGCTCTCAGCGTGTGTGGTGGGGCCGAGCCCCATCGTCTGGCAGGCCCACTGGGCCATCGTCATGCCCACGTGGTAGCCGAAGGCGGTACGGGTCGAGCTCTCCGTTCCGTGGGTGTAGACGACGCTGGGTACGACCTCGCGCCCGGCCCGTACCAGGTAGGCGGAGAGGGGGTACCGGCGTGCCTTGATCTCGTGGCGTGCGAGACGGGGCGTAGCGGTGATCCAGGAGCTGATGTCCCGTCCCACCGCGATCGTGGCATCCAGGAGCGCACGCCACGTCGTGCCGACCAGATACGCGCCGTCCGCAGGTATGCCAGCGCCCTGGGGCAATGGTTGGTGGGCCAAGGCCACCATCACAGGAGTGGGCCGCGGCGCGGGGGCCAGCGGTGAGCTACGGCGGAGGAACACGGGGACGTCGAAGGCGTCGGGCGCGGATAGCGGGGTGTCCACGGTCCCCGCCCAGGCAGGCGGCTGCATGCGCTCACTGTGCCACTGGGGCCCTCTGCCGAAGGCGGCGGGGAGGGCGAACCTCCATGGGCCTCCGCACGGTGTGAACCACCGACGACGCGCTCATGGGCGGGGCATGGAGGCTGACTTGAAGACCTCGCTGTCCGCAAGGTCTGCTTGTCCTTCTGAGTGTGTCGGATCGGATGGGGAGTACACGGTGCCGCTGGAGTTCGGGTTGTGGCGGGTGGATGAAGAGCCGGTGCGCGTGGTTACGCGGCCAATGCCACTGGAGTCGAGGCTGGAAGAACTGATAGAGGCCGATCCAGAGATCTTGGGGAGACCGCTCCTGTTGATCGGCCGACAGGTGCAGACGGACCACGGCAAGGTCGTCGACCTGCTTGGCATGGACGCCGAGGGCGGCCTGCATGTGTTGGAGCTGAAGCGGGACCGTACGCCCCGGGAGGTTGTGGCGCAGGTCCTCGACTACGGCTCGTGGGTTCAGGAACTCACCAATGAGCAGGTGCGGGAGATCTACGCGGCGTACGCCCGTGGCCGGGACCTGGCTAGGGAACTGGACGAGGCGTTCGCGCTGCGGTTCGGCGGCAGCATTCCGGAAGCGCTGAACAGCACCCATGCCCTCACCGTAGTTGCAAGCGAGATGGACGTCGCCACCGAGCGGATCGTCACCTACCTGGCCTCCGGCTACGGGGTTCCCGTCAATGTGCTGTTCTTCCGCTACTTCGAGGACGAGGGACGCTCCTATCTAGCGCGCACCTGGCTACTGGACGACGTCGAGGACGCGGCACCGTCTCCGGGAAAGAAGGGGCGGGGTAAACAGGAGCCGTGGAACGGCACGGACTGGTTCGTCTCCTTCGGCGCCGAGCCGGGCCACCGGAGCTGGGAGGACGCGCTGCGCTACGGCTTTGTGTCGGCCGGCGGCGGTGACTGGTTCTCCCGCACGCTCCGTTCCCTGCCAGTGGGGGCGCGGGTCTTCACCCACATACCCAAAACGGGATACGTCGGCGTGGGCACGGTGTCCGGCGAGCCGCAGCCCTTCGAGAACGCCGCTCTCACCGTCGACGGCGAGAGCCATCGGGTGACCGACCTCCCCCTCGAGGGCAGCTACCGAGCCCACGACGGTACGGCAGCCGAGGAAGACGGTGAGGACCGTCGTGAGTGGATCGTGCCGGTCGACTGGGAACAGGCTGTGCCGCGCGCGAGAGCACTGTGGCGGACCGGGTTCTTCGCCAACCAGAACTCCGCCTGCAAGCTCCGATCCCGCTTCACGATCGACGAGGTATCTCGCCACTTCGGTATCACCTGACGACACAGGGGTCGCGGAGAGCTCGGCCCGCCGCGTCCGACCTACGCGGTGGTGATGGGACACGTGTGTTGCCGCCGCCTGGCGCCAGCATAAATCCGCCATCCTCGACCTGCGGTACCTGGTCAGGCCCAGGACAGACCGCTCCGACCACATGGCGTTGCATGGATGGGCTGGACGGCGCATCAGCCGGCAGCTGTTCTGCGGCATGGCGTCGGTGACCGCCAACTCCCGTATGATCTATGCCTTCTCCCGCGACGGGGCCCTGCCGTTCTCCCGGACGTGGCACAAGCTCACCCCCCCCGCGCCCTCGCCAACGCCGTATGGCTGGCCACCGGCGGCGCGTTCGTCTTGGGCCTGCCCTACCTGTGGAACCGCCTACGCGGCCGCCACCTCGATCGCGACCATCGGCTTGTACATCGCGTCCGTGATGCCTACCTTCCTGCGGCTGCGGCTGCGGCTGCGGCAGGGGGACCGGTTCGAGCGTGGCCCGTGGCACCTGGGCTCCTGGTCCACCCTCGTCGGCACGATCGCCGTCGTATGGGTGCTGGTGATCACGGTGCTGTTCATGCTGCCGCAGACCTCACCCCTCACCGCGAAGACCTTCAACTACGCCCTGATCGCGGTCGGAGTCGTCGTCTTCTGCGGTACCTGGTGGCTCGCCTCGGCCCGCAAGCGGTTCCTCAACCCTGCCCATGCCCGAACTCCACCCACGGCCCCGAACGAAAGTTGATGCATTCGTAGGCCGTGCCTCGGCGGACGTGACCTCGACGCCGGACTGGCGCGGCGTCGGGCCCGTGGAACGGGAATTGCCCGCGTGAAGTTTCGTCACGCCGCGATGCGCGGAATCGGCTGAAACCTGATCCGACTTACCACCGAACGCGCAGATCGTCTTTATCCAGTAGGTCGGATCGGTGGGTCTTGCTGGCCGAAACCCCCTCGCTTCGCGTGATCGTCTCCTTACGTACTGTCAGTGGTGCGTGCTGTCATATGACCTGTGCAGGGATGCGTCAACGCAACTGCCCAGAGGGGGATGTCGATCATGACGGCATGGATGACGAGGGTCATACGCGGCGGAGCGAGGTCCGGTGGTGACGCCAGTTCCTGGCCGCAGATCGCCGCCGTCGCTCCGGTCCCACCGGGGGCGGCCCGGTGAGCCGCCGTCGGCCGGCGCGGCGCCGCCCGGCGCGGCGCCGCCCGGCGCGGCGCCGCTCAGTCCGCCGTTCCAAGAAGCAGGACGAGCAGATCGCTCTGCTGGTCGGTGCCGTGGTAGCGGCTGGCCTGGTCATCGCCGCCGTGCAGTGGCTGCTCGCTCACTGGTGGCTCCTCGTCCTCGCGGCCGTGGTCGCCTCGGTCGCGGGCGGCTTCTGGCTCCAGCAGGCCCGGCAGCGAGCCGAGTGGAAACGCGTCCGGACTCAGGCCCTGAGGCTGCGCATCGCAGAAATTGACGCACTGGACCACCGCGCATTCGAGTTCTCCATACGGGACTTGATGCGCCGCGACGGCTGCACGGCAGAGCGGATCGGCGGCGCCGGCGACGACGCCTGCGACGTACGGGGCACCGAGCCAGCGGGCCGCGTCTGGGCGATCCAGTGCAAGCACCGTCGCGATGGCGACCGCGGCTCGGCCGTAGGCGTGGGCGTGCTGCAGCAGGTCAACGGCACCGCCCGGCAGGTCCACGGCGCGGACATCGCGGTCGTGCTCACCAACGGTCGTTTCTCCTCGAAGGCGATCCCCTGGGGCAGGGAACACCGAATCCACCTCGTCGACCGCCGCGTCCTGGGCGAATGGGCTGCCGGATCACGGCCGCTGTGGGACCTGCTCAACCGCATACCGCCGCCGCGTCGCCCGACGGCACTGTCCTGATCAGGAGGGGGAGTTGGTCCAGTGATCCTGACGCTCAACGTGGCGGTCCTGCTGGCCGTGATCATCTACTTCCGCATTGGCCGCAAAGGCCAGTTCCAGAGCAAGGCCAACCAGTGGCTGACCGTGTCGATCGTGCTGGTCTTCGGCGTACTGATCGCACCGACCGAGTTCGGCCAGGGAATCGTCAATGTCCTGGGCGACGTCGTGAAGAACATCTCCGACTCCGGCAGCCCGTGAGACCACATGCCCACGCCCGTCCTGGCCCGCCGAGAAACCCGACGGGCCCTGTTCTCGGTGCCCCGTGCCGGGGTGTCGCAGCGATGGCCGGCACGAGGCGAACGGCCTCGTCTTGATCGTCATCTCGAAGGAACCGCATATCCCCTGAGGGCTATGCGGTTCCTTCGGCGCACGAGGCGACGACTGCCTTCCGCAGGCCGGAGAAGCCGGTCTCCAGTGGGTCGAGGCGGCGGAGGCTGGCGAGGCTGATGGTTCGCTGGCTCGGGCAGTGTTCGTCCAGGACGCGGGTGGGCAGGACGTAGAAGGTCCACTGGTCGAGGTCCAGAGGATCGAGGGTTTGCTTGTCCTGGTGGTGCAGCATGCAGAAGACGTACACGTCCGAGCGGCGTAGTACGTCGGTCGAGCTCGTGCCGGTCTGGGCATCCCACCCGGAGGCCGATGCGATGGAGAACAAGACCTTCGACAACTTGGACTGCGCCCAGGACTGCAGGTACGCCGATGACTTCACCTCCACCCGCCACCGCTCGGGCGTACGGATGTCGACGGTGTCCCACTCAGTACGGGTTCCGGTCGCGGAGCTGAGGGCCAGCGCGACAAGGTACTCGGCAAGGACGCCTCGCATGGTGTTGTTGGCCAGGTCGGAGCATGCCCAGCTCCAGAAATCACCGAGGCTGCCTACCGTTGCACCATTGGCCAGTATCGACTCGCTGCCGCTGCGGCGCGTGACGGTCAGCGGACCAAGATCGGCGCTCATGCTGCCTTCCAGATGACGGTGGTTCAGGTGCACTCAGCCTGTCAGCCATCACCGACAGGGCGGGCAAGGTCCAGAGGCGACGGAGACGTTGCCCGAACCGGCCGGAGACTCCCTGCCGTCCCATCTCCGATCGCCGCGTCGGGTCCCGCAGGATCCCAGCAACTGCAACCACGAACGACGAAGGGCCCCACCGCGAACGGTGGGGCCCTTCGACATCGTGCCCGGTGAGGCACTGGCGGAGGATACGAGATTCGAACTCGTGAGGGGTTGCCCCCAACACGCTTTCCAAGCGTGCGCCCTAGGCCACTAGGCGAATCCTCCGCGGCAAACAATACAAGACGTGGAGGAGTGCTCGCGAACTCGTTCCCCCCGCTCAGATCCTGTACCCTGTGCGGAGCCCCTCACGTGGCGCTATCTGACTGAACTCCCCCAGGGCCGGAAGGCAGCAAGGGTAGGTTGGCTCTGGCGGGTGCGTGGGGGGCGCTTGCGTTTGCCTCCACTACTTGTACGGGACTTGTACGAGTGTGGGGAGGAGCCTGCTCTCCGGGCGGTCCCTGTTGTCAGTGGGCGCCTATAACCTCGTATGCGTGTCGTCTCTCGCGCTGTACCGCCGCTATCGCCCGGAGTCGTTCGCCGAGGTCATCGGGCAGGAGCATGTAACCGACCCGTTGCAGCAGGCGCTGCGGAACAACCGGGTCAATCACGCGTACCTGTTCAGCGGCCCGCGCGGATGCGGGAAGACCACCAGCGCACGGATCCTGGCCCGATGCCTGAACTGCGAGCAGGGGCCGACGCCGACGCCCTGCGGGGAGTGCCAGTCCTGCCGGGACCTGGCGAGGAACGGGCGCGGTTCGATCGACGTCATCGAGATCGACGCCGCGTCGCACGGTGGCGTCGACGACGCCCGTGACCTGCGGGAGAAGGCCTTCTTCGGGCCCGCCGGCAGTCGGTACAAGATCTACATCATCGACGAGGCCCACATGGTCACGTCGGCTGGTTTCAACGCGCTGCTGAAGGTCGTCGAAGAGCCGCCCGAGCATCTGAAGTTCATCTTCGCCACCACCGAGCCCGAGAAGGTCATCGGGACGATTCGGTCGAGGACCCACCACTACCCGTTCCGGCTGGTGCCGCCGGGGACCCTTCGGGAGTATCTCGGCGAGGTCTGCGGGCAGGAGGGCATTCCCGTTGCGGACGGGGTGCTGCCGCTGGTGGTGCGGGCCGGTGCCGGGTCCGTGCGTGACTCCATGTCCGTCATGGACCAGCTGCTCGCGGGTGCGGGTGAGGCCGGTGTGACGTACGCCATGGCCACCTCGCTGCTCGGGTACACGGACGGCTCGCTGCTCGATTCGGTCGTCGAGGCCTTCGCCGCGGGGGACGGCGCCGCGGCCTTCGAGGTCGTGGACCGGATCATCGAGGGCGGTAATGATCCGAGGCGGTTCGTTGCCGATCTGCTGGAGCGGCTGAGAGATCTCGTGATCCTCGCGGCCGTGCCCGACGCCGCGGAGAAGGGCCTCATCGATGCTCCTGTCGACGTGGTGGAGCGGATGCAGGCGCAGGCGAGCGTTTTCGGCGCCGCTGAGCTGAGCCGCGCCGCCGATCTCGTCAATGAGGGGCTGACGGAGATGCGTGGCGCCACATCGCCGCGACTCCAGATCGAACTCATCTGCGCGCGCGTGCTGCTCCCCGCCGCGTACGGGGACGAGCGGTCCGTCATGGCCCGGCTGGACCGTATCGAGCGCGGTGTGAACTTCTCCGGCGGCGGTGGCGGTGGCGGCGGTGCCGGCCCTGCCATGGGGTACGTCCCTGGGGCTGATGCGCATGCGCATGGGCATGGGCATGGGCATGGGCATGGGCATGGGCATGGGCAGGGGCTTGCGCAGGGTGGGGCGGGCGTGGTTCCGGCCTCGGCGGGTCGGGCCGTTCCCGTGGACCAGGCGGTTCCCGTGGACCAGGCGGTTCCTCCGGGGGGTGGAGTCGCGGCGGCGCGGGCTGCGGTGCGCGCGGCCGGGCCCGAGCCAGTCACCGTATCGGCTACCCCGGTCGCTCCTATCGCGGCTGCCCATGCCGCTCCTCCCGCGGCCGCGCCTCCTGCGGCTGAGCAACCGCAGGCTCACGCGGCGGCTCCCGCCGCCTCGCCCGCGTCCCCCCCTCCGTCGGGCGGTGCTCCCGGTTCCTGGCCCACACCGACGGCCGCGGGCAGTGGTCGGCGTCCCGGTGGGTGGCCGACGGCGGCGCCGACGGGCGGGGGGCAGCCACCGACCGCGCCCACGGCCCCGGCGCAGTCGCTGCCGGCCGCGGCATCCGCACCGGCCCCTGCCGCCGCCTCCCAGCCCGCGCAGGCTCCTGTCGGCGGGCCCGACCCCCGCATGCTGTGGCCGAACATTCTGGAGGCGGTCAAGAACCGTCGCCGGTTCACCTGGATCCTGCTCAGCCAGAACGCGCACGTGACCGGCTTCGACGGTACGACCCTGCAGATCGGCTTCGTCAACGCGGGCGCCCGGGACAACTTCGCGAGCAGCGGCAGCGAAGAGGTGCTGCGGCAGGCCTTGTCCGAGCAGTTCAACGTCCAGTGGAAGATCGACGCCATCGTCGACACCTCCGGCGGCGCGGGCGGCCTGGGTGGCCCGGGCGGACACGGTGGACCGGGTGGTTCAGGAGGCTCGCTGCCGCCCGCTCCGGCCGGCGGCGGTTACGGCGGCGGGGGCGGGAGTTACGCAGGGGCGCCTGCAGCCCCCCGCCCCGCATCCCAGCAGCCGTCGGCCCCGCCGCCCCACCCCGCCGCCTCACCGGGCCCGTCCGCCAGCCATGCTCCGGCCCCACCCGCTCCGGTTTCCACCGCCCCCGAACCGCCCCCGGTCGCCCCCGAGGACGACACTCCCGAGGACGACGACCCCGACCTCGTCGAGTCCGCCCTCTCGGGTTACGACCTGATCGTCCGCGAACTGGGGGCGACGGTGGTGGAGGAGTTCTCTAACGAGTAACGAGTAACGCCCCTCCTGCAGCGGCTCCCTCCTGAAGAGCCCCACCTGCAGAGCCCCACCTGCAGAGCCCCTCCTTCAGCAGCCCCTCCTTCAGCAGCCCCCGCAAAGACACCCGCCCCCGGCGGATAGGCTGACCCCCGTGAAGGTCCTTGTCATCGGTAGTGGCGCCCGCGAGCACGCCCTGTGCCGTTCCTTGTCCCTCGACCCCGAGGTCACCGCCCTGTACTGCGCCCCCGGGAACGCAGGCATCGCGGAGGTGGCCGAGTTGTACGCGGTCGACGCCCTCGACGGTGTCGCCGTGGCCGCGCTGGCCACGGAGTTGGGGGCCGAGCTGGTGATCGTGGGCCCGGAGGCCCCGCTTGTCGCGGGGGTCGCCGATGCCGTGCGTGCGGCGGGGATCCCCTGCTTCGGCCCTTCCAAGGAGGCCGCGGAGCTGGAGGGTTCCAAGGCCTTCGCCAAGGATGTGATGGCGGGGGCGGGCGTTCCGACGGCACGCTCGTACGTCTGTACGGCGCCGGATGAGGTCGAGGAGGCGCTCGACGCCTTCGGTGCCCCGTACGTCGTGAAGGACGACGGGCTCGCGGCCGGCAAGGGCGTCGTGGTGACCGACGACCTCGCGAAGGCCCGTGACCACGCCAACGCCTGTGATCGCGTCGTCATCGAGGAGTTCCTGGACGGCCCCGAGGTCTCCCTCTTCGCGATCACGGACGGCGAGACCGTGGTCCCCCTGCAGCCCGCCCAGGACTTCAAACGCGCGCTGGACGGCGACGAGGGTCCGAACACCGGCGGCATGGGCGCGTACTCGCCGCTGCCCTGGGCCGACCCGAAGCTTGTCGAGGAGGTCATGCAGACGGTCCTCCAGCCGACCGTCGACGAACTGCGCCGCCGCGGCACCCCGTTTTCCGGCCTGCTGTACGCGGGTCTGGCGATCACCAGCCGGGGCGTACGGGTCATCGAGTTCAACGCCCGCTTCGGTGACCCCGAGACCCAGGTCGTCCTCGCCCGTCTGAAGACGCCCCTCTCCGGAGTGCTCCTGGCCGCGGCGAACGGCACTCTCGCCGACCTCGAGCCCCTGCGCTGGAGCGCCGCCGCGGCCGTCACCGTGGTCATCGCCTCGCACAACTATCCGGACACCCCGCGCACCGGCGACCCGATCACCGGGCTCGACGAGGTGGCGGCTCAGGACGCGCCGCACGCGTACGTCCTGCACGCCGGCACGAAGCACGACGGCGACACGGTCGTCAGCGCCGGCGGCCGTGTGCTCTCCGTCACGGCGACCGGCATCGATCTCACCGAGGCGCGCGAGCGTGCGTATGCGGCGGTCGCCCGCATCGGCCTCGACGGTTCGCAGTACCGCACGGACATCGCCGCGAAGGCGGCGGCAGAGGCGTAGATCCTGGTCAGCGCGCTGGTCGGCCGTCGGCCGCCACCAACTTGCGCGTGCCTCGTCGGCAGCCCCCCAGGCCCCGGATTCCCCGCGGAATTCGGGGCCTGATCATTGCCCACCGTCATCCACCTTTCCCCAAAGCCATTCCATCGAGTGACCGATGCCCCATCCGGCTGACGGGGGCCGGGACCCCAACTAGGGTGCGGCGAAAGCGTTCGGGCACTTGGCCCACCGGCATTGCGATGTCAGTGGCGGGTGCCACAGTGGGGGAGTGAGCAACACCAGGACATCCGCCGGCGCGGGCTGCGAGACAGCCCGGGTGGGGCGGACCGTAGGGGGTGAGGTCCGGTCGTGACAGGTATGGGTGTGGAGGTGGGCGCGCAGTCGGCGCGCTCCCGGGCTCTCGCCGTGCTGCGTATCCGCAGCAGGGCGCTGGCCGTCGCCCTGCTGCCCGCGGCCGTCGCCGTCGTCCTGCTGGCCGGTGGCTCCACCGGCCACCTCACCGGCGCCGGCTGGGACACCACTCGCTGGATCGTGACCACCCTCGGCGCCCTCGTTCTGCTCGCCGCAGTGGGGATCGCGCTCGTCGTCGCCCGTGCCCGGCCCGCCGTGAGCCCCACGGTCGCCATCGCCGAGGAATCGGCGCCCGACCTCTACCGCCTGGTCCGCGACCTGGCGGACCGCCTCGACGTCCCGGCACCCTCCGCGATAGCGCTCACCCCGGACTGCGACAGCTGGCTGGAGGACCGCACCCACCTGTCGCACGGCCGCCCGGCGCCCGAGGACAGCAACGAAACAGAGGGAGCGCAGGGCCTGCGCGGCATACGTGGACTCTCGACGCGTTCCCGCCGAGCCTCCTCCGCCGCCCCCGTCCTCGTCATCGGCTCACCCTTCCTTTGGTGGATGCGCGTCGGGGAACTGCGCGCGGTCCTCGCCCCGGTCGTCGCCGGTACGGGCCCGTCGGCGCACCCCGACATAGCCGCGGCCCGTCGTTTCGTACGGGGGCTGGACGCAGCCGTGGCTGTCACCTCGGCGCCCACCCGCGGCCCGCTGTCCCGCCTGGTCCTGGGCGGCGTCGGCTGGGTGACCCGCCTGATGCTGCGCAGCTGTCGGGGCCATGCGGCCGAGATGGAGCGAGGTGTGGCGGCCGCGGCGGCCGAGCGTGCACAGGCTGTGGATTACGGCCTGCGGATCGTCGCTCAGGAACAGGTGGGACTGGCATACGCGGGCTGGGACCGGCTGCTGACCCGCGTTGCGCTGCCCGCCTGGCGGATGGGCCGCTGGCCGTCCCGGCTGGACGTCGGCGTCGTCGCGGCTCTCACCGAGCTGTCCCGCCGTGACCGCCTTGCCGAGGGGTTCACCTCACGGCTCGGCGAGCGCCCCGCCTGTGACCTGCTCGAAGAGCCCGGCACCGTGGACGAGGCGGCCTCGCTGCTCGCCGCCCGCCTCTTCCACGGCGGTCCCGCCGAGTCCGGGCCCGACTGGGCGCCCGTGGACTGGCTTGACTACCCGGACGAGGTCGTCGACCGCAAATGGCGCGCCGACGCTGCCCGTCTCCACCGGGTCCTGGACGCGCTGGGCGTCCGGCACTCCCCGAACCCGGCTACGCCCGATTCGGGTGGTCCCACGCTGAACCGGGTGATGGACCACCTGATGGCGTCGCCGAACGATGACAGGGCTGCGGCCGGCGACGAACACACGGACACATCACGTCAGGGCCCGCACCCGCACCCGCACCGGGACCCGAACCCGGATCAGAACCCGGATCAGAACCCGGACCCGCACCCGCACCCGGCCCGGGACCCGGACCTGCGTCCGGACCGGGGCCCGAACCCGAACCCGGACTCGCACCCGGACTCGGCAACGAACCCTGATGCCGACGGCCTCCTCGCCGTCGATCGCGGGGGCGCGTACGAGGAGATGGGCATGGGCCTGGACGAGGACGACGCGGAGCTCGCCCTCGGGAACGAGCGGACGGCCGCGCTTGCGGCCGGGCTCAGTGCGGAGCTGGCTCGCGAGGAGGCAGCGGCGCCGGCCCCGGCGGCCGGGGCTCCGGCCGGGAGCGGTGCGGAGCAGCAGGGGCCCGACCTGGCCTTCTGGGACGACGGGCTCCTTCCCCTCTTCCCGCTTCAGCCGCCGCGGACCGGTCGTGAGCTGGTGGCTGACCATGTGACGGCCATGGTGTGCTGCGCCGCGATGGACACGGCGGGGGCCGCTCCGGGGCTCGACTGGCTCGACGGGCCGTCCCTTCTCATCGACGGCGAACGTGCCGCCGATCTCAGCCCCCGGGTTCTCACCCTCGTCGAGACGGGTGACCCCGCTCCCCTCCGCGACTGGCTCCGTCACCTCGGCGTCCGCTCCGAAAAACCGGTCCGCCTGATCTGAACCGAGGGGTCGCCTCTCCGCCGTGCGTTTGGACGGTCTTCTTCGCCCTCTCGGCCCCTCTGGGCCCCCTCTCCGCCCCTCTCAGTCTCTCTCCGCCCTTACCCGGTCCCGCACCTGGGGGCCGCCGCCCCCGGGTACGCCGCACCGCCCGGCGGAGGCTGAAGAGCGAAACCTGCTCGGGTGGGCGGGGACGCCGGTCACCGGGGCCGGACGCCCGGCGGAGCCTCTCGTTCCACTCCTGCCAATTAGCGACGAACGGTGACGGTGTGCGTGCGTAATGTGATGTGCTGGGATCGATCGCGCACAGGCTATGGCTGACAAGGACGACGGGGGCAACAGGGAGGGGAGCTGGCATGGGGTCGGAGCAGATTCGCCGCTGGGAGTCGGGAGCACTCGCCCACGCGGTCACGGATCCCTTCGGCCAGGGGCCCGTTCCCTGGCTCCGCGGTGACGAACAGTACTTCGACGACACCGGCCAGGTGGTCCCCTGGTACATCGATCACCCTCCGGGCGCCGCCCGCCTCCCCGAGACGGCGCGCGACTCCAGGCTCGACACCGCGCACGACGGCAAAAAAGCAGCCCACGTTCTCACCCATGCCGCCAAGGGACCCATCCCGCGCCCCCGGGCCGGAGGCCCCCGCTCCGCCGACGACGTCCACCGCCAGATCAAGGGTTTCACCTCCACCGGCGCGGCCGCCCCCGGCGAGTCCATCGACTTCCACATCACGGTGGACCCGCCCCAGGAATTCGGCGTCGACATCTACCGCATCGGCCACTACGGAGGCGACGGGGCCTCGAAGATCACCACCAGCCCCCGTCTCTCCGGCATCGTCCAGCCCCCGCCCCTCACGGCCGACCGCACGGTCTCCTGCCACCACTGGTGGCTGTCCTGGCGCCTGCAGATCCCGAGCTACTGGAACGTCGGCGCGTACGTGGCCGTACTCACCACCGCGGACGGCTACCGCTCCCACATCCCCTTCACGATCCGCGACGACCACCCGGCGGACCTGCTGCTGCTTCTCCCGGACATCACCTGGCAGGCGTACAACCTCTACCCGGAGGACGGTCACACGGGGGCCAGCCTCTATCACGCCTGGGACGAGAACGGCCGCCTGCTCGGCGAGGCCGACGCCGCGACGACGGTCTCATTCGATCGCCCGTACGCGGGTGCGGGCCTCCCCCTGCACGTGGGCCACGCCTACGACTTCATCCGCTGGGCCGAGCGCTACGGCTACGACCTCGCCTACGCCGACGCCCGCGACCTGCACTCCGGCCGGATCGACCCCACCCGCTACCGTGGCCTGGTCTTCCCCGGCCACGACGAGTACTGGTCACCGGCGATGCGCCGCACCACGGAACTCGCCCGCGAACACGGCACCTCGCTCGTCTTCCTCTCGGCCAACACCATGTACTGGCAAGTGGAGCTGGGCCCGTCCCCCTCCGGCGTCGCCGACCGACTGCTGACCTGCCGCAAGCGCAGAGGCCCCGGGAAACCGGCCCTCTGGCGTGAAATCGACCGGCCGGAACAGCAACTCATCGGCATCCAGTACGCGGGAAGGGTCCCCGAGCCGCACCCTCTCGTCGTCCGCAACGCCGAGCACTGGCTCTGGGAGGCGACCGGCGCGCACGAGGGCGACGAACTCACCGGCATGGTCGCGGGCGAGGCCGACCGCTACTTCCCGCGCACCCCGCTCCCCGAGCACCAGGGCCGCATCCTCCTGGCCCACTCCCCGTACGCCGACAGCGAGGGCATCCCCCGCCATCAGGAGACCTCCCTCTATCGCGCCCCGTCCGGCGCCCTGGTCTTCGCCGCGGGAACCTTCGCCTGGTCCCCGGCCCTGGACCGCCCGGGCCACGTGGACCCCCGCATCCAGCGAGCCACGGCCAACCTGTTGGACCGCATCTGCAAACACGACTGAAGGCGCATCGGCACCGCATGGCCCCCGGGCGGGGCTCCGCACTGCGCACCCACGCACCCCCGCGCCCCACGCACCCCCGCACCCCCGCACCCCCGCACCCACGTACCCACGTACCCCCTGGCCAAAGCCGCTCCCGCCATACGGGAGAATCGAGCCAATTGGCCACCTGGCGCCCACCACGACCCTGTTCGGGTCCCCGCGGGTGTGCCTTTTCTTCAACCACGGGGAGGAACCGTGTCCGGATTCGTTGAAAAGCCCGAGCCGCTTCAGGTTCCGGGACTGGTGCATCTGCACACCGGCAAGGTGCGCGATCTGTACCAGAACGAGGCGGGCGACCTCGTGATGGTCGCCAGCGACCGCATCTCCGTCTACGACTGGGTGGTGCCCACCGAGATCCCCGACAAGGGCCGCACGCTCACCCAGCTCTCCCTGTGGTGGTTCGACAAGCTCGCCGACCTGGTGCCCAACCATGTCCTGAGCACCGAACTCCCGCCGGGCGCCCCGGCCGACTGGGAGGGCCGCACCCTGATCTGCAAGTCGCTGCGGATGGTCCCGGTCGAGTGCGTCGCCCGCGGCTACCTCACCGGCTCGGGCCTCGCCGAGTACAAGGAGACCCGTACGGTCTGCGGTCTCGCCCTGCCCGAGGGCCTGACCGACGGCTCCGAACTCCCCGCGCCGATCTTCACCCCGGCCACCAAGGCCGCCGTCGGCGAGCACGACGAGAACGTGTCGTACGAGGAGGTCGCCCGCCAGGTCGGCGCCGAGACCGCGGCCCAGCTGCGACAGACGACCCTCGCCGTCTACGGCCGCGCCCGCGACATCGCCCGCGACCGGGGCATCATCCTCGCGGACACCAAATTCGAGTTCGGCTTCGAGGGAAGTGCAGAGGGAAGTGCAGAGGGAAGCGCAGACGGAGGCACCCGGACCGAGACCCTGGTCCTCGCCGACGAAGTGCTGACCCCGGACTCCTCCCGCTTCTGGCCGGCCGAGCAGTGGGAGCCGGGCCACGCGCAGCCGTCGTACGACAAGCAGTTCGTCCGCGACTGGCTGACCTCCGCCGAATCCGGCTGGGACCGGGCGAGCGAGCAGCCCCCACCGGCCCTGCCCCAGCACATCGTGGACGCGACCCGCGCCAAGTACATCGAGGCGTACGAGCGCCTGACGGGCACGAGCTGGTCGTAACGCACACCAAAGGCCGTTCTGCACACGCCAAAGGCCATCTACGCACGTCGATGGCCGTCTAGCGCACGCCAAAGGCCGTCTACGCACGCCAGAGGCCGTAACCCACGTCAGAGGCCGTAACGCAAGCCAAAGGCCCCGGTCGATGACCGGGGCCTCTGCTCTGTCTGGACTGCATTCTCCGGAGCGGACGACCAGGTTCGAACTGGCGACCTCAACCTTGGCAAGGTTGCGCTCTACCAACTGAGCTACGTCCGCACTGCGCCGTGGCGCGAGAGCAACTATACCCAACCTCGCTCGCGCGCGAGACGCACCGCCGTGTGACGGTTCTCGGCCCCGAGCTTGGTCGCGGCGGACGACAGATAGTTCCGTACGGTGCCCTGCGACAGCGCGGCCCGCTCGGCGATCTCCGCGACCGGCGCCCCGTCGGCGGCGAATTCGAGCACCTCGGCCTCGCGCGCGGTCAGCGGCGAATCCCCGGCGGAGATCGCGTCGGCGGCCAACTCCGGGTCCACGTAGCGGTTTCCCGCATGCACCGTACGAATGATCTCCGCGAGACGCTGCGCGCTGACCGTCTTCGGGACGAACCCGCGCACACCCGCCGCAAGCGCCCGCTTCAGATGCCCCGGCCGTCCATGACTCGTCACGATCAGCACCTGGCACGCGGGCAGTTCGGCCCGCAGAGATGTGGCAACCCTCACACCGTCGGCCCCGGGCATCTGAAGATCCAGTACGGCGACATCGGGCACGTGTGCCCGTGCCATCGCCAGTGCCTCCGGTCCGGTCGCCGCCTCGGCCACCACGACCAGGTCGTCCTCCAGGCCCAGCAGCGCGGCAAGCGCCCCACGGATCAGATGCTCGTCATCGGCCAGCAGCAGGCGGACGGGAGAAGCGGGCGGTACGGGCGGAGTGGCCGATCTGAAACTCATGAAGCGACCTCACGCACAGATGCCGCAGAAGATCCCGCCGCCGGCACGGATCCCGCCGCCGGCGCCGATGAGGCAGATGCCGCCGGCACAGACCCCGCCCCCGGCGCCGATGAGGCAGATGGCACCGGCACAGACCCCGCCCCCGGCGCCGATGAGGCAGATGGCACCGGCGCCGGCACCGCAGGCAACGGCACCACCGCAGTCAACCGGAACACACCACCCCCGACCGGCCCCGCCCCCAGCACCCCGCCCACCTCGGTCAACCGCTCCCGCAGCCCCATGAGCCCGGAGCCCCTCCTGAGCCCGAGGCCCGCCCCCTCATCCGGCACTCCATCCGCCCCCTCATCCGGCACCCCGTCGTTCTCGACAGTGAGCGTCACCCGCCCCTCCGTCACCCGCAGCGACACCGCGCACCGCCCCGCGTTCCCATGCCGCAGTACGTTCGTCGTAGCCTCCCGCACGACCCAGCCGAGCGGCGACTGGACCTGCGACGGCAGCCCCTTCGCAGAGCCGCTGATCTCGCAGTCGATGCCAGCGGCGGTCAACACGCCCTGGGCGCCCACGAGTTCGCTGCTCAGGTCGGCCTCCCGGTAGCCGCGTACGACCTCGCGCACCTCACGCTGGGACTCCCGCGCGATGCGCTGCACCTCGATCATCTGCTCCACGGCTTCAGGCCGCCCGCGACGTGCCAACTGCACGGCGAGCTCGCTCTTGAGGGCGATGACCGCGAGGTTGCGGCCCATCACGTCGTGCAGGTCGCGTCCGAAGCGCAGCCGTTCCTCGGCGACGGCGAGGCGGGTCCGGGTCTCGCGGGCCTCGTCGAGTTCGTAGACGGTGTTGAGCAGCCACAGGGAGAGGACGGAGGTGGACACGAGGATCCCGCCGATGAACAGCTCCGCCCCCGCCGCGCCCAGTGCCGAAAGCGCGGGGACGCCCGCCACGAAGACCAGGCCGCCGACGCCGACCGCGGCGCCCCCCACCAGGGCGAACGCGCGCTGCCAGTCGCGGATGCCGAGGGCGATGGTCCCGACGCCGAATGCCGGCACCATCACGGACAGCATGGCTGCTGCGGACTCGGCCTCTTTGCCGCCGGAACCGTGCTCCGTGAGGACGACCGCGCCGACTGTGATCAGTACGGTCACGGCACCCAGCAGCCACAGGAGACGTACGGGCCGATCACGGGTACCCCGGGTCCAGTCGAGCGCCCGGGACGCGGTCACGGCGCAGCACACACCGTGGACGCACACCGCCAACAGCGCCCAGCCTCCGAACCGCGATCCCAACTGGCCGACCGCCGGGAGCCCGACAGCGCCGATCTCGACCACCGCGAAGAAGTGAAACGACCACCGCGTATACGTCTCCACCTTCGCCGGCGTGCTCTTCCCCCGCCACCAGACCCCAGGTTTCCGCATCCGCCCGCCCCCGTTGTGGCCGCTCACCGCCGAGGTTCCCAGCGGAACCACCGGCGTACAGCAAACACCGCGAGGACCGTCCAGGCCACTGCCGTGGCGAGGGCGCCGAGGGCGTCGTACGCGGACAGGTCGCCGGTCCAGCCGCCGCGTATCAGGGTGATCACCGGGGTCAGGGGCAGCAGTTCGCAGACCGAGGCGAGCCGGTCGGGCATGACTTCGAGCGGGACGAAGGTTCCCGAGCCGAGCATCGAGACCATGATCAGCGGCATGGTCGCCACCTGAGCGCCCTCCACACTCCTGCTGACGCTTGCGGTGAGCGCCGCGAGCGGGGGCCACATCACCAGGCCCAACAGCAGCCCCAGGACGGCGAGATGGGGGGCCGGCGGCGCTCCCACGTCCAGGAGTACGGCGCACGCGGCCGTCAGGATCAGGCACTGGACCAGCGCTATCGCCGCCGACGGCAGAGCGGCGCCCGTGAGGATCTCGGCGTCCCGCAGCTCCCCGGTGCGCAGCCGCTTGAGGACGAGTTCCTCGCGCCGGGCCGCGTACACGGTCACCAGCGAGCTGTAGACCGCGAAGAGGAGCGAGAAGCCGACGGAGGAGGGCAGGATGATCGACCCGGCCGAGAGCCCGGTGCCCTTCAGATCCATCTGGTCGACGTTCGCACTGAGGCTGAACGGCAGCAGCAACGGCGCGAACAGCGCGGCGAGCAGTGTCGCCTTCGTACGCCCCAGCAGGGTGAGCTCGGCGCGCGCCAGCGCGCACATCCGCCCCACCGCAGTAGTCGTCGCCCCCGCCCCCGCCCCAGTCACAGCCACCGCGCTCACGCCACCGTCTCCTTGTCCGTACGACGCTCCGTACCACCCAAGGAGACGTCGGCGCGAGCGGCCCCCGCCTCCCGCGCGATCCGCAAGAACGCCTCCTCCAGCGACGCCGACCGCACATCGAGCCCTCGCAGCTCGACCCGGGTCCGCTCCGCCCACACCAGCAGCGCCGTGGCGGTCCGCTGGAGTTCATGGGTGCGCAGCCGGACCGTGCGGCCCTCCGTCTCGTGCCCGGTGATGCCGAGCGTGGCGAGCGGGGGCAGGTCCCCGAGGAAGTAGCCGTCGGGCAGTTCGAAGGAGATCCGGGACGGCTGGGAGGCGGTCACCTGGGCCGGGGTCCCGGTGGTGGCGATGGTTCCGGCATGGAGGATCGCCAGCCGGTCGGCAAGTTCCTCCGCCTCTTCCAGGTAGTGGGTGGTCAGCAGCACCGTCGTACCGCCGTCGCGCAGTTCCCGTACCAACTCCCAGGTGCTCCGGCGCCCTTCGGCGTCGAGTCCGGTCGTCGGCTCGTCGAGGAAGAGGACCTCGGGGCGGCCGAGGAGCGTGAGTGCCAGGTCCAGGCGCCGCTTCTCGCCCCCGGACAACTGTTTCACCCGTACGCCGGACCGCCGCGCGAGCCCGACCATGTCCAGGGCCTCCGCCGTGGGGCGCGCGCCGCTGGTGCAGCCCGCCCACATCCGTACGGTCTCAGCGACCGTCAGCTCGGAGGGGAACCCGCCCTCCTGAAGCATCACACCGATCCGGGGCCGTACGACCGCTCGCTCCTCGTACGGATCGTGCCCGAGGACCCGCACCCGGCCGCCTGCCGGAGGCGCGAGACCCTCGAGGAGTTCGACCGTGCTGGTCTTGCCCGCGCCGTTCGTGCCCAGCAGTGCGAAGAGTTCACCGCGGCCCACGGAGAAGGTGACTCCGCGCACCGCCTCGAAGTCGCCCCCGTACACACGCCGCAGATCCGTGACCTCAATCACGTCATCGCGCTCGTTGTGCTCATTCGTGTTCATGGATTCAGCGTCCCCGCCGACGGTCACCGGCAGCAGTGCGCGGTGTCATCACTCCGCATGACATATGTCAGACGCCGGCAACGAGGCATGTCCGCGGAGAGGTACAAGCACGGCAAAGGCCCCGGTCGATGACCGGGGCCTTTGCTTTCTCTGGAGCGGACGACCAGGTTCGAACTGGCGACCTCAACCTTGGCAAGGTTGCGCTCTACCAACTGAGCTACGTCCGCATTGCCTCCGACCGGCTCTCACCGATCGGCGCGGGCACCACCTTACCTGATCCAAATGGATGGTTGGTAAGGGATGCAGAGCGGGTGACAGGAATTGCACACTGCGCCTTCCCCCTGGAAGGGGGATGTTCTGCTACTGAACTACACCCGCGTGACCCCGTGAGGTCCGGCTTCTCGGCCTTGCCCCTCGGCGTGTTCCAGACTCTAGCTGATCAGCGGGGGGTCAGCGCAAGTCGGCTTCGCTCAGGGGCGGATGACCGGCCGGACGGTGCCCTCGACCGGTCAGTGGCCGGTCGGTGGCGGGTCGGTGGTCGGTCATCGCTCGGTCATCGGCCGGTCACGGAGCCCCGGGTTTCAGTGCGCCTCGGCGAACGCCTCGTAGATCTTCTTGGGGATGCGGCCGCGCGGCGGCACCTCAAGCTTGTTCGAGCGGGCCCAGGCGCGGACGGCCGCCGGGTCGGGGGTCAACGCGGTGTGCGTGTACACCTTCCCGGACCTCGATTGCTTGCGGCCGGCCTCCAGGTAGGGCGCGAGCACCTTACGCAGTTTTTTGGCATTGGCTGGATTGAGGTCGATCTCGTACGACTTGCCGTCCAGTCCGAAGGCGATCGTTTCCGCCGCTTCTGAGCCGTCGATGTCGTCAAAGAGAGTGACCACGACACGCTGCGCCACGAATATCGGTCCCTTCGTGCGGCACCTCTGCGATCAAGCGTCATGACGTGCGGGGACGTCACGGAGTTGTCGGGGAGATGTCGACTGTCCGGCTGTTATTGGGCAAAGTATCGGCTATTGCGATTTCCTTTGTACAGTGCCCGGCATTGCATTGTGAAGCCCGACCAAATCCTTCCGCGTGTCCGGAGGCAATGGGGTCCTGCCGCTCTTCTGCGGTTTTTCCCAGGATTTTCCATGGAGGCCCCCGCGTCGATGCGAGATCGTGATCGGGCTCACGTAGGATTCTACGAATCTACGCGAGTAGAAATTTTGTGCGGGTAGTCTGAAGCGACCTGCTCAGCACCACACACCGGGAGTGCCAGTGGCACGCGTCGTAGTCGACGTCATGCTCAAGCCGGAGATCCTCGACCCCCAGGGCCAGGCGGTGCAGCGTGCACTGCCGCGCCTTGGTTTCGAGGGCGTCTCCGACGTACGTCAGGGAAAGCGATTCGAACTGGAAGTGGACGGCCCGGTGGACGACGCCGCGCTCGCCCGGATCCACGAACTCGCGGAATCCTTCCTCGCCAACACCGTGATCGAGGACTTCACCGTCAAGGTCGAGGAAGTCGCGGAGGCAGGAAAGTGACCGCTCGTATTGGAGTCGTCACCTTTCCAGGAAGCCTGGACGACCGGGACACGCAGCGGGCGATCCGGCTCGCCGGTGCCGAACCCGTCGCTCTCTGGCACAAGGACAAGGACCTGAAGCAGGTCGACGCCGTGGTGCTGCCGGGTGGTTTCTCCTACGGGGACTATCTGCGGGCCGGTGCCATCTCACGCTTCTCGCCGGTGATGGAGACCGTCATCGGACAGGCGAAGTCCGGAATGCCGGTTCTCGGCATCTGTAACGGCTTCCAGGTACTCACCGAGGCGCACCTCCTCCCGGGTGCCATGCTCGGCAACAACCACCTGCACTTCATCTGCCGCGACCAGAAGCTGCGGGTGGAGAACGCGGAGACCTCCTGGACCGCCGACTACACGGCCGGCCAGGAGATCCACATCCCGTTGAAGAACATGGACGGGCGGTACGTCGCCGACGAGCGCACGCTCGACGAGCTGGAGGCCGAGGGGCGGGTGGTCTTCCGCTACCAAGACTTCAACCCGAACGGGTCGCTGCGGGACATCGCGGGCATCACGAACGAGGCCGGGAACGTCGTAGGCCTCATGCCGCACCCCGAGCACGCCGTCGAGCCCCTCATCGGGTCCGGCCGCACCGACGGCCTCCCCTTCTTCACGTCGATCCTCAAGAAGCTGGTCACCGCATGAGCCGCACGCCTCTGGACACGGTCGAGAACGCGGCCGCGACCCCCGACGTCGAGCTGCCTTGGGCCGAACTCGGTCTGAAGAAGGACGAGTACGAGCGGGTCGTGGAGATCCTCGGCCGCCGCCCGACCGGTGCCGAGCTGGCCATGTACTCGGTCATGTGGTCCGAGCACTGCAGTTACAAGTCCTCGAAGGTCCACCTCCGCCAGTTCGGCGAGAAGGCGCCCCAGTCGGACGCCCTCCTCGTCGGCATCGGGGAGAACGCGGGCGTGGTCGACGTCGGTCAGGGTTACGCCGTCACCTTCAAGGTCGAGTCGCACAACCACCCCTCGTACGTGGAGCCTTACCAGGGCGCCGCCACGGGCGTCGGCGGCATCGTGCGCGACATCATCGCGATGGGAGCCAGGCCTGTCGCGGTCGTCGACCCGCTCCGCTTCGGTGCGGCGGACCACCCCGACACCAAGCGCGTGCTGCCCGGTGTCGTCGCCGGCATCGGCGGCTACGGCAACTGCCTCGGCCTCCCGAACATCGGCGGCGAGGTCGTCTTCGACGCCTGCTACCAGGGCAACCCGCTGGTCAACGCCGGTGCCATCGGCGTCATGCGGCACGAGGACATCCACCTTGCGAAGGCGTCCGGCTCGGGCAACAAGGTCATCCTGTACGGGGCTCGCACGGGCGGCGACGGCATCGGCGGCGCCTCGATCCTCGCGTCGGAGACCTTCGACGACGCCAAGCCGAGCAAGCGCCCGGCGGTCCAGGTCGGCGACCCCTTCCAGGAGAAGCTCCTCATCGAGTGCACCCTGGAGGCCTTCAAGGAGAAGCTGGTCGTCGGCATCCAGGACCTCGGCGCGGCCGGACTCTCCTGCGCCACCAGCGAGTTGGCGTCCAACGGTTCCGGCGGTATGCGCGTGACGCTGGACGACGTACCGCTGCGCGACTCGACTCTCTCGCCCGAGGAAATCCTCATGAGCGAGTCGCAGGAGCGCATGTGCGCGGTCGTCGAGCCGGCGAAGGTCGAGCGCTTCCTGGAGATCTGCGACAAGTGGGATGTCATCGCCACGGTGATCGGTGAGGTCACCGACGGCGACCGCCTGGAGATCTACTGGCACGGCGGCAAGATCGTCGACGTCGACCCGCGCACGGTCGCGCACGACGGCCCGGTCTACGAGCGCCCTTACGCCCGCCCGGAGTGGCAGGACGCGCTTCAGGCGGATGACGCCAACAAGCTCCCGCGCCCGGCCACTTCACAAGAACTGAAGGACCAGGTCCTCGCGCTCGTCGCCTCGCCGAACCAGGCCTCCAAGTCCTGGATCACCTCCCAGTACGACCACTTCGTACAGGGCAACACGGTGCTGGCGCAGCCCGAGGACTCGGGCATGATCCGCATCGACGAGGAGACCGGGCTCGGCGTCGCCATCGCCACGGACGGCAACGGCCGGTTCGCGAAGCTCGACCCGTACGCGGGTGCGCAGCTCGCGCTCTCCGAGGCGTACCGGAACGTCGCGACGACCGGCGCCAAGCCGCTCGCCGTCTCCGACTGCCTGAACTTCGGCTCGCCCGAGGACCCGGCGGTGATGTGGCAGTTCGCGGAGGCCGTCCGTGGACTGGCCGACGCCTGCCTGCAGTTGGGCACGCCGGTGACCGGCGGCAACGTCTCGCTCTACAACCAGACGGGCGAGGTGGCCATCCACCCGACGCCGGTGGTCGCCGTCCTCGGCGTCATCGACGACGTGGCCCGCCGCACACCGGTCGCCTTCCAGGAGGAGGGGCAGCTGCTCTACCTCCTGGGCGACACCCGCGAGGAGTTCGGCGGTTCGGCCTGGTCGCAGGTCGTCCACGACCACCTGGGGGGGCTGCCCCCGAAGGTCGACCTGGAGCGCGAACGCCTCCTCGCCGAGATCCTGATCTCCGCCTCCCGCGACGGCATGATCGACTCCGCGCACGATCTGTCCGACGGCGGTCTGGTCCAGGCGGTCGTGGAGTCGGCGCTCCTCGGCGGCAAGGGCGCGCGTCTCGTCGTACCCGACGGGCTCGACGCCTTCACCTTCCTGTTCTCCGAGTCCGCGGGCCGCGCGGTCGTCGCCGTCCCGCGCTCCGAGGAGCTCCGCTTCAACGACATGTGCGGGGCGCGGGGCCTGCCCGTCACCCGCATCGGTGTCGTCGACGGCGACTCCGTCGAGGTCCAGGGCGAGTTCACCCTCCCCCTGACCGAACTGCGCACGGCACACGAGGGGACGATCCCGGCGCTGCTCGCGTAGCGCCGCGCAGATCCTGATGGCCGAAGGCTCCGCCCGATTCTGGACTCCGGGCGGGGCCTTCGGCGTGCCCGCGGCCGCGACCCTCTTGATTGCTCGTACGTAATTACGTAATCTCTGCTCATGGAGCTGGATCTGGAGCAGCGCGTCGCGGAGTTGGAGCGCCGTCTCGATGCCCTGGAGAGTGCGGATCCCGCCGTGCGCGTTCCTTCCGGTGGCGACTTCTGGGCCCTCGAAGGGCTCAAGGAGCAGCTGGCCCAAGTGGCGGGCGGCGGGGTGCTGTTCACGGGTGTGGTGCGGTTGCCGAACGAGGAGCGCTACGAGTGGCAGTACGAACTGCTCACCGAGCAACTGCTCGACACCGACTGGAGTGAGGCGGCCGAGGTGTTCGCCGCGCTCGGACACTCGCTGAGGCTGCGGTTGCTGCGCGAGATCCTCGGCGGCCGGCGTACGGCGACCGAACTGGCCGGGCTCGACGACGTGGGGACGAGCGGTCAGATCTACCACCACCTGCGGCAGTTGACCGCCGCGGGCTGGCTTCGGCAGGCGGGGCGCGGCCGCTACGAGATTCCGGCGGGGCGGGTCGTCCCCCTCCTCGTGGCGCTGGCCACGGCTCGCCCGGCCTGAGAGACCTTCGACAATTCCGGCACATTGGGGGACCAGTGTCAGTCCGCAAGTCCGCGATGGTTCTGTACCGATCGCTCCAACTGACCTTCCTGGCCATGGCCTTGGGAGAGCTCGTCATGCCCGGCTACCCGCTCGCCTGGGAGTGGGCGTTCCTGCCGCTCCTGCTGTCCGTCCCGCTCGGGATGGTCGTGAACCGGATCGGCCCCCCGCGCGAGGTCGCCGACCGTCCGCCGATCGAGGTGGGGCCGCCGGTCCGCGGCCGCTGGTCCGCCCTGAACAGCCCGGCCACCCGGGTGCCGAGCCATCGCACCCACGCGTACGGGCAGACGTACGCGATCGACATCGTGGCGGAGCCCGAGAGCGGCCCGCGGACCCGCCCCGCCTTCGCCAAGCTCTGGCCGATCGCCCGCCGCAACCGCGCCTTCCCCGCCTACGACGAGCCCCTGTTCGCCGTGGCCGACGCCACGGTGGTGCACGCGTCCGACTGGCGCCGCGACCATCTCAGCCGCAACTCCGTGCCCGCGCTCGCCTATCTGATGCTGATCGAGTCCTGGGTCCGGGAGAACGGCGGCGCGGGCTGGATCGTCGGCAACCATGTCGTCCTCGACCTGGGTGACGGGGTGTACGCGATGTACGCCCATCTGCGCCGCGGCTCCCTCACCGTGCACCCCGGTGACCGGGTGCGCGCCGGTCAGCCGATCGCCCGCTGCGGCAACTCCGGCAACTCGACCGAACCGCATGTGCACTTCCAGCTGATGGACGGCCCGGACCTGGACACGGCCCACGGCATGCCCTTCACCTGGCGGGGCACCGGGGTGCCCGGCAACGGCGAGACGTTCACGGCGGAGGCGACCTCCTCGCTCGCGTCCGAGGACCCCGCCTCCCTCTCCGACTAGGCTCACCGTCATGCCCCCGGCCAAAAAGCGACGCGCCCGTACGTACGACTCCGCCAGGATCCGCGCCGCGGTGCTGGCCCAGTTCGGGAACGTACGGGAAGGCGTACGCGGCCTCGGTGACGAGGAGTTGGCGCGGCCCACGGACCTCGGGGACTGGACCGTGCGGGAGTTGGCCGCGCACGTCACGATGGCTGTGGAGTCCGTCAGCCGGAACATCGACCGGCCGGAGCCGGGGAAGCGGGAACTCGGCCTGCTCGACTGGCCGTTCGCCACCGCCGCGCGATCCGGTGACATCGCCGACGGCACCCGGGAGCTGGCCGCCGCCAACCCCGATCTCGACGCCCTCTACGCCCGCACCGAGGAACGGTTCAGGCACAGGCTCGCGGAAGCCCCCGGTGACCGCGTCCTCGCCGCCCGCACCGGCGCCATGACCCTCGCCGACTATCTCGTCACGCGCACCGTCGAACTCGTCGTCCACACGGACGACCTGAACCGGGCGGTGCCGGGCCTGGACATTCCGTACGACCGTCAGGCGCTCGCCGCCTGCACCCGGCTGCTCGCCGACGCGCTCGCGGCGAAGGCGCCCGGCGCGTCGACGGAGGTGCGGATTCCGCCGTACGCGGTGGTGCAGTGCGTGGAGGGTCCGCGGCACACGCGGGGCACCCCGCCGAACGTCGTGGAGACCGACCCGCTGACCTGGATCCGGCTCGCGACGGGGCGTACGGAGTGGAAGGCGGCGCTGGAGGACGCCAAGGTCAGCGCGAGCGGGGAGCGGGCGGACCTGGGCGGGCTGCTGCCGCTCATGCGCTGAGCCACGTGGGAGGCGGCCCCCCTGCGATGCCCCTGCGCTGGCCCCCCGCGATGACCTGGGTGGAACCAAGTACCCCACCCGCCCCGTCACATCGGCATGTACAGGCAGCGACTCACCCTCACCGTTCTGACCCTCATCCCGCTCGCCGTGGCCTGCGGCAACGAAGCCGGCAACGCAGCCGGTGGCGAGACCGGCGGCAGCTCGGTCGGCTCCGGCGCCCAGGCCGATGTCGCCGGCGCCCACTGGATCATCGACAGCGTCACCGTGGACGGCACCGGTCACGCCGCTCCCGGCGGAGCGAACGTCGAGTTCGGCGAGGACGGCAAGGTCCAGGGGAACTACGGCTGCAACCACTTCAGCGCGACCGCGACCTTCAAGGACGGCCGCATCGACATCGGAGAGGCGTCGAGCACGGAGATGGCCTGCGAGGAGGGCACCATGGAGTTCGAGCGGACCCTCGCCCGCACGCTCGCCGACGGCGCCCTCACCACGGCGGCCAAGGGCGACGAGCTCACCCTGACCAGCGGCGCCGGCGACCGCGTCCTGCTCACCAGGGAGCAGGCCGCGCCGCTCTACGGCACCAGGTGGAACGTCACGGCACTGGGTGCCGGGGAGGTGTCCCACTCCCTCCCGGAGGGCGCCGAACCGTACCTCGTCCTCGACAAGGCGAAGGGCACGGTCACAGGCCACCTCGGCTGCAACGACGTGTCCGCGACGGCCACCGTCCAGGGCGGACACATCACCTTCGGAACCCCGAAGACCACCCGCATGATGTGCGACAGCTCACTCATGGACACCGAGAAGGCACTGCTGGGCCTCTTCGACGGCAAGGTCGACTACGGTTTGGATCATCGATCCCTTACGCTGACCAGCGCAGACGGCGAAAATGTGACGGCTGTCGCCGGTAAGTGAACCGTCACAGTCCCGCATCCCCAATTCGGACCAGTGGTCGATCTCGCCTACACTCGGTGCCGTGCCACGTGGTGACGGTCGACTCAGCCATGATCTGCTCCCCGGTGAGAAAGGCCCCCAGGACGCTTGCGGCGTCTTCGGAGTCTGGGCTCCGGGCGAAGAGGTCGCCAAGCTCACTTACTTCGGGCTCTACGCCCTCCAGCATCGAGGCCAGGAATCCGCGGGAATCGCGGTCAGCAATGGCTCCAAGATCCTCGTCTTCAAGGACATGGGGCTCGTGTCCCAGGTCTTCGACGAGACCTCTCTCGGCTCGCTCCAGGGTCATATCGCGGTCGGTCACGCCCGCTACTCGACCACTGGCGCCTCGACATGGGAGAACGCCCAGCCGACGTTCCGTGCCACCGCGCACGGTTCCATCGCGCTCGGCCACAACGGCAACCTGGTCAACACGGCGCAGCTCGCCGAGATGGTCGCCGACCTCCCCAAGCAGCAGGACGGCCGCTCCCCGCGGGTGGCGGCCACCAACGACACCGACCTCCTGACGGCGCTCATCGCCGCCCAGGTCGACGACGACGGCAAGCCGCTGACCATAGAAGAGGCGTCCGCCAGGATCCTCCCGCAGGTCAAGGGCGCCTTCTCGCTCGTCTTCATGGACGAGAACACCCTGTACGCGGCCCGCGACCCGCAGGGCGTCCGCCCGCTGGTCCTCGGCCGCCTGGAGCGCGGCTGGGTCGTCGCCTCCGAGTCCGCCGCGCTCGACATCTGCGGCGCCTCCTTCGTCCGTGAGATCGAGCCGGGCGAGTTCGTCGCCATCGACGCGGACGGTCTGCGTACGTCGCGATTCGCTGAGGCAAAGCCCAAGGGCTGTGTCTTCGAGTACGTCTATCTGGCCCGCCCCGACACGGACATCGCCGGTCGGAACGTGTATCTCTCGCGCGTCGAAATGGGCCGGAAACTCGCCAAGGAAGCTCCGGTCGAGGCCGATCTGGTCATAGCGACGCCGGAATCCGGGACGCCCGCGGCGATCGGTTACGCGGAGGCCAGCGGGATCCCCTTCGGCGCGGGTCTCGTCAAGAACGCCTACGTCGGCCGGACCTTCATCCAGCCCTCGCAGACCATCCGCCAGCTCGGTATCCGCCTGAAGCTCAACCCCTTGAAGGAAGTCATCAAGGGCAAGCGGCTGGTCGTCGTGGACGACTCGATCGTGCGCGGCAACACCCAGCGCGCGCTGGTCCGGATGCTGCGGGAGGCCGGCGCGGCGGAGGTCCACATCCGGATCTCCTCGCCCCCCGTGAAGTGGCCCTGCTTCTTCGGCATCGACTTCCCGACCCGCGCCGAGCTGATCGCCAACGGCATGACCATCGAGGAGATCGGTACCTCGCTGGGCGCCGACTCCCTCTCGTACATCTCCATCGACGGCATGATCGACGCCACGACCATCGACAAGCCGAACCTGTGCCGCGCCTGCTTCGACGGCGAGTACCCGATGGATCTCCCGGACCCCGAACTGCTCGGCAAGCAGCTTCTGGAGACCGAGCTGGCGGCAGGTCCTGCCGCCACGGCCGCGGCCGACGCGATCCGTCGCCCGTAAGAGCCCCCTATCCCGACCCGAAAGATCCCAGGCAATGTCTGAGAGCCCTCGTACCGGTGCCTCCTACGCGTCCGCCGGCGTCGACATCGAAGCCGGCGACCGTGCCGTGGAGCTGATGAAGGAGTGGGTGAAGAAGACGCAGCGCCCCGAGGTCCTCGGCGGCCTCGGCGGCTTCGCCGGTCTCTTCGACGCCTCCGCCCTCAAGCGCTTCGAGCGCCCCCTGCTCGCCTCCGCCACGGACGGCGTGGGCACGAAGGTCGACCTCGCCCGGCAGCTCGGCGTGTACGACACCATCGGCCACGACCTGGTGGCGATGGTCATGGACGACATCGTGGTGTGCGGCGCCGAGCCGCTCTTCATGACCGACTACATCTGCGTCGGCAAGGTTCACCCCGAGCGTGTCGCCGCCATCGTCAAGGGCATCGCCGAGGGCTGCGTACTGGCGGGCTGCGCCCTCGTGGGCGGCGAGACGGCCGAGCACCCGGGCCTGCTCGGCCCGGACGACTTCGACGTCGCGGGCGCGGGTACGGGCGTGGTCGAGGCGGATCAACTGCTCGGCGCGGACCTTATCCGTACGGGTGACGCGGTGATCGCCATGGCGTCCTCCGGTCTTCACTCGAACGGGTACTCGCTCGTCCGGCATGTCCTCCTCGACCGCGGACAGCTCAAGCTCGACCGGCACATCGAGGAGTTCGGCCGCACACTCGGCGCGGAGCTCCTGGAGCCCACCAAGATCTACTCGCTGGACTGCCTGGCCCTCACCCGCACCACCGAGGTGCACGCCTTCTCGCACGTGACCGGCGGCGGTCTGGCGGCCAACCTGGCCCGTGTCGTCCCGGACGGTCTGCACGCGATCGTCGACCGCGAGACCTGGACCCCGGCCCCCGTCTTCGACCTCGTCGGCAGGACCGGCGACGTCGAGCGCCTGGAGCTGGAGAAGACCCTCAACATGGGCGTCGGCATGATCGCGATCGTCCCCGAGGAGTCGGCGGACGTGGCGATCGCCACCCTGGCGGACCGCGGAGTGGAGGCCTGGATCGCCGGTGAGATCACCGAGCGCGGCGAGCACGCGACGGGCGCAGCCCTGATCGGCGACTACAGCAAGTAAGTCCCTCGGGGCAGCACAAAACCCGGTCCGGTATGTGACCACCCCGGACCGGGTGAGGTGCAGATGCTATGAGGCTCTACGAGAACGCCGAACCTGCTGAGCCCGCTGCCGACGCTACGCGCCGCGACGTTGCGACTGGGGACCGGACTCGTCCTCGTCCTCATCGTCGTCGTTATAGAGATCCGCGTACTGCGCGTACGGGTCGTCTTCTTCCTCGTCGTCGTCCTCGAACGGCTCGCCATTCGGCGGCTGTTGCGAAGTCGAAGCGCCCAGCTCATTGGCCAGACGCGAGAGGTCAGTCCCGCCGCTGCTGTACTTCAGCTGGCGGGCGACCTTCGTCTGCTTGGCCTTTGCCCGGCCGCGCCCCATGGCTCGACCCCCTCGGATACGGGGCTCGGTGGCCCCAGAGTCTTGACACGCGTTCATGATCTGGAACGGGCTCTCCGTGAAGAGACCGGTCCGTAGGGCTTCCACGGTACCTGCTCCCGCGCCCATACGGTACGTCGCCCGCAGGACGCGCGTGTGCGCAGAACCTGCGAGGAGCCCTGTCCTCGCTGGTCAACCGCGATTTTAACCTCTTCTTGGCGGGCGACCCGCCGACAGACGTGAGAGTTCTCTCCAACACCCGCCGACGGGTACCTGCGAGAGGTCAGCCGCGGCGCGCCTCGGCCATCCGCTGCTCGGCGATCCGGTCGGCCGCGGCGGCCGGCGGAATCCCGTCTTCCTTCGCACGTGCGAATATTGCCAGAGTGGTGTCGAAGATCTTCGCGGCCTTCGCCTTGCACCGGTCGAAGTCGAAACCGTGCAGCTCGTCGGCGACCTGGATGACACCGCCCGCGTTCACCACGTAGTCCGGCGCGTAGAGGATCCCGCGGTCCGCGAGGTCCTTCTCGACGCCCGGGTGCGCGAGCTGGTTGTTGGCGGCGCCGCACACGATCGTCGCGGTGAGCACCGGCACGGAGTCGTCGCCCAGGGCCCCGCCGAGCGCGCAGGGGGCGTAGATGTCGAGGCCGTCCACGCGGATCAGTGCCTCGGTGTCCGCCGCCACCGCGACGGACGGGTGCTCGGCGACGGTCCGCCGGACGGACTCGTCCCGCACGTCCGTGATCACGACCCGCGCGCCCTCGCCGAGCAGATGCCCCACGAGGTGGTGGCCCACCTTCCCGACGCCCGCGACGCCGACCGTGCGGTCGCGCAGCGACGGGTCGCCCCACAGGTGCTGTGCGGAGGCCCGCATGCCCTGGAAGACGCCGTAGGCCGTCAGCACGGACGAGTCGCCCGCGCCGCCGTTCTCCGGGGACCGCCCGGTCGTCCAGCGGCACTCGCGTGCCACGACGTCCATGTCGACGACGTACGTACCGACGTCGCACGCCGTGACGTACCGGCCACCGAGCGAGGCGACGAACCGGCCGTACGCGAGGAGCAGTTCCTCGCTCTTGAGCGTCTCGGGGTCGCCGATGATGACGGCCTTGCCGCCGCCGTGGTCGAGACCGGCCATGGCGTTCTTGTAGGACATCCCGCGGGCGAGGTTCAGGGCGTCGGCGACGGCCTCCGCCTCGCTCGCGTACGGGTAGAAGCGCGTACCGCCGAGGGCGGGGCCCAGGGCGGTGGAGTGGATGGCGATGACGGCCTTGAGACCGCTGGAGCGGTCCTGGCAGAGCACTACTTGCTCATGACCGCCCTGGTCCGAGTGGAACAGGGTGTGCAGTACATCAGCAGGAGCGCCGGATACGTCGGTCACGGTGGTGACTCCAAGGTAAAGAGCGGCGGTTGACGTGCGGGTCCCGTACGGGTGGCGGGCGCCCGTGGGCATGAGACTAGAGCCTGCGCGGGGCCGCCATCCGCGCAGTGTTCAGGATCACCCTCTCCCGGAGTACGGTCCTCCTCGGCCGTGGCACGATCTGCTGTGTTTCCCCGGTCGCTTGTGCGTGGGCCGAGTGGGTTTCGAGCGCGGGTTTCGTGTCCGGCCGGTGGGGGAGAGAGCAGGCGTGCCCAAGGTGTCCTCGGTGATCGTCCCGTACGCGTCCTATCTGCGCGTGTACGAGCCGCTGGCCGCCTTCCCGGAGCCGGAGCGCGGCCACTGGGCGCGGTACGCCCGCCGCCCCGAGCGCCCCTCGTACCAGGACGAACTGCGCCGTTCCCTGGCCGACTTGCTGCCCACCCCGCCGATCCCCGTGCCGGTGCACGAGAGCGGCGACGCGTTCGTGGTGGAGGTCGACGGGGTGGTCTGCGTGTGCCCCTGGCGCACCCGGCTGCGCGGCTGGCAGGCCCTGGGCGAGCTCGGTGAGGACCTGCCGGAGTCGGTCCTGGACGCGGTCCTGCCCCCGCTCGTACGCCGCCAGGCGGCCCTCGACTACGAACGCTGGCTGGATCGCAACCCGGACGCCCGCCCGTGGATCCACACGTCGACCTGGCAGGTGCCGCTGAACTGGTTCGTGCTCTTCGCAGACGAGGAGCGGCTGTACGACAAGGGAGCGGGGTCCGACGGAGCCGCGCCGGCGCTGCGGTACCGGACGCCGATGGTGCAGGCGCGGCGGCGGACGGCCCGGGCCCTGAAGACGCTGAAGGACACCATCGAGGACGGGCCGCTCATCGACGGTCTGCTGGAGGTGGGGCGCTGGCTGGAGGAGTTCCACCCGCGCTCGCTGGTCGAGCTGGACTACGGCGGGCTCGTGCACGTCCTGCCCGCCGGGGAGCTCGAGGGCGACCACTCGGCGGCGGACGTCCACGAGGGCATCGAGGCGCTGCGCACCGGGGACGGAGCCGCTGCGGGCGAGGCGTACGGGCGGCTGGTGGAGCGCTGGCGGTCGGTCCGCGACCGGCAGTCCGCGAACTGACGTACCGTCGGGGCATGCTGTCGGCACATGCCGGACAGCTGAGGGATCGTCACATGCTGAAGAACCGTCACTGCGGGACGTAGGTCCCCGATCCGGGCTTTTGCGTCAAGGGCGCGCCAAGCGTGACGGATGGCACTTTCCTGGCCCTTGCGCCTCTTACCCCTCCTCGTGCCAAAATAGGACAAGGAGTCCGGGGGAGGGCTCCGTCCGCCCACGTATGGGTGGAATCTCAGCATTGCACGCTATGGGGGGTCTGATGACTCCTGATCGCCCTGTGACTGATCGTCACAGCGGCGTGACTGTCCGCTATGGCATGGTCCATCGGCTTCCGTCGCTGATGAACACCTGGGAGGGCAATTCCATCGGTTTGGCCGACGTGGCTGGACGGATGGTGTAGTTGTAGTGCCGAGGACAAGCCGTTCGTCCTATAACCGACTCGGCCCGCGTCCGCCATTTCGGGCAACGCGGGTCAAGGTGCAGAATTTAGAGGAATGAACCGAGAAGGTTCGGTTCTCCCGAGGAGGCCGCTCATGACCGCTCGCACCCCTGATGCCGAGCCGCTGCTGACCCCGGCTGAGGTCGCCACGATGTTCCGCGTGGACCCGAAGACGGTCACGCGGTGGGCGAAGGCCGGCAAGCTCACGTCCATCCGCACGCTCGGCGGGCACCGCCGCTACCGCGAAGCTGAGGTCCGCGCGCTACTCGCGGGTATCCCGCAGCAGCGCAGCGAGGCCTGAACAAGCGCATAGCCGGGCAATTCGGTAGGTCCCCCAATCTGCCGTTGCGCCCGAACCACAGCTCCAAGCGACGCGGGTCCTGCCCCAACGGGACTCACGCCCGACCCAATTACACAAGCGACAAGGGTGCGTCGTAGATCGCGCTGGACTCCGCCGGGTCCAGCGCGATCTTTTTTGTGCGCTGATTGTGGGTGGCGTGGGGGGTCTGTGCGTGGGCTTGTCGGACTCTGGGGAGGCCTGTCGGATCTCCTGCGGGCGGCTTCGCCGGGTGGTGCAATTGCACATATTAAATTGACCAGTTGTAGGTGAGGTGTAAGTTCCACTGTTTCCGAAACCTATGCGGTGACACCCGTCACATGCCACGGTCCTTGTTGTCTGTGTTGCTTCTGCGCTAAGGGAGTTGGAATCCCGCAGTGGCTTCGTCCGCGGCGGCGACCACAAGGCCTTGGAGGTCTTCGCGGTCTTCGAGGTCTTCGAGGTCTCCTGCGTCTTCGAGGGCCTCGGCGTCGTCCTCGCCGTACGGGGCGGGTTCCATGGCCAGCCGGAGCAGGCGGTGGCAGATCGCGCAGTGGCGTGTCAGGTGGCGGTATCCGGAGGCGGCCGACAGATGGGCGCGGAGCAGCGCGCGCGTCTCGTGCCGGGCGGATGCCGCCATACACACCTCCAGGGGGCCTCACGGGGGCGAGGGCCCTGGTTTCTGGGTACCGGCGGAATGTGACGACGTCAAGACATACGCCACGACGACGAGGCGGGCGCAAGGCGGGGCCGGGGCAAGGTCCGGACATGCGAAGGCCCGGAGCCGAGACTCCGGGCCTTTCGGTGGCACGAGAGAGGCCCCGCTCCGTTGCCGGATGCGGGGCCTCTCTTTACTGCGGTCCTGACGGGATTTGAACCCGCGGCCTCCACCTTGACAGGGTGGCGAGCACTCCAAACTGCTCCACAGGACCAGGTTTCGCAGCCACTTCGTTCTGCGCTGGGCTGCGAAAAGAGACTGTACAGGAGGGGTGGGCCCAGGGTCGAACTCACCCACCGTACATACGCCGTTACGGGGCCAGCGCGTCGATCGCCTTCACGATCCGCTTGTCGGAGACGGGGTACGCCGTGCCGAGCGCGTGGGCGAAGTAGCTGACGCGGAGCTCCTCGATCATCCAGCGGATGTCCAGGACCTGCTGGGGGACCGGCCGGCCCTGCGGAAGCTGCTCCAGCAGCCAGGCGTACTCGTCCTGCATCTCGTGGACCTTCTCCATGCGGCTGGTGTCCCGCTGGACGTTCGTCGGCATCTGCTGGAGCCGGCGGTCGGCCGCGACCAGGTAGCGCATCAGGTCCGGGAGGCGGCGCAGCCCGGTCCCGGTGACGAAGCCCGGCTTCACGAGGGCGTCCAGCTGCGTCCGTACGTCCGTGAGGTTCGCGAGCAGCGTCGGGCTCCGGGTGCCCTTCAGACGGCGCTCACAGGCCTGCCAGGCGGCGAGGACCTGCTGTACCTGGCCGACCGTGCGGACCGTCGTGTCGACGATCTCGGCGCGCACCTTGTCGTAGAGCTTGCGGTACGACTCCTCGTCCCAGGCCGGACCTCCGAAGTCGCCGATCAGCTTGTCGGCCGCCGCCGTCGCGCAGTCGTCGAAGAGGGCCTGGACGGAGCCGTGCGGGTTCGCGGAGAGGGCGAGCTTCTGGGCGTTGGTCAGCTTGTCCGAGGCGAACTTCCCCGGGTTGACCGGGATGTTGCGCAGGATCAGACGCCGGGTGCCCTTCCACATCGCCTGCGCCTGCTCGGCCTCCGTGTCGAAGAGCCGCACGGAGACGGTGTCGCCGTCGTCCACGAGCGCCGGGTACGCCTTGACCGGCTGGCCGGCCCTGCGGGTCTCGAAGACGCGGGTGAGCGAGCCGATCGTCCAGTCGGTCAGGTCCTTGCGCTCCAGGGACTGCCCGCCCTCGCGCTCCGCCGTCGCCGCCGCGGCCTGTGAGATCGCCTGGCGGGCTTTCGGCTTCAGCTGGACCTTGAGCGTCTCCAGGTCCTTGTCCTCGGCGAGCTTGCGGCGCCGCTCGTCGACGATGCGGAAGGTGATCTTCAGGTGGTCGGGGATCCGGGACCAGTCGAAGTCGTCGGCGGTCACCGGAACACCGACCATGCGCTTCAGCTCGCGCGCCATCGTGACGGGCAGAGGCTCCTGGAGGGGGACGGCCCGCTCCAGGAACTTCGTCGCGTAGTTGGGGGCGGGCACGTAATGGCGCCGGATCGGCTTCGGCAGCGAGCGGATTAGTTCGGTGACGATCTCCTCCCTGAGCCCCGGGATCTGCCAGTCGAAGCCCTCGTCGGTGACCTGGTTCAGGACGTGCAGCGGGATGTGGACGGTCACGCCGTCCGCGTCCGCGCCCGGCTCGAACTGGTAGGTCACCCGGAACTTGAGGGGGCCCTGACGCCACGAGTCGGGGTAGTCGTCCTTGCTGACGTCCCCGGCCCGCTCGTTGATGAGCATCGACCGCTCGAAGTCGAGGAGTTCGGGCTCTGCGCCTTCGCCGGTCCTCTTCTGCTTCCACCAGGAGTCGAAGTGCGCCCCCGACACGACGTGTTCGGGGACCCGCTGGTCGTAGAAGTCGAAGAGCGTCTCGTCGTCGACGAGGATGTCGCGGCGCCGCGCGCGGTGCTCCAGCTCCTCGACCTCGGTGAGGAGCCGGCGGTTGTCGGCGAAGAACTTGTGGTGCGTACGCCAGTCGCCCTCGACGAGCGCGTTGCGGATGAAGAGCTCGCGGCTGGCCTCCGGGTCGATCCGCCCGTAGTTGACCTTGCGCTGGGCGATGATCGGTACGCCGTACAGCGTGACCTTCTCGTACGCCATCACCGCCGCCTGGTCCTTCTCCCAGTGCGGTTCGCTGTACGTCCGCTTGAGGAGATGTCCGGCGAGCGGCTCGACCCACTCCGGCTCGATCTTCGCGTTGACGCGGGCCCACAGCCGCGAGGTCTCCACCAGCTCGGCGGACATCACGAAACGCGGGGGCTTCTTGAAGAGGGCCGAGCCCGGGAAGATCGCGAACTTGGCGCTGCGGGCGCCCAGATACTCGTTCTTCGCGCCGTCCTTCACGTCCTTCATGCCGATGTGGGACAGCAATCCGGCGAGTAGAGAGACGTGGACGCTCTGGCCCGGCGCGTCGTCCTCGTTCAGATGGATGCCCATCTGTTTGGCGACGGTCCGCAACTGCGTGTAGATGTCCTGCCATTCGCGGATGCGCAGGAAGTTCAGGTACTCCTGCTTGCACATCCGGCGGAACGCGGACGAGCCGCGCTCCTTCTGCTGCTCGCGGACGTACCGCCACAGGTTCAGGTACGCGAGGAAGTCGGACGTCTCGTCCCGGAAGCGGGCGTGCTGCTGGTCCGCCTGTGCCTGCTTGTCGGCGGGGCGCTCGCGCGGGTCCTGGATGGACAGCGCGGCGGCGATGACCATGACCTCGCGTGCGCAGCCGTTCTTGTCGGCCTCCAGGACCATCCGGGCCAGGCGCGGGTCCACGGGCAGCTGGGCGAGCTTGCGGCCGCTCTCGGTGAGCCGCTTGCGCGGGTCCTTCTGCTCCGGGTCCAACGCGCCCAGTTCCTGGAGGAGTTGGACACCGTCGCGGATGTTGCGGTGGTCCGGCGGGTCGATGAAGGGGAACTTCTCGATGTCGCCGAGACCGGCGGCGGTCATCTGCAGGATGACGGACGCGAGGTTCGTACGGAGGATCTCGGCGTCCGTGAACTCCGGGCGGGCGAGGAAGTCGTCCTCGGAGTACAGGCGGATGCAGATGCCGTCGGACGTACGGCCGCAGCGGCCCTTGCGCTGGTTGGCGCTGGCCTGCGACACCGGCTCGATGGGCAGGCGCTGGACCTTGGTGCGGTGGCTGTACCGGGAGATACGGGCGGTGCCCGGGTCGATGACGAACTTGATGCCCGGGACGGTGAGCGAGGTCTCGGCGACGTTGGTCGCCAGAACGATCCTGCGCCCGGTGTGCTGCTGGAACACGCGGTGCTGCTCGGCGTGCGAGAGGCGCGCGTAGAGGGGGAGGACCTCGGTGAAGCGGTAGTTCTTCTTGGTCAGCGCGTCCGCCGTGTCGCGGATCTCCCGCTCCCCGGACAGGAAGACCAGGATGTCGCCCTTGCCCTCGCCCTGGAGCTCCTCGACGGCGTCGCAGATCGCGGTGATCTGGTCGCGATCGGAGTCGTCCCCTTCTTCTTCCAGGAGGGGTCGGTAGCGGACCTCCACCGGGTACGTACGGCCGCTGACCTCGACGATCGGCGCGTCGCCGAAGTGCCGGGAGAAGCGCTCGGGGTCGATGGTCGCGGAGGTGATGACGACCTTGAGGTCCGGCCGCTTGGGAAGCAGCTGGGCCAGGTACCCGAGCAGGAAGTCGATGTTGAGGGACCGCTCGTGGGCCTCGTCGATGATGATCGTGTCGTACGCGCGCAGCTCGCGGTCCGTCTGGATCTCGGCGAGCAGGATGCCGTCGGTCATCAGCTTGACGAAGGTGCCGTCCGGGTTCACCTGGTCGGTGAAGCGGACCTTCCAGCCGACGGCCTCGCCGAGCGGGACGTCGAGCTCGTCCGCGACGCGCTCGGCGACGGTCCGGGCGGCGATCCGGCGGGGCTGGGTGTGCCCGATCATGCCGCGGACGCCGCGGCCCAGTTCCATGCAGATCTTGGGGATCTGGGTGGTCTTACCGGAACCGGTCTCACCGGCGACGATGACGACCTGGTGATCACGGATGGCGGCCGCGATGTCGTCCTTCTTCTGGCTGACCGGGAGCTGCTCGGGGTAGCTGATCGCGGGCACGCGGGCGCGGCGCTCGGCCATCCGGGCCTCGCCCTTGGTGACCTCCGCGTCGATCTCGGCGAGTACGGCGGACCGGGCTTCGGGCTTGCGGATCTTGCGCGCGCCTTCGAGCCTGCGCCCGAGCCGGTGCGCGTCGCGCAGGGACAGCTCGGCCAGGCGGGCGGCGAGATCGCCGAGGGCGGGGGCAGGGTGCGTAGACATACGCCGTCCAGGATCTCACCTCGACGAAATGACTGGCGAACGCTTTTGCGTGCCGGCCCATGTGCGAGATGCGGAACGGCGAAGACCCCGCCTGTTGGGCGGGGTCTTCGGGGAGGTGGCTGGGGCCGGGATCGAACCGGCGACCTATCGCTTTTCAGGCGATCGCTCGTACCAACTGAGCTACCCAGCCACGAAGTTCCTTGCGGAACTTCAGCGGTCCTGACGGGATTTGAACCCGCGGCCTCCACCTTGACAGGGTGGCGAGCACTCCAAACTGCTCCACAGGACCAAGCTGTTGTGTGCGGCTGCGTAAATAGTGTCGCACACGGTTTTGTGTGCTCCCAATGGCGCACACGCAGATGGTTGCAGGTCTGACCAGCGGTGTCCAATCGGTATCGGGTGACTCGTGACGGAGGGACGTTTCGGGCACCAGCGCCCTCGCTGCCTACCCAGGGCGGCGATCTCCACGGACAGCAGAAGGCGCTGTGCGGGGTCGCGGAGCGTCGTGCGCCGCGATGCGTTCGGCGGCCCCGGTACGCAGGCCGGCGTTGTCGCGCACGGTGGCCAGGAGGCGGCGCAGCACCAGCTCGGCGTGCAACTCGTGGGTGCGGGAGTCGGGCGCGAGGCGTCCTCGACGCACTGGGGCACAAAAAGAAATCGCAGACCAAAGACGTACTTTGGCCTGCGATACCTATGAGTAGCTGGTGCCCCCAACGGGATTCGAACCCGTGCTACCGCCTTGAAAGGGCGGCGTCCTAGGCCGCTAGACGATGAGGGCTATCGGCCCGCCTGGGCGCTTTGCAGCGCGTCGGGGACGTCCGAAGCATATGGGATGGCGGGAGGTATCGCCAAAACGGTTTCAGGGGGTGCTCCCCGAGGGGGTGGGGGTCGAGGGTGTCGAGGGGGACGGCGTCGAGGGGGAGGGTGTCGAGCCTTCGCCGGACCGAGCCGGGGTCGATCCTTCCTCCGACGGCGTGGGGGACTGGGGCGCCGCGCCGGGCCTGTTCTCCTCGGGAAGGTGGCGGCTGACCTCCGCCGTGGTCAGGCCCAGCCCGCCGAGCCTGATCTCGTCCCAGGCCTGGAGCCGGCGGGTGTCCTGGTCGAGGTAGAGGACGGAGGCCTCGATGGGGTCGGGGTACTTGCCCTCCAGGGCGCGCAGGCCGCTGCCGCCCGTCGACCCTTCGATACGCAGCCGCGTTCCGCCCTTCATGACCTCCATCTCCTGGTGGTGCAGATGGCCTGCCAGGACCAGCGGGACCTCGCCGTCCGTCTGGCGGGCGGCGTCCGGTTCATGAGCGATGGCGATGTCGACGGGCGTGCCCGCCACCCGCTGGTCGCGCAGCACCGAGGCCAGCTGTGCGCCCGCCAGTTGCTGCGCCTGAGCGCCTCCCGGGTCGACCGACCGGTCAGGGGTGAACGACGGGTCTCCGATGCCCGCGAAACGCAGGCCCCCGACCGTGACCGCCCGGCCCTTGTCCAGGACGCGCACGTTCTTGATCTTTTCCAGATAGCGCTGGGTGACGAGCGAGTCGTGGTTGCCCCGTACCCACACGTACGGCGCACCCAGTTCCGCGATCGGGTCCAGGAAGCCGTTCTCGGCCGCCGTACCGTGATCCATCGTGTCGCCGGAGTCGACGATCACGTTGATGTCGTACTGCTCCACGAGCGACGCGATGATCTTCCAGCTCGCCGGGTTGAGATGGATGTCGGAGACGTGCAGAACCCGGATGGTGGTCGGGTCCGGTTCGTAGCCGGGGAGCGTGGAGGTGACGTCGTACAGCTTCGTCACGTTCGTCACCAGGCGCGCCAACTCCTTCTGGTAGACGTCGAATTCGCTGACGATGCTGCGGGCGTTGCCGACGAGGGAGGGTGCGGAGGAGAGCAGCCCGGAGAACTTCGGCTCCAGGACCGAGTCGGGGTTCCAGGTGGCGAAGGCCGTCCCTCCGCAGGCGGCTAGCAGGGTGAGGGCGAGGCCGCCCGCCGCGAGGGCGCGCCGCGGCCGGCGGTAGACCGCGAGGCCGAGCGCCGTGGCCCCCGATACGACGGCCACGCAGGACCGTACGGCCAGATCGAGCGTGCCGTGCCCCACATCCCGCGCCACCTCGTCCTGGAGCCCGGAGATCCGCTCCGGGTGATCCACCAGCGCCTGCGAGCGCACCGGGTCGAGCCGGTCCACGTCCACGTCGAGCCGCAGCGGGGCTTGGTGGCTGCGCAGTTCCAGGGCGCCCAGCGGGGCGACGTTGATCTTCGTCCCGCCGTCCAGGGAGGGCCGCAGCGTCATGGTGGTGTCCATCGGGCCGACCGGCACGCGTACGTTCCCCACGATCAGCAGCCCCAGCCAGGCGCCGAGCAGTACGACGGTCATCAGGCCCAGGACCCGGGCGTACGGGTGGGGCTGGTGGACGAGTTCGGTGGCCGGGTGGGGGCGGCGGGCGCGGTAGCGGCGGGTGAGGGCGAGGACGCGGGGTGCCGTCCGGGGAGCGCGCATGCGGTTCGTTCCTGTCCCTGGTGTCCCTCGTGTCTTTCGTTTCTTTCGTTGTTCTCGTATGCGGTGCAGGGCGGTGGTCACGGCAGCGGGGACGCGGGCCATTGGTCGCGTATGCCCAAGTGTGGGGGTGGGTATGCGGAGGCGGTCCGGACTCTTGTACGAGGAGGAGCGAGGCGCTCCTACCGGTGCCGGCAGCTGTCGGCACCGGCCCCGGGCTCAGCCCCAGCCCAGCTCGTGGAGCCGTTCGTCGTCGATGCCGAAATGGTGGGCGATCTCGTGGATGACGGTCACGGCGACCTCGTGCACGACCTCGTCGGGGGTCTCGCACATCCGCAGCGTGGGACCCATGTAGATCGAGATGCGGTCGGGGAGCACGCCCGCGTACCACTCGCCCCGGTCCGTGAGCGGGGTGCCCTCGTAGAGGCCCAGCAGTTCGGGATCGTCGGCCGGAGGCTCGTCCTCGACGAACACGGCGACGTTGTCCATCACCCGGGTCAGTTCGGGCGGGATCTGGTCGAGGGCCTGGCTCACGAGCTCTTCGAAGGTTTCGCGCGTCATCTCCAGCACAAGGCCATTGTCAGGTACGGCCCGCCCGGCTCGCCCGTGGCGGGGACACGCTGAGCCGTGCGCGCACATGGGGTGGGGACACGCTGAGCCGTGCGCACACGTGGGGTGGGGACACGCTGAGCCGTGCGCACACGTGGGGCGGGGACACGCGGAGCCGTTCGCAGGCATCCGGCGCAGACATGTCACGCCAGACCGTTCGTAGACCGCGCGTGTCTTCTTGTGTGCGGCGGGAGTTGGGCAGGGTGACTCCCCGAAGCACTACCCGAGTTCTCGGCTTCGTTCGAAGAGGGGAGACCCCAATCGGAGGTGGCTGCCCGTGCGCGCCCTGTACGTACCCGTCCGTCTGGCCGCCACGGTCATGGCCGTCGCCGCGGCAGCCGGCTGTATGAGCGTGGGTGACGACGCGGACCGGCCCGCGCCCTCGCAGTCGGCGGGGCAGCAGGGCGGGGAGGCGCCCGACGGGGGCACCGCGGCGAGCGGGGGCGGCGCCGGGTTCCATGGGGCGAAGGGGGCGAAGGGGGACGGTGGTTCGCCGAAGCCCGGTGAGTCCGCGTCCGCGTCGGCGTCTCCGTCCGTGTCTCCGTCCGCGGGCGCGAAGCCGTCGCCGAAGCCCACGGGGAAGGACGGGCCGGGCAGGCCTGTGGAGCCCGCGCCGACCAAGGGGGAGCCGAGTCCCACGCGTACCACGGCGGAGCCGACGCCCGAGCCGCCCCCGCCCCCGGTTTCGTCGCCGCCGGTGGTCGAGCCGAGCACGGCGGAGCCGTCGTCCTCGGCGCACGAGCAGGTCACGCAATTGATGGAGCGGGAGCCTGCGCCGCGGGCGGGGGAGCCGGTGTAGACCCCTCAGGCAGGACTACAGGATCCCGCTGACCTGCGCTTATGTGGGCGGTTTGCCTTCAGGGGGCAGTGGTGCGTATGGTAGTAGATCGTTTGATACCAATTGCCTGGCGCCGATGAAGAGAGCGCCGCGTGGCGCGTACTCTCCCTTGCCGTGGCCGGACCGCATAGAGGCGGTCGATTGCGACTTCACGGAGTTTGGGCGCGTGCCGTAGAACTCCGGAAGGTTCGCATTTCGCATGTCTGTTTCCAGTACTGATCACGTCGTCGTGCCCGAGAACAACGAGAACGACACCGTCACCGCCGAGAGCACCCGGATCGTCGACACGGTCGAGACGTCCGTCGACACGACCGTCGAGTCCGCTCCCGAAGCGTCCGAGACCTCCGAGACCGCTGAGACCGGTGAGTCGTCCGAGATCTCCGCGAACGCTGAGTCGTCCAAGGCCGCGTCCGAGACCCCGGAGATCACCTTCGGCTCCCTCGGCCTCCCCGACGGAATCGTCCGCAAGCTCGCGCAGAACGGCGTGACCGCCCCCTTCCCGATCCAGGCCGCGACCATCCCGGACGCCCTGGCCGGCAAGGACATCCTCGGCCGCGGCCGCACCGGCTCCGGCAAGACCCTCTCGTTCGGTCTGCCGCTGCTGGCCTCGCTGGCCGGCGGCCACACCGACAAGAAGAAGCCCCGCGGCATCATCCTCACGCCGACGCGTGAGCTCGCGATGCAGGTCGCGGACGCGCTTCAGCCGTACGGCGACGTACTCGGCCTGAAGATGAAGGTCGTCTGCGGCGGTACGTCCATGAGCAACCAGATGTACGCCCTGGAGCGCGGCGTCGACGTCCTCGTCGCCACCCCGGGCCGACTGCGCGACCTCATCAACCGCGGCGCCTGCTCGCTGGAGAACGTCCAGGTCGCCGTGCTCGACGAGGCCGACCAGATGTCCGACCTGGGCTTCCTGCCCGAGGTCACCGAGCTGCTCGACCAGATCCCGGGCGGCGGCCAGCGCATGCTGTTCTCGGCCACCATGGAGAACGAGATCTCCACGCTGGTCAAGCGCTACCTGAGCAACCCGGTCACGCACGAGGTCGACAGCGCCCAGGGCAACGTCACGACCATGTCGCACCACATCCTCATCGTGAAGCCCAAGGACAAGGCGCCGGTCACCTCGGCGATCGCCTCCCGCAAGGGCCGCACGATCATCTTCGTCCGCACCCAGCTGGGCGCCGACCGCATCGCCGAGCAGCTCTGCGAGTCCGGCGTGAAGGCCGACGCGCTGCACGGCGGTATGACGCAGGGCGCGCGTACCCGCGTGCTCGAGGACTTCAAGAAGGGCTACGTCAACGCGCTCGTCGCGACCGACGTCGCCGCCCGCGGTATCCACGTCGACGGCATCGACCTGGTCCTGAACGTGGACCCGGCCGGCGACCACAAGGACTACCTGCACCGCTCCGGCCGTACCGCCCGCGCGGGCCGCAGCGGCACCGTCGTATCCCTGTCGCTGCCGCACCAGCGGCGCCAGATCTTCCGGCTGATGGAGGACGCGGGCGTCGACGCCACGCGTCACATCATCAACACCGGTACGGCCTTCGAGCCCGAGGTCGCCGAGATCACCGGCGCCCGCTCGATGACCGAGGTCCAGGCAGAGTCCGCGGGCAACGCGGCTCAGCAGGCCGAGCGTGAGGTCACGCACCTCACGAAGGAGCTGGAGCGCGCGCAGCGTCGTGCCGCCGAGCTGCGTGGCGAGGCCGACCGCCTGGTCGCCCGTGCCGCGCGCGAGCGTGGCGAGGACCCGGAGGCCGCGCTGGCCGAGGCCGCCCTCGTCGTGGAGGCAGCCGCTGCCGAGGCCGCCGTGGCGGAGCAGGCGGCAGTCGCCGCGGCACCGGTGCGCGAGGAGCGTCCGCGCCGTGACGACCGTGGCAACTACGAGCGCCGCGAGCGTCCTTCGGGCAACTCGGGCGGCTTCAACCGTGACCGCGGCGGCGACCGTGGCGGTGACCGTGGTGGCTTCCGCCGTGACGACCGTCCCTCCGGCAACTCGGGCGGTTTCCGTCGTGACGACCGTGGCGGTGACCGTCCCTCCGGCGGCTTCCGCCGCGACGACCGCCCGTCCGGTGGCTCGGGCAGCTCCGGCGGCTTCAACCGCGACCGTCGTGACGACCGTGGCGGCCGTTCCTTCGAGCGCCGTGACGAGCGTCCTTCGGGCAACTCGGGCGGCTTCAACCGCGACCGTCGTGACGACCGCCCCTCCGGCAACTCCGGTGGCTTCCGCCGCGACGACCGTCCCTCGGGCGGCTTCAACGGCGACCGTCGTGACGAGCGTCCCTCGGGCAACTCCGGCGGCTTCCGCCGCGACGACCGCCCGTCGGGTGGGTCGACCGGCGCCGGCGGCTCGGGCGGCTTCAACCGCGACCGTCGTGACGAGCGTCCGTCCACCCACCGTGGCAGCGACCGTCCCTTCAACCGCGACCGTCAGGGCGACCGTCCCACCGGTGGCTTCCGCTCCGGCGGCCACGACCGCCCGACCGGCCGCCGTGACGACCACCGCGGCGGCACCGGCACCGGTACCGCCACCGGTTCCTTCGGCCGCCGCGACGACAAGCCGCGCTGGAAGCGCAACGGCTGACGCAGGGCAGTAAGCACCTGAGCACCTGAGCACCTAGGCAGAGCGCCGTGGTCCCCCGTTCCGGGCGGGCCACGGCGCTCTGTCGTGCGGCTGCCTGGGAAAACGCTGTCCCAGACCTGGCCGGTCTGCGGGTCGATGGCCACTCTTGTACGCCGGCTTCGGCAGCGCCGGACCACCGGCAAGGTCGTGGACACGCGGACCGGCGGTGAGACACGCGGCCAGGTGAAGGTGGGCTGGTTCGGGACGGACGCCAAGGGGGCGTTCCTGACGAACGGGGCCTACGACTGGACGCTGTCCGTCACTCCGGCCGACGGGGTCGGCGCCCCGGTGACGGCGAGCGGCACGGTTCAGCTGTTCGGCGCCGCGCCGGCCCGGCACGACTGCATCGGCGGCGGCGACGCGCTCGGCGACCTGCTCACCCTCAGCACCTCGGGCACGCTGGCCTTCCGGCAGGGATTGGGCAAGGGCACGTTCTCCACAAAGGTCGGCAGCAGTACCGGCTGGGCGACGGCCAACAAGGTGCTGCCCTTCGGCGACCTGAGCGGCGACCGCTGCAACGACATGCTGGTCCGCCTCAACAGCGGGGCGCTGCGCGCCTACAAGCCGAACTGCTACGGCACGCTGGAGCCGTCGACGGCGTACACGTCACTCGGCACCAGCGGCTGGAACCAGTACGACGTCCTCACCACGCCCGGCGACATCAGCGGCGACGGCCGGCCCGACCTGATCGCGCGCAACACGGCGACCGGGACGGTCTACCTCTACAAGGGCACCAGCACCGGCAAGCTGTCGGCGCGCGTGAAGCTCTACGCCAACTGGAAGACGTACAAGAAGGTCGTGGGCGCCGGTGACCTGAACGGCGACGGCATCGGCGACCTGCTTGCCCAGGACAAGGCCAACAACCTCTACCGCTACTACGGCAAGGGCAACGGCACCTTCGCGGCCCGCGTGAAGGTCGCCGCCAACTGGGGCGCCACCTACAACGTGGTCGTCGGCGTCGGCGACATCACCGGCGACGGCAGGGCCGACCTCGTCGCACGCGACACGGCGGGCAATCTGTACCGCCAGAACGGCACCGGTAAGGGCTCGTTCGCCGCGCGGGTGAAGATCGCCACCGGCTGGCAGGGCTACAAGGGGATCTTCTAGGCGCAGTTTTCGGCCACGGTGTGACGCATGTCATGCCCCCTGCGGGGGAATCGCTGGGGGCATGACAAACTCCACGCCTGACGCGAGAGCCGGTGGGCTGTCGGACGAAGAACGGCTCGCCCAGCTCGGCTACACGCAGGTTCTCGCCCGCCGTATGTCGGCGTTCTCCAACTACGCGGTCTCCTTCACGATCATCTCGGTCCTGTCGGGCTGCCTGACGCTGTATCTGTTCGGCATGAACACCGGCGGCCCCGCCGTGATCACCTGGGGCTGGGTCGCCGTCGGCCTGATGACACTGTTCGTCGGCCTCGCGATGGCCGAGATCTGTTCGGCGTACCCGACATCCGCGGGCCTGTACTTCTGGGCCCACCGCCTGGCCCCGCCCCGTACGGCCGCAGCCTGGGCCTGGTTCACTGGCTGGTTCAACGTCCTGGGCCAGGTCGCGGTGACCGCCGGCATCGACTTCGGCGCGGCGTCCTTCCTGGGCGCCTATCTGAACCTGCAGTTCGACTTCGAGGTCACACCGGGCCGCACGGTGCTGCTGTTCGCCGGGATCCTGGTCCTGCACGGGCTGTTGAACACCTTCGGAGTCCGCATCGTCGGCCTCCTCAACAACATCAGCGTGTGGTGGCACGTGCTGGGCGTGCTGGTCATCGTCGGCGCCCTGACCTTCGTACCGGACGAACACCAGTCCGCCTCCTTCGTGTTCACGGAGTTCGTGAACAACACGGGCTGGGGCAGCGGTGTGTACGTCGTCGCCCTCGGCCTGCTGATGGCGCAGTACACCTTCACCGGCTACGACGCCTCTGCCCACATGACGGAGGAGACGCACGACGCGTCGACGGCCGGCCCCAAGGGCATCGTCCGCTCGATCTGGACGTCGTGGATAGCGGGCTTCGTCCTCCTCCTCGGCTTCACCTTCGCGATCCAGTCGTACGACGGCGCCCTCGGGTCGCCGACGGGCGTGCCGCCGGCCCAGATCCTGCTCGACGCGCTGGGCGCGACGACCGGCAAACTGCTGCTGCTCGTGGTGATCGGCGCGCAGCTCTTCTGCGGCATGGCGTCCGTCACGGCCAACTCCCGCATGATCTACGCCTTTTCACGCGACGGCGCGCTGCCGTTCTCGCACCTCTGGCACACCGTGAACCCGCGCACGCGGACGCCGGTCGCGGCGGTCTGGCTGGCCGCACTGGGCGCCCTGGTCCTGGGCCTGCCGTACCTGATCAACGTCACGGCGTACGCGGCGGTGACCTCCATCGCCGTCATCGGCCTCTACATCGCGTACGTCATCCCGACCCTGCTGCGGATCCGCAAGGGTGAGGCCTTCGAGCGCGGGCCCTGGCACCTGGGCCGCTGGTCCCGCCCGATCGGCATCGTCTCGGTCCTCTGGGTCGCCGCCATCACGATCCTCTTCATGCTCCCCCAGGTCTCCCCGGTCACCTGGGAGACCTTCAACTACGCCCCGGTCGCCGTCCTCGTCGTCCTCGGCTTCGCCACCACCTGGTGGCTGGCCTCGGCCCGCCACTGGTTCCTCAACCCCGACCACGAACGCACCCTCGCCCGCGAAGCGGCCCGCAAGGGCCCGGCCGAACCGGTCGATCCGTAACCTTGTGACCTGTTGATCCCCAGCCGCGTGCGCTTTCGGCGCGGCCGGGCCCGATACCCGATCGGAGTCCCGGCCACGTCCCGCTATGCTCGGGGATGCATCGCCACGGGATCCCGACGGGATCACCGCGGACCGGTGCGTGGACCCTTAGCTCAATTGGCAGAGCAGTGGACTTTTAATCCATTGGTTGTGGGTTCGAGTCCCACAGGGTCTACAGGCTGTAGGCAGGGGTTAACCTCTCTGACCTGCGGTGCAGCGCCTGAGTCGACTTCGGTCGGGTCGGGCGCTGCTTCGTTTTCGGGGCCGTGCGTGAGCGGATGTGCCCGTGGCGGCGGCTTGCTCGGCGAGAGCGGTGCCGAGGAACAGGGTTGGCGGGAGGACGTCATCCCGAAATAGTCCCCCGCGGCCCACGTACCCTCGCGCCATGACGTCATGACTCCCCTTCCATCCCGGCGACGGCCGCCCTCGTTATGTCGGGCCAGCCACCGTCGTCTTCCCTGATGGCAGAGAGGTCTCCGTCACCGCGTCGCTCGTGCTGCACCTTGACCCTTCGACGGTGGAGAACAGGTCTGCATTGACTCGGGTAAGGGTCACTCTCAGGGACGCGAACGCATGATCGAATACTGTGCTGACCAGTGTCGAACCGGGAGCCGCATCCCCGGCGCGAGGAAGCGCCAGCGGAAGAACTGCCCGGCCTCGGCGCTCATCCGGTGCTTTCCCGCTCAGCACGCACTCGCTCTCGACAACGTCGGCTGAGCTTGGTGTTTAACCTCGCAAGTCGGGTGACTTGCGAGGTTAAACGCCAAGCTCAGCCTCACTGACAGGACACGGCCATTTACGGGACAGCCCCTTTAGGGAGGTTCCTACCGCTGCTGCTCCAGGGCGCCATCTGGATCATCCAGAGCGGACCGTGCCAGCTCGCGGAAGTGGCTCAAGCTCGGCCAACGGTCAGGTCTGAACGGTGGCGGGTTGCCTTGTCTGGCGGGCTCCAGCCCTTGTGCCACGAGGGTGCTGCGCAGGATAAGCCCGTAGCCCCGTGTTACGGACTTGGCTTCTGCGGCAACAAAGACAGGACCCGCCAACGCCACGGCGCTCTCGGCCTTCGAGAGTGCCGACATGAGTCGTCGCGCCTCGGCGGCTCGCTCTGGCAGGTCTGCCGGTGCCGAGTCTCCCGTCCGGGCTAGGGCCGATACCGCTGGCGCAAGTTCCTCCGTTGCGTTTACGAACTGGGCGTAAGCATCGGCGCGAGCTTGCCGCCGCCAGTGCTCGTGCTGTGAGCGGCGCTGGGAGTTCCCTGTGTTCTTGGCCGCGCGTACGACCCCGAAGGCGCCAAGTCCTGCCCCAACTACAGCTGCAGCGGCGGCGATTGATGCTGTTCCCCCTAGATCCATCCGCGCATTATGCCAAGCAGTAACGGAATCAGCAGTGGACTGTTGGGCAGCTGCTCGACGAGCTCCCAGGTTCTTGCGTCAATCAAACTCTCGCCATAGGGGTTGCACGTTTGGGTTCGAAGGGGCGCGCGAGACTCTCCCGGATCACGGTGTCGCTGGCGCGTAGCGCAGCCGTCAGTTGTCCTCGCAGCTCATCGGGGACGGTCCCTGCCCCAAGGGCGCAGGCACGCACCAGAGCGCGGCACTCCTGTGCTTGCCGGTCCGTGGCGAGCGCGGCGAACAGAGGGTGCGCCAGGTTCTCGCGTGTCGCGTAGCCGTCTTCGGCATCCGTCGCCCTGCGGTGGAGGCCCTCGACCATGAGGCGCGCGCCGGGCGCCTCGGCGGAACCGATCGCGTCAAGGATGGTAAGCCCGAGCCGGATGTCGAAGACGGTCATCCCGGGTTCGGCCTTCCTCTCGGAGTAAGTCGTCACCAGGTCCGCCAGGTGGCTGGCGATCGACTGTCCGGCGGCGCGGCGGCACAGGACGGTCAGGCATGCCGTGACGGCTTGCTCCCATGGATCGCCGGGCATGGTGTCGGCGAGGAGAGCAGCGGCCAATGCCGTGTCACCCGCAACGAGGGCGGCGAGTATGGCGACTTGGCGCCCGTCGAGCATCCGTTTGCCTACGCCGCGGTGGGCTTCGATGTGTTCTTTGGCCTCGGCCCAGCGCCCCTCGGTGGTGAGCGTGCGCGTGCCGTCGGCGAGGAGCACGCGCCACAGCCACGCGCGGACCTCGTGGCGGTCTTCGTCGGTCGCGGTGAGGTCCGCCGGTACCTCGACACCGTCGAACCGAGCAGCCGCGCCCGCCTCGACGGCCTCATACAGGTCGAGCAGTCGCTGACGTCCCTCATCGGCGCGGCCGGCGCGGATCCGGAGACGGGCGAGGTTGACAACCGGTTCCAGTCCGCGGATCGCGCTCATGCCGGGCAGGGGGCAGGCGTGGAGGTAGGCGGCGGCGTGCTGGTGGCACATCTCGCGTGCGAGGTGGGGAAGGTCGAGATCGGAGGCAATGAGCGCGGCCTGGTTGTAGACGGCCGATGCGCGCCCTTGGTCGGTCTTCTTCACCGCGGTGTCGGCCAGGTCGACAAGCGCGCGCACGCGACCGGGTAGGGGCAGGCAGGCGGGCCGGAATCGGGCGACGAGCGGGAAGCGCTGGGCTACGGGTCCGTGCGGGTCCATGGATCCCCCGGGGCGTGAGTGAGAACTGCTGAGGCGACGGTGCCCGCCGGCCGTACGACGGCGGGCACCGTCCGCTACGTAAGGGGCGTCACTGCCAATCGACGACGATGCGGTTCAGCGGGGTGTCGAGAGCGAAGAGGCCGGGGCGGTACTCGATGACGGGGGCGTCGAGGGGCTGGATCTCGAACGTGGCCTCGCGATCGCGGTATTCGCGGTCCCATGTGCGGATGGCGTCGGCGACCTTCGCGGCCAGCTCGTCGCTGCCGGGACCGTGGCCGATGACGCCGAACTCCCAGAGCTTGTCGCCCTCGGGGGTCTTCTCCTCCGACAACCGCCGTGCCAGGTAGGTGACTGCGCCCTTGTCGACGGCTGCGGTTGAGGAGGGGTAGGGGTCCTCGGTGAGCAGGGTGCCCTTGGCGCTCTGGGGGAACAGCATCCGGATCAGGCCGGAGGGAAGGGCGCAGGTGATGAACAGTTCCATCCACTCCGGCGACTCCATGGCGCGGACCGTCATGCCGGTCCATTCCTCGGTGCGCGGCTGATTCAGGACACCGGCGAGGGTGTCGGCGTCGATGTTCTGCCCGGCGGGAGCCTGGAGCCGGACGGTGCCGTCCGTGTTGAGCGGGATAACTCGGCGGTCGTCGTCGGCGATGCCGCGCCGGAGCGGCATGAAGGTGTTCATCTCGCTGCCGAGGGACACCCATCGGCCGTCGCGCTTCTCGTAGGCGATGGAGCGGGAGACGCTGCCCTTGAGGCGCTGGGGGACGAGGAGCCGTCCGCCGGGGGCGAGTTGCTGCAGCCAGGAGTGCGGCACGCCGTGCGCGCCCACGGTGGCGATGATCCGGTCGTACGGCGCTCCTTCGGCATATCCGAGGGCTCCATCGCGGGTCACGGCCTCGACGTTGGTGATCCCTGCGGCGGCGAGGTGTGCGCTGGCGCCCTCCACGAGGTCGTCGTCGACGTCCAGAGTGGTCACCTGCCCGTTCTCGCCGACCAGGTGGGCCAGCAGAGCGGCGTTGTAGCCGGTGCCGGCGCCGAGTTCGAGAACGCGCTCGCCGGGCCGGGCGTCGAGCTGGTCCAGCATGAGGGCGACGACGCCCGGCTGGGAGGCACAGGAGATGGAGGTGCCGTCGGTGTCGTACTTGATGTGCACCGGTGCGTTGGCGTAGGCGTCTTCGAGTGACGCTTCAGGCACGAACACGTGGCGGGGCACAGTGCGCAACGCGGTCTCGACGGCGGTCGTGCGGGCGTGTCCTTCCGCGCGAAGCTGGTCGACCAGGGCGTTGCGGAGGCGCTCGGCGTCCGACGTGGGGGTGGCGATCGTGTCGGTGTTCACCGCGCTGACGCTATCGGCGTCGGCTGGTGCCTCGTCGGGCGACGCGGTGTTGTCACTTGTTCCCATGATTACCTCTCGTGCGATGTTGGACAGGGCGCTCTGGTCGTCCCGGAGGAGACCGGCGCGGTTGGCGTGGAAGATCACGTGATGGGTGATGACGGCTCGCAGACCGCGGGTGAGGGCACCGCGGCCGGCAAGGCGAGCGAGCGTGGCTCCTGCCCGTTCGAAGGCGGTAACCCATTCGTCGTGCGTGTGGAGCGGGCCGTCCGGACGGCAGAGACCGTGGGCATCGACGGTCATCAACTTCCGCATGGCCGAGACCAGTTCGGCGGCTTGTTCGGGTGGTGGTGGAGGGGTGGTGGCCGGCCGGAGGGAGGCGACCTTCGCCCATACGTCGCCCTGTTCGAACCAGTCGAGTCCGGCGCCGCGCATCATGGCGCTCGCGAGCAGGACGGCGGTCTCCCGGCGTCCCAGGTGATCCGGGCTGGGCCGGTAGGTGAGCAGGTGGCGGGAGTCCCGGTGGAACAGTTCGTGGGCGGCGTCCATGGCCTTCGGGCCGCCGAACGTGTCGGTCTCGGGCTCGTAGATGCAGGGCAGCCACGACACGGCTACGCCGTCTCCGACGAGATCGCTCAGCAGCGACTCGATGACCGGTGAGGGCTCCTTGGCGAGGTAACGCAGTGGCCAGGGCTGCTTGTTCATGAACCACCAGCCGGTGAGCTGCCCGTCGGCCTGAGCCGTGATCAGAGCTGGGCCGATGCGTTCGGTGATGACGCGCCGGGCGCTCTCGCGGTCGACGAAAGTGATGTTGTGCTGCTGCCAGCGGTCGGAGGCCATAGGGGGTCCTTCGGTCGATGGATCAGGCGATGAGCAGGCAGGCGTCCCAGGCGGACCGGGGCGGTTCGGCGGTGCTGGGGGCGAGGAGCGCCAGGGCTGTGCCGGTGGCGCCGTCGAGTAGACCGGGGCCTCGTTCCTCGTCCTGGATGAGCGCCGTGGCGGTGCGCGCGGGGTCGGTGCCCGGCGGGTGGACCGCAGCCAGGAGTGCGGGGACCGCGGCGCGGAGTTGGCCCACGGTCGAGAGGTGGGCGTCGTCGGCCGTACGGGCGGCGATGTGGGCGAGGCCGGCGAAGCCGTGGCACAGGCCGTTGTCCGTGGTGACCTTCAGCTGGTCGGGATCGGTGAGAGCAGCCACGAGCGCGTTCTCCGCCTCGATCTGGCGGTCGGTGTCGCCGAGAGCGAGTGCGGCGAGTTGTTGGGCGCGGGCGAGGCCGGCGGTGCCGTAGCACCAGGAGGGCCGCCGGGGCGCAGACAGGGCGAGGCGCCCCGTACGCAACTCGCCCCGGGTGATCCAGTAGGGCCAGGCCGGTCCGCTGGCGGTCTCCTCCTGCCAGCGGTCCAGCCACGCCAGGATGGTGCGCAGTGCTGCGTGCTGCCCGTCGGTGGCAATGCCCTTCCGGGCGGCGAGGGCCAAGAGCGCGAGCACGCCTCCGATGCCGTGGGCCATGCCGGTGTTGGCGTGTCCGCCAGGGAACCGGTCATCGTCGGGGCTGCCCGAGGGGCCTGTCTCCGTCCACCAGCCCGGCAGGGTCTCGCCATGATGAGTGATCGGTTCGGTGAGGCGTACGCAGTAGTCGAGGACTGCGCGCATCAAGGGGCTGCCGGGGTCGCGGCGCAGGAGGTAGGCGCCGTATCCGGTGAGGCCCCGGATAGCGTCGAACTCGGCGAGCTCCGGCAGGCGTCCGGCATCGATGCGGCGATGTGCGGCGTCGAGACGGCGCCCGGCGTCGGCCGCGATCTGCCGGTCCATCGTGTTCAGAGCGCGCTGGTAGGAGCCGGGTAGGTGGTCGGCGGCGCAGGCCAGGGTGTGGGCAAAGGCGGGCGCCCCGTAGAAGGGATAGCTGTCGGGGCCGCTGGTGAACGGCTGGCAGGAAGCGGCGGCCAGCCAGTCATGAGCGCGCTGCCACGGTCCCAGGCCGTTCGCGGCCCGCTCGATGTGCAGGAGCGCGATGCCGGGAGGTCCGTAGGCGAGGTGCTGCCGGTGTGAGGATGTTGCCCGGGGTCCGAGGGGTGCCGTGTGGGGGTCGGCGAGTTGGGCAGCGACGGCGTCGACCTGGTCGAGCGCGGGGTGGGCGGTCATGAGGTCCTCCCGGTGGTGCGGGCGGTCCAGGCCAGGGCGGCGGCGCGCGCAAGGTAAAGGCACACCTCTTCCTCGGGGAAGTTCACGGCGATGTGCCGCACGAAGTGGACGTGCAGCAGGGAGGTCAGGACGTCGTCGATGGCGATGCCCTGGGTGTCCGGGCCCGGCAGGTGCGGTCGGTACCCGGCGAGTGCTGTATCCCGGTCTTCCCATCCCGACACGACGGCGTCCCCGCCCGGGACACGGCGTAGCGCTGCCCAGTCGTCGGACGGGTTGGCAAGCCGTACGGCCTCGGTGAACTGCGGGCGAGGAACGGGCGCGGGGGCTGTCGGCGGGATGTGGTCGATCAGCCACCGCATCCCGGCTTCGGTGCTGCCGAGGAACGCGGAGGCGACGGCGACGATGTGGGCCGCCACCAGCGTGCGCGCGCCGGGGCGCTGCGGCTGCGCGAGCTGGGTCAGGACGGCGCGTGAGTCCGCCCGGAACACCTCTTCGGCTGCCTCCCATGCGGCGCCGGAGCCCCAGCGGCCCATCTCGCGGTAGGAGGTGGGGTACCGCAGATCGGCCAGCAGGCCGACGTCACGCAGCTCGTCGGCCCAAGCGCTCACCGAACCGGCCGTCTCGGCGAAGGCTTCTGGGGCGGGGAGTGCGATGCGTACGCGGAGGTGTTGGTCTGGGTCGCGGAAGCGGATGAACCACCAAGGTGGGTTGCCGAGTTGTTCGAGGAGGACGGGCAAGTGCCGTGCAAGGAGGGTGTCTTGGCGGCGGGAGTCTCCGTACAGAGTGGCCAGAAGTACGGGGGAGGAAGCGGGGGTTTGGATCTGGGCCGGGGAGAGGATGCGGGCCTGGGTGGGGGCGGGCAGGCGCGGCCATGTCGACGGTCGGGTCGCCTTGAGAGGCACTACGACCTCGTGTGCTCGCCCGTCGCACCAGCCGTACGTCTCCGGTTCGGGGGCCTCGACGATCACGGCCAGGTCCATACGGTCGAGGTGTTGGCGCAGTAGCGTCCGGTGGCCGGCCTCGTCGAGGTCGAGGAAGAGGCGTCGGTCGTCCTCCACGAGGTGGACGCGACGAGGCAGTCGCCGCCGGGCCCGCCAGTCGGTGAGCGCGGCGTCCCACTCGGCCCGAGGACGGGCGCGGCCGGGCAGTTCGAACGACTCCAGCCGCCAGCGTGCCGGGGCCAGCACCGTGCGCCCGTACCGCAGGCGTGGAAGGAACGGCATCGCTGCGGCGGCGCCCCAGTCGAACACGGTGACCTGGGCGCACTGGGCGCGGGACAGATCAGTGAGGAACCGCACCAGCGGCGGAGTGTGGGTGAGCAGGTTCAGCGCGTTCATCCCGACGGCCTCGACGCGGTGGCCGCGGTCAGGGGCGGCCAGGTACATGCGGCGGCCGTCGCACCCCACTGCCAAGTCCGCTGGGGTGAGGACGGCGTCCTCCGGAGCGCGGTATTCCTGGAGGCTGATCACGGTGGGCAGGACCTGTGGGGCGCGGGTGACGTGGGCACTCTCGGGGAGCAGCGGCGGGAAAGAGAGCTGCGCGGATACGGTGTTGCCGTCCGCAGCGGGAAGGTCGGCGAGTTCTGTGGCCAGGGCCTCGCGGTCGGTGGGGGTCAGCACGCTGAGGAACCGGCCCGTGGAGACACCGGCGCCACGGGACACGCTCACAACCTCTAGCCGGAACCGCCCGCGCTGCAACTCTCCCAGGTCAGCCGCGTACACCCTCACACCCACCTCCAGGTGCGGCGGCAGCCGGGGCTCGTCGGGCCCCACGTCCAGGGCCGCAACCAATTCGTCGGTGACTAGCACCTCGTCGCGGCCGTCGAGTGCGGCGGCCTGCGCCAGTCGTACGAGGGCGTCGTCCCGGGCGGAGAGGCGAGGTCGACGCGCGCCGGCCGGACTGCCCGGGTAGTCGTCGGGATATCCGGTGCCGCTGTCCCCCACGACCTCCTGGAGCGGCACCATCGTGCCGATGCCATATCGCTCATAGAACCGCTGGTGGTATTCGCCCCACGCCACGGTCCCGTACGGGCGGGTGCTCACCCGGGTCAGGATGAGGGCCGCACGCTCGATCTCCCGGGCTACTTCGTCCGGCAGAACGATCTGCGCGTCCAAGCGCAGGTCGAGCGCGACGGGGTGGCGGCGCAGGCCGGGCACGAGGGCCCGCATCCGTGCTGCGACGCTGTCCCGGCCACCGCGCGTGGCGCACTCCTCCAGTCCCGCCCGGACCGCGCGAAGCTCGCGCACCGTCTCTGCGACCGGAGCGAGGCTTCCGGCATCGATCGCGTCGAGTCGACCGAGCAGATAGCCGAGGGCATCGGTCTCGGTGCTCGGCGCGTGCAAGCTCGTGATCAGCACCCGCCGCCGGATTAGCTCGGCCAGCAGATGACGCGCCCTTGCCGATCCTGCCGCGGGGAACTCTGCCCGGAGCTTGTCCACGAGCATTCCGACCTGGATCGGCGCCCGGGCCAAGGTGAGGACCGCGCGCACCGGTGCGGTCAGAGCAAGGGACGTCTCGACCGCGCGAGTCCGGTCGTCCTGGACGTCGGGCTGGAACGGCACGATGAGCCGGTCTCCCCGCCTGGTCACAGTGTTGTTGACGACAACGGGCAGCCGTTCGAGGAGGCCCGGGCACGACTCCAGCCGGTCGATCACGGCGGCCAGCCACTCTGCCCCCGCGCGGGCGATGGGCACGTGCTCCGTGCCCCAGCTCGAACTCGTCTGCGGACCGAACTCCGCGGTGGTCACGCCGGCGAACAGGCCGAAAGGCGTAGCCCGGTGCTCGGACCGCAGCAGATAGCGGGCTACGGACTGCGCTGCGCGCCGTGTGTCCCGCAGAGGCGGCTGCTCGGTCTTGCACAGGGCCTGCAATTGCGCGGCCAGGACCGGGCTGGAGTGTTGCAGTGCCTCGGCGACATCCTGGTTCACCCAGACCGTACGCAGCCACGTGACACAGGCCGTCAAGCTGCTGGGCGAGCGGTCATCGAGGTCAGGGCACGGAGGAACCGGCAGCGACGGCCGGGCTACGGCGCGCACGAGAGCTGTTGTGCCGGTTCGGAACGCTGCGGGCGGAGCAATCACCAACTACCTCCGTGGGGCGTGGGGAAACGGGCGGCTGGTGCCGCCACGCCGGGGCGCGGCGGCACCAGCCCGGAGTGACCTGAGGCCCGGGTCAGGCGACGTTGGTGGTGCAGGCTCCGCAGGTGGAGCCGCAGCCGTCGTCGGTCAGATTGACCAGGCCCGCCGGGTCGGCGATCTCGACGAGAGAGACGTCCAGGTCGAAGCCGTCCGATGATCCCGGGGTCTGCGGGTGCACTTCGGTACGGCTGGGTACTACGCGGTTACGGGTCATGCTCCAACTCCTCGCAATCGTTGGTGTGTTGCTGGACTGTGGTGCCCACCAGGACCCATCACGCGGAGCGCTGCCGGACGCTTTGCTCCCCGGACGGTTTCTGGCCCACCCGGCACGAGGGGACGTGACCCGCGTAGGAACTCCTCGCGGGCTGCCTGCCTCGCACCGGGAAGTCGTGTGCCGGGACTCTGATCAAGCGGACGCCGGCCGCCGCTCCATGAAGTAGCCGAGTGCCTGAGCCTGGAGGCGGTCGAGGCACGGCTCGCACGCGTAGAAGGGGGCGTGTTGCCCGTCCCACTGCACCGGGCCGAGCCAGATCACCAGGACTCCGGTGCGCTCGCAGCCGAGCCAGCAATCACCGGTGATCCATGGCCACTCCATGGAGAACGTCCCCTTTCTCAGCTGGTCGGGATGGTCGATCTGGCCGCTTGGCAGTCGGGTATGCAGGCCCAGAGCCGGGACGGCAGGCCCCGGTGGCGTACCTCACCCAGCACCCGGCCACTCGCTCCCAGCGGGCGGGCGCAGAGGGCACAGTCCATGGCCATCTGCTGACGGGGGCGGAGCTGGGCGACGTGCGGGAGCGGCGGGCTCGCCGTGGCCGGGGTCCTCACGCGCCGTCCTTGATAAGGAGTTCGGCCCAGACTTCCTTGCCCCATGGGCGCCTGCCCGAGCTGTGCAGGTCGTAGCCCCAGCGGTCGGCGACTGCATCGATGAGGAGCAGTCTGCGGCCCGACTCGTCATCGTCATCGGCTGGGCTGAGAGTCGGCAAGCGCGCCGGCTCTCGGTCCAACACCCCGACACGTAGCCGTGTCGGGCTCGGCCGCTCGACCAACAGGCGGATCTCGTGGCACGGGGTGTGCCTGGCGGCGTTCGCGATCAGCTCTGTGATGATCAGCGCGGCGTGGTCGGCGAGGTTGTCGAGGTGCCATATGCCGAGGACATCCAGGACGAGCTTGCGGCCGATCTCGGCCGTGGACGGCTGGAGGGGAAGCTCTGGCTATAGGCGGGGCGGCCGACTGAGGCGACGTGAACTTGCGTAGTGAGACTCGTCATTGGGGGAGCCTTCGGGTTGTCTCGGCGCCCGGCCGACCCCCGCGGGGGAACCTCAGGGGCGGGCCGGGCCGTCAACAGCCGCCCGCACGGTGGGGCGTGGAGGGCGACCGACAACAAGACAACTCCCTTTCCTGGCAAGGTGATTAGGGCGATCCAGCGTCCGTCCAACGGAAGGACCTAGGGCGATTTGACCTCCCCTTTACCTGGTGGGTGAGGGGGCGTGAGAGCTACCGTGCGGGGATGGACACCACGCGCAACACCGTCCTTGAGGCGTGGATGGCCGAACACGGCTACAGCTCCAACAGCCTTGCTGACGCTGTGAACAGGGCTTTGGAGCAGTTAACGGGGCGGCCTGGCGGTCTCGACGGCTCATCGGTCCGGGCCTGGAAAGCAGGCCGGGTTACGTGGCCCAAATCGGCTACCCGTAAGGCACTTGAGGGCGTCAGCGGCCTGCCCGCCATCGCTTTAGGGTTCGTGCCACGGGGCCGGCCTTCGTTCACCCCAGCCCCACCGCAGCAGGAGGACCCCGACATGAAGCGCCGTACCCTTGTCGGCGGCATCGCGGCGGCTGCCGCCGCAGCAGCCGCGCCCGGCACCGCAACGCGCCGCATCGGCATGAGCGACGTCGACCGCCTCCAGAAGCGCTTCGCCGAGATCATCGCCAGCGACCACCGCCATGGCGGCCAACTCGGCATCGAGCAACGGGCCGCCGCGCTCGCCGACGAGGCACTGAACCTCCAGAACGCCGGCAGCGCCAGCCAGCGCGTACGCAGCAGCCTCTACGCGTCCGCAGCGGCCTTCCGTTCCTCGGCGATGTGGGCCGCCATCGACGGCCGCCGCTACGACGTTGCCAAGGCGCACATGCGTGAGGCCCAGGCCCTCGCCGAGATGTCCGGCGACCAGGAGATCAAGTTCCGCATCTGGAGTCACGCAGGAACCATGTACCGCCACATGGGCCGCCCCGCCGACGCATTCGCCGCAAACGACGTCGCCCGCAACCTGCACCTCACACGCCGTGACCCGCTGTTCGCGTCCCTCGGCCTCGCCCGGCAGGGCGCCATCCATGGCGCGGCGCAGGACCGCACCGGAACCCGTCGCGCGTTCGAGCAGGCGCAGGACGCCATGCTGCGTGCCGACCCCGCCGACTACCGGCCGGTGTGGATGCTCGCCTTCTACGACCAGGCCGAGCTGGACTCCCTGGCCCTGTCAGCGCACTTGGCGCTCGGCGACTACTCGACCGCCGAGTACCACGCCCACCGCTGCCTGTCCGCCCTCCGGCACCACATGGTCCGGTCCTTCGCCATCACCACGACCCGGCTCGCACACGCCCAGCTCGCACAGGGCGCCCCCGACGCCGCCACGGCCACCGCGATGAAGGTCCCCGCCGACGCCGCTACCCAGCACGCCCGGGTCACGCGCATGCTGCAGGAGTTCGGGGCCGCGCTGCGTGCCACCGCGACGGGCAGCTCCAGCGTGCAGACCTGGACCGAGCACACTGCCACCTGGAGGATGGCCGCATGACCAAGGCGCCCGCCATCGAACTGCGCACGTTCACCACCCTCGACTCCGTCCGCGGCGACCTCCTCGACGTGTACGCCGACGTGCGCGCCCCGCTGCTCCACCTGCCGAACTACGCGGTCACCGCGTTCGGCGAGCGCTTGGACCGGCACGGCGCGGAGCCGGGGTTCACAGCTGTCCTCGCGTACGCGGACGGGCATCCGGTCGGCTACGCCTACGGCAACACGATCGAGCACGGAGACCGCTACTGGCAGCGCATCAGCCCGGCGCCTGCGGAGAAGTACACCGAGCGCCCAGCCGTGGCACTCAAGGAGATCGGTGTCCGCTTGACCTGGCGGAAGACCGGCACCGCCCGCCACATCCATGACGCCCTACTCGCCACACGCGAAGAGACGTACGTCACGCTCATGGTCAACCCAGCTGCTGGGGACGGAAAGGTCCACGCGCTCTACAAGTTGTGGGGCTACGAGGGCATCGGCCAGAGCCAGCCGTCAGCGGCCTCGCCGCTGCTCACTGTGATGATCTGCGCCATCCGCTGACCGGCACCCAGCGCCCGGCCTTGACTTCCACCTGTCCATCGCCGCGACGATGGACAGGTGGAGTATTGCGCTGGTGATAGGGACGGGTTCGTTGCTGCTCTACCTGCCGCTGGTTGGAGAGTTGCGCACGCGTGAGCGGAGGGACGGTCATGGCCCCTCCGGCCAGCAATAGGGCAATGGCCTCGGTCTCCGAAAGCCCGCCTCGCGAACTGTCGCCACCAGCGACGCTGAATCGCGGGTGGCCAGCGGGTAGCCGCCCCAGAGCCAGTGCTCCTCCGTGGCTGACGGACGCGTGGTGACGCCGAGGAGGGCCAGCGAGAGAAATGCGCGTGCTAGAGAAGCGCTTGTGCAAGAACTCGTACATCAACTAAAGTCCCCTTGGTAGCGAAGTGCTCCAATGCGAAGTCCGACCAGAGGAGTCGTCCGCATGAGTGTGTCTCTTTCACCCTGGGCGACCGAGGTGTTCGGCAAGCAGGCGTCGGTAGTCCACGTAGGCCTCGGACAGGCGTTGCGGAACATGCAGGCCAACGCCCAGGCTGCGCAGGAACAGGCGGATTCGCGTACCAACCACACCTACGGCTCGGCCCGTTGGCAGGGCCAGTTCGAGCGGGTGTGGGAGGAGCTGAGGGATCTGCCGGGCGCCACGCCCGTCAAGCCGTTCGGGTTTCCGTTTGAGCTCATAGTCGTCGGCAACGGTCTGCTCTACCCGTTCCTCTACTCGAAGACCACGTCGGACGTGCGCACAGCCCGCATCCCCCGTGAGTCCCAGTTGGTGAGGGAACTGTTCACCTTCGCGCCCGAACCGGCCCATGTACAAGACGCCTTCGACTTCGACGGCTTCGGCGAGAACGGTCAGGAGGCGGAGCCGCGAGGTGGTCTCGCATCCTTGCCTCCCGGCACCCGCTTGGTCCTGGTGCCCTTCGCGTGCAATGCCTCAGAGCTGCTGGAGGCACACTGGGGCATCGCCGCACTCGGTGCGGAGCGACGCCTGGAGTGGGAGACGGTTCCCGAGGCGCTTACCCTGCCCGACACCGTCACTTCCCATGGGCAGCACCTGAGGAGCATCCCCAAGCAGACGACTGCGTCCGAGTCGGCACTGACCAGCTTCGACGGCGGAGCAGAGCCGGCCCTTACGCTGTCGTCGCGTGCGAACGTTGATCAACTGCGCGACATTCTGCCACTGACCGAAGCAGAGCCGGCCGACGACCAGACCAGCGAAGGCGATGCGAACCATTAAGCAAGATCTCATCCCGGGCTTGGAGGAGCGGGGCACCACACCCCGCGCCATCTCCGACGGCTTCGACCCCGCCCGACTGACGCAAGCGCGCCGGCTGGCTGAGATGACGAAGAAGGACGTCGCGCATGCCCTTGGGGTGACCCCGGCAGCCGTGGGCCAGTACGAGACGGGGGTATCCCGTCCTCGCCCCGACCTCATCCCCCGTCTTGCCGAGACCCTCGGCGTACCTGCCACGTTCTTCCTGGTCGGCCGTCCGGCAAACCGGCTCGACTCCTCCATGGCTCACTTCCGTAGCTTGCGCAGTACGCCGAAGTCCCAGAGGGAACGGGCCCTGGCCTTCGCGGAACAGGTGTGGGAACTCACCTACGCCCTGGAACGCCGGATTCAGCTTCCCCTCGTGAACCTGCCTGGCTTCGCCGGCGGTGAGGTTCACCCGGGAGCTGAACTGCCCACGGACCCAGCGGCGGCGGCACGCGAGTTGCGAAGGCGCTGGGGTCTGGGAGACGGTCCCGTCACCCATCTCGTCCGACGCATGGAATCCCACGGCATCGTCGCTGTGATGCCTCCGGCATCCGACCCCTCGGCCGCAACTGTGGACGCCTTCTCTACCCGGGCGGTGAGGCCCCTCGTTGTTCTCACAGCCAACCGAGCCGACGACGTCTACCGCCATCGCTTCACAGCTGCCCATGAACTCGGGCATCTCGTACTCCACGGCGACGCCACGGGTGACAGTCGTCAGGAGAAGGAAGCCGACGCCTTCGCTGCCGAGTTCCTCACTCCCCAAGACATCATCCTCCCCCTCCTGCCCAAGCGGATGGACCTCGCGAGACTGGCCGAACTCAGGCAGGTCTGGGGTGTCTCCATCCACTCACTCGTCTACCGATGCCGTGAACTTGGGCTCATCTCGGACGCCACGACTAGCCGTACATACCAACGCTTGCGAGCACTGGATGGCCAGCCCGGCTTCATTCCGGAGTCGGTATCTGGCTACTCCGGCGAGCAACCATCGCTGCTGCGCCAAGCATTCGACCTGGCCTGCGGGGAAGCGGGTCTGTCGGTGGTCAAACTGGCGCATGAGCTGGCCTGGACGACCGAGCGCGTCCGAGAACTGCTCGATGTTCAGGAACAGCGCCCGGTACTACGGCTCGTGCAGTAGCAACTCAGTTCTGACGAGCCGCACCGCAACGACCAGGATCCGGTCCGGGACGACCTGTAGCAATACGCAGGCTTCACTGTGAACGGTGTGCTGATCGTGGGCGCCGCAGGCTACCCGACGAAGGGCACTGCCTCTGCCGGAGTCCAGCGGCAGTCTCCGGCACGGCCGGACGGACGGAGAAAACCCAGATCGGAGTCGCGCCCGGGCTCGTTCAGCGGCGCGATCGTCGGTTGGCGTCTCGGGTGCTGCGACCGAGGCTATTGGGACTCTCCTGCGCGACCAACGCATTCGGCAAGGAACTGGGCTCTCGCAGCCTGCCGACACACCCGCGCCAGTAGGTCGGGGTGAGCTGACCCGAGTTTCGTAGAGTCCGGTGATCTTGTTTCAGGCGGACTGCGGGGCTTGCTCCTGGCTTCGCCGGAAGCCGCGTTCGTACTCGGCGGGCGGTACGTAGTCGAATGCGGAGTGCAGGCGTTCTTCGTTGTACCAGGTGACCCACTGGAAGATCGCCCGCTCGACCTGGTCGAAGCCGGTCCAGGGGACCTGGATCTCGATCAGCTCGGCCTTGAAGGTGCCGTTCAGTGCCTCGGCCATCGCGTTGTCATAGCTGTCCGCGACGGAGCCGACCGACGCGGAGGCGCCGATGTCGGCGAGCCGCTCGGTATAGCGAATCGACACATATTGTGAACCCCTGTCGCTGTGGTGAATGAGGCCGGAGTCCGTCTTGATTCTCCGTCTCCACAGGGCCATCTCCAGTGCGTCCAGCGGGAGTTCGGTGCGCATGTGGTTGGCGACCTGCCAGCCGACGATCATCCGCGAGTACACGTCCAGGACGAACGCCACATACGCCCAGCCCGACCATGTGCGGACATACGTCATGTCCGCTACCCACAGCTGATCCGGCCGTGAGGCGGTGAAGTCGCGGTCGACCAGGTCCGGCGGGCGGGGCGCCGACGGCGCCGCCACGGTGGTCCGCCGGCGTTGACCACGGATCACGCCCTCCAGGCCCAGCTCGGCCATCAGGCGCTCGACGGTGCAACGGCGTTCTCTTTGCGGAGTTGCTTGAGTTCTTCGAGTTCCGCCGTGCTCAGCCGGTCGTCACGTTCACCGGCGTCCGCCTCGGCCCGGCGGACCCACTGCCGCAGGGCCTCCTTGTGGATGCCGAGGTCCTTCGCGACGTGCGCGACGGGGCGACCAGTGGCGCGGACCTCGCGGATCACGCGCTCACGCAGTTCGTCGGGGTACTTCCGTGGTGCAGGCACTGATGTGGTTCTCCTTCGCCAGGATCGTAACCCTGACATCAGGGACTCCACGAAACAGGGCGCAGCTCAGCCCCCTGTTCGAACCCCACCGACCACACGAGCGGATAGAGAACAGCCAGTGAGACAGCGGACCGACTTATGCCGTCGGCTCGACGGAAACACCAACGGCGGGTAGTTGCGCAACTGCTCCTCTGGCTCCTCAGTCGTCGTTGCTGCGGCTGATGCGCTGGCTCATTTTCAACAGACCGGTGCGCTCGGTGCGGTATCCGACGGCTGTCAGTGTCTTGATGCTTCGCTCTTCAAGGTTGCTCCACTTCTTGACGGTGGCCTCGACGGTCTGACGTACGGCGGTCCGCATTCCCATGGGTACGGACTCCATGAGCTGTGGCAGACATTGAAGTGCGTGCTCAGCGGCTCCTTGGCCGGCTTCGAGCATGGGGAGGAGGATTGCTTGGATCAGGTCGCGGCGGGCGGCTAGGGTCGTAATGTTCGCGGCCTTCCAAAGATCGAGAATGGCCCGACGATCGGGATTTTTGGATACGCGGGTATACCTATCGATCAGGAGCTCGGCCGTGAAAGCGTCTGGGAGCGAGGGCCACCCGGCTGCGATCAGCATGTGCTCCGGCAGGCGAGTGCCTGGACCTCCCAGCAAGTCCCTCCAGAAACCAGCCTGTTCCTGCGCGGGCAGATCAGTCAGTCGTGAGGCAATAGCCTGAAGTAGCGCCACGTCGGTTTGCAGCGACCGTTGTTGCCGTAGACCTGCGGAGACGGCGGTGTACAGCTCCGAAGCCGAGGGCTCTTCAAGAGAGATCCACTCAGCCAGCGTTTCGCCGACACGGTTGGGGCGGCTGCCGACGTAGGCGGCCATTTCCGCCGCTGGCGGCAACGATTGAAGACCGCCCCGGTCGACATTCCCAGTCAGGAGCAGATGGCGCGCGCGGACTCGTAGCCGAGTGTGCTCAAGTCCCGGGAGCCCTCCGGAGTTGTCGAGGGCCTCCACCAAGGCGCGAGCTTTTTCGGGACTCAGCGGTGCTGAGGGAAAGTACAGGTCACGCAGACAGTCGTTCAGGAGTGACTCGACGTAGGCCAGGATCGCGCCGTCCTGCGTCACAACGAGATCGTCTCCGTCGGCGAGCAGTTCGGTAAGGGCTTCCGCTTGATGAGGGACGAAATCTGTTCGCTTCAATAGTCCGCTGTCTTCCAGCGGCTGAAGGACGCCGAGCAGCCTTAGCTGTTCGTCGGCTTCTTCGTCGGTCGACGGGCGAGACAGTGACGGTAGGACAAAGGGCGTGATGTGTGGATAGTGGTCCGGGGGCTGGTTGTCGAAGAGTCGCATGAAGCTGTCCGCGGTGCGAGTGACCACTTCGGGCTCCGGAGCGCCGTCACTCTGGCTGACTCTCGCCCACAGCACACCCAGTAGTTCGTCGAATTCCTGGGTCATGTCGTCGATGGACGACTGTGGGTCCAGCATGCCCAGCCAGTCTGGCCACCGTTCGGTCGCACGTCGCCGGGCGCTCGACAATACTGCCCGCGCCAGGACCTTTTCCCTGATCATGGGGATGGTGCTTGTGTGTCGCTCTACGAGGTTCCGGGAAGGTTGGCTGTCGGACGCCAACAGCAGTTCCACGACAGCATGTGCCGCCTCAGGGCTCTTCTCGCACCAGGTTTCAAGCAGCCATTCCAGTGTCTGCAGCGCCTCGTCAGGAGATCTCGGCTCTGATGAGGAGTCCGGAGCGACTGCTCCAGGCTGAGCTTGGGCTCTCTTCCATGCCTCGTGGGATCCGATCAGTGCCCGCAGTTCCTGCGCGACATGAGGACCGACTTGCGTCATCAGAGTCGTGGCTTGCGAGGAGGGGAGGTCGGCGAGCATGTCCGCCATATCCTCCTCGCCGAGGAGATGGCGGGACACCAACTGTTTTACAAGCTCGGGGTCCGCTGCCAGGGCCGGCCCGACATGGCGGATCACCGTGGCAGCCACCGAAGCACTCTCTCTGACCGAGGAGTGTCGTAGGACGATCGTGCGCATCTCTAGAGCTGCGGAGCGGTCGCTCGCCAGCGCCAGCCGCCAGCAACCGGCCAGTACTTCGTCGGGCAGAGCGTGCGGGGAACTGGTCAGGATTGGTGTGAGTGTCTCAACGGCAGTGTCCGCCATGCCGTCCAGCGGGACGGCAATATCACCACAGACCGCCAAGACAGCGTAGGCGACGTTCTCCCCCTCCAAGCCGATCGCATCCCGGGCCTGCTGCGTCAGCATGGCCAGCGCGGCACCACGCTCTTCGGCAGATAGGCCGCTGACTGACGTCACCACCTCGTCCAGCTCAGCGTTCTGTGCCTGCTGCTCTAGCGCCTCGGCCACGTCAGCGGGAAGCCCAAACACGCTGCCACTCGTCTCAAGGAAGATCAAGTCACGGCGCGGGCCCGGCACCTGCCGTGTCCTCTTGAGATAGGCCACAAGCTGCTGACCGTGATGCTTTCGTACCTCATCAACCTCCGCTTCCTTGTCCTCATCCTCATCGAGGTTGTCAGGGTCGCTGAGACGCTGGTCTACATCAGCGTCAAGGTTGGCGTACCTGCGTGCAGCCTGCCTGACCGGCTCCTCCAATCGGGGAGGCAGATCGGCCCGAGGATCGGCGTCCAGGGTCAGTACGTACTCGCACAGCCGGGGGTCGAGCAGTAGATCCCTCGCAAACAAAGGGAACTCCACTCGCAGACAGACCAGTTTGGCGATCTCCGCAACCCGCGTGGCCGGATCGGTCTCCAGCAGCCCGTCCGCCGCCCGCCGTTGAGCCAGCCGGTAGGTCAGAGCAAACGTATTCAGCAACGCCTTCACCCGGCGCGGGCTGCGCACATGCGAGGGCACAAGGACACTCACGACCAAGTTGATGTCCATGGCCGCCCACAAGCCGTCCCGCCCGCGGACCAGATCGGCGGCAAAGCTGGTCACCTTCGGCACCAGCAAGGGCGGGAGACTGAGCTGGTACTGGAACACCTTGTCGAGATAGCCGCTTCCGCTGCTGTAGTACGGGTTGACGGCGTCGGCTGGCGTGGCCTGTTCCAAAGCGCGCGTAAGAGCCTCCTCCAGGACCTGCTGGTCGGCAGCGACGATGAAGACGCAGCCATCAACCCCCAGAAACGTGCGCAGGGCATCCAGCGTGGCCACGACGTCGGAAGGCTTGCACCTGTCCAGCTCATCGACAAACACGACGAGCCGCTCCACACCGGCACGCCCGACGAGGTCGGCGAAGATCTCCTCGAACTGCTCATCGCTGTCGGCGGCTTCTGTCTTGTGCTCGCGGGTGAGGGTGCGCGAGACCAACACCATCAAAGAGGTCAGCAAGGCCGCCGGCGCGAGGCCCGCTTTCAGCGCTCCGGCAGCCATGCTGGCAAACGTGGGCCGGAACGCACCTCCATGCAGCCAGGCGAAGAGAGCCATCGCGATGCCGAAGAAGACGACAACAGATCCGAAGGTCAGGCTGAACATCCTCAGGAGACGCCCTACATCGTTCCGCCCGAACTGGAGTTGTACAGCGACCCGTCCTCCGTACAGCTCCTCGTGGAACTTCGCATCCCTGATCCCCAAGGCGGTGGCAGTCGCGATAATGAAGTTCCTGCGCAGCGGGTTCTCCGCGTACTTGAAGGCGTCGAAGCGGACGAACCGCACGTTCTTCCGCTTGTCGAGCAATCCCTTCAGGAGATTGGCCACGCCCGACTTGCCGGAGCCCCAAGGGCCCCACACCGCGATATTGGTCGGCGTGGGCACCGACAGCACTACGTCGTAGAGCTGATCGGCGATATGGCTGTGAGCCAATCGGTCACTCTGGGCACTGTCGACCTCGCGGTCCCGGATGAGGTCGTCTGGCGCCATCCGGCTACTGCCCTCTTGCCTCATAGGTGCACCGCCTTCGATCTCTTCACCCACATCACCCCCGAAGTTCGCGGTCTGCACCGGTACTTCGCCTGCGCAACACGATAAGCGCCACCACTGACAACAGGACATTCACGCGTTCACGGTGGTCTACCTCGTCTCCTGGCGAGGTCGGGACGAGACCTACTGCCACAGTGCCCGCACGTGTCGGCGAGCCTTCCCCCTGCGCGGCCCTGACGCCTCGATTGGCTCTGTCTCCCTGCGGCATGCTGCCAACTGCTCAATCAGATGAGCCGATTGCTGCTCACCCTCCAGTTGCCGCCTTCGGCCCAAGGTGAGTTATGTGAGGCGGTGGGCGCCGCATCGGCTGAGAGTCGTTCCTGCGTGAGTGAGGACTGTTCACGCGCAACTGGGTCGACGCCGCGGAGAACGCAGTCGGGGTCGCGGAAACCCTGGCATCCTCCCCCTCCTGTACCGTCGCGCCGAATGATCGAACGTGCTGGTCAACGGGCTCTTCTGCGTGAGCGAAGCGTGAGCGGATGGTGGAGCACAAGCCATCATGTGATGGACCGCGCCTCACAGGAGATGTGTTCTGACCAGGTGTTTTCGGATCCCGAAACACTGCCCGGAACCACCCAGCAAGCTTTGGCCAGGACTTTTAATCCATTGGTTGTGGGTTCGAGTCCCACAGGGTCTACGGAACGGACCCCAGGTCAGAGGTATCTCGACCTGGGGTTCGGTGTCGTTTACAGCGTGTGGCATCGTCGTGCTGGCCCGCTGCTGGCCCGGCGGCCAAACGATCATGACGAGCTCCGGCCCGGTGAGGTAGTTCTTCGCGACCATGCGGGCCGGGCCGGAGTTGGCGTGGTCAGGTCTTGGGGCAGAGTGTTTTGCGCAGGCCGGTGTTGAGGTGAGCTCCGTCGTCATCGGTGAGCGTGACGGCGTCGTACGAGAACCGGAGGGCGGCGGTGTGATCCGGGTTCGTGGCGCCGCCGTCAAGGGCTGAGCATTGGTTGCGTGCCGCGTCGATGGCCTTGTCCTCATCGGTGGTGAGCTTGGCGTTGACGTCATGGATGGCGGCGAGGACGGCGTCGCGCTCGGCGCCCGTGGGCTCGGGCGGTAGGCCGGCGGCCTTCTCGGCGGCGCTCGTGTCGGTGCTGGGCCGACTGCTGCTCTCGGTGGTCTTGGGCTTGCTGTCGTCGTTGTCGCTGCTGCAGCCGACGAGCGTAATGGCGAGCGCGGTCGTGGCTACGGCGATGGTTGTGCGGATGCGCATGGTCCCCCCTGGACTGATGTTGCTGCGGAGCCATCATGAGCCCAGGACGGGACCTGTGAAGGTGCGGTGACGGTCCTGTGACACGCCGAAGCCCCGGCTGAAACGTTGGCCGGGGCTTCGTCATGCGTCCTGGTCAGCGGTATGTGGGCACGCTGCTGGGCCATGCCCTCAGCCCGCAGTCGCCGTCGGCTGTTTCCAGGTGCCAGTAGCGGTTCTTGCGCCAGGCGAGGGTAATGACCCGTGCCGGCGCTTCCGCTTGAACTGCGCGATCGTCATGGTTCCCCGGCTCTGGCCGGGCCGGGGGCTGGGTGGATGGGCGGCAGTGAGTGAGGCTGTGATGGACGCCAGAGCGGCCGTTTCCGGCGCAGAGGTCGCGGCCGTGGCCGGCCGCCTCGGCTTCCGGGCACCCGGCGGCGCCAGCGGGTCCTTCCGGAAGCGAGACGGCCGTACGCCCCTTCGGTTCCGTGCAGTGGCGCCGGCCTCACCCGACCGGTGCCGCCTCCGGCTCCGTGATGATCGCCTCGGCATCGTCGAAGAACTCGGCCGACGGGGTGGCGTACTCCACGGGGCGTCGCTCGGTGCGGTTGAGGAGGAGGCGGGTGACGTCGGGGCGGGCGTAGTGACCGACCGGGTCGGCGGCGGCCTTGGCGAACGGGATCGCGGCCAGGTCGATGTCGGCGTACAGGATGCCCTCGGCGTCCTCGGGGAGCGGGTCGGCCAGCGGGCGGCCGTCGGGGCCGTAGATCCGGGCGAAGCCGCCGCCGCGCTGCAGCAGTTGCTGCTTGACGGGGGTGTCGCAGAACAGCTCGACGGCCGCCTCGCCGACCACGGCGCACGGGGCGAGTACGAAGACCTGGCCCTCGGCGGCGTAGATCTGGGAGGCCGCGTTGTTGACCTCGGGGCCGAGCGCGTAGGCCGCTCCCTTGTACACCGAGAAGCTGGGCCAGGCCGCCACGTGTACCTGCTCGTACTGGCTGAACATGGCGTACTTGGTCAGCGGCTGGAGGTGCTCCCAGCAGCACAGTGACCCGATCCTGCCGAGCGCGGTGTCGTGGACCACCAGGTCGGAGCCGTCGCCCTCCCCGAACATGGTGCGTTCCACGTGGGTGGGCTTGAGCTTGCGACGGGCTCCGACGAGCTTGCCGTCGGCGGAGATGAGCGCCTGGCCCATGTACAGGCTGCCGCCGCCACGCTCGCTGTAGCCGACGGCCACCGCGATGGAGTTCGCCCGCGCGGCGTCGAGCAGCCGCTGGAAGCGCGGGCCGTCCAGGGTCAGCGAGTTCTCGTGGTAGCGCCCGACGAACTGCATGCCGGCGGCCGGCGAGTCCAGCCACAGCCACCAGGGGTAGCCGGGGATGAAGGTCTCGGGGAAGGCGATCAGCTGCGCCCCAGCGCGGGCGGCCTCCTCGATCAGGCCGATGCTCTTGTCGATCGTGGCGTCTGCGTCGAGCCATACCGGCTCGGCCTGGACCGCGGCTGCCTTGAAGGCACCTGCGTACTCGACCATGGTGAACTCTCCTCTGCCGTCAGGCGGTTGGGGTGGTGGAGCGAGCGGCGAGCGGCAGGAAGCCGGTGCGCGGATCGCAGTTGACGTACTCGGCGGTCACCGAACCGCTCGGCAGTACGGAGACCTCGTGCCAGAAGGCGACGTCCAGCGGGCCCTCGCCGCCGCCGACCATCTGGAAGAAGCTGGCGTAGATGTCCAGGTGTGTGCGGTGCGAGCGGCACCAGGTCATCAGGTGTTCGAGCGAGGCGAACCAGGCGATGGTGCAGGCGCGGTCGAGCGGCACGCCGTCGGCCGACTCCTCGGTGAGGTTGCGGGCGGCGATACAGCCGGACCCGGCGTTCTCCGCCAGGAAGTCGACGCCACGGTCCTTGACCGGCTTGACGTCGGCCAGGTAGGTCTCGCGGTACAGCGTGCTGGCGGACCAGTCCTGCGCGGTGCGGATCAGCGCCACGTTTCCCGGTACGTCGACGCTGACGCGGCGGCCACGAGTCGCCTGCGTACCGGGGTCCTGCGGCTCGAAGGCCGGCATCGCGGGCTCCAGGGCCTCGGTGGCCGACGCCGCGATACGGTCACGGGCGGCGCCCCAGTAGTCGTGCACCTGGGTCTCGGGGAGTTCGAGGGCGCCGGACTGCGACAGTCCGCTGGTCGCGTAGTCCTCACGGCGGTGGGTGTGCAGCGTCTCGTTCCGCTCGACGGGGATGACGGACTCCTCGCGCCAGTACCCGGCCGGCCCCTGCGTGGGGAGGCCGTCCCAGGCGGCGCGGACGGCTTCCGACTCCCGCCAGCGCCGGTGGCCGTTCGGGTCGTACCAGTACGCCAGCAACGTCACGTTGTGCGTTCCGGCGGTGTCGTAGAAGGTTCCGCGGTCGACCAGGTCAGGACCGTCCGGCCCGGTGAACAGCGTGGCGAGGCCTGCCGCGCCCCGCTCGGCTTCCTCCCGGGAAGGCGCCTGGCAGCCGTACTGCGCGAAGACGAAGGCGTCCGTGCCCTGCGGGAATCGGGCACTGTAGGCGGTGAAACGAGGGGTGTGCCCCGGCGGGGCCGTTCGTGGCATGGCGCGCTCCTTCGACGAACTGTCCGTGACTCGAAGCGTGGGCCGCTCGGCGGCCGCGGCTTGACCGTCAGCGCACTGGAACTTGCCCGAGAGTGAACTCGTGGGTCCGCGGACCGGCGGGGGGCGGCAGGACCGCCGGCGGGTCATGAGACCGATACGAGCGCGTGACCTCGGGGAAACTGCGGGCCGGGCTAGATTGGACGAGCAAGCCGGTGTTCCGCTGAGGAGGCGCCGTGAGCTTTGTCCTTTCCACAGACTCCGTGCCTGCGGGCGAGCGGCGGGCCTACTGGCACGATGCCGTGTGGCGCACGTTCGTGCCCCTGGACGTCTCCACCCCGAAGGAACCCACGGACGCGCCCTTCTCCGGAGCGGTCAGGACCGACCGCCTCGGCCACCTCCAGATCTCCACCGTGGACGCCGACCCGGAGCGGGTCTTCCGTACGCCGCGGCTGATCGCTCAGGACAGCGATGAGTACTTCCTCGTCGGCCTGCAGGGCCGGGGGCCCGCCGTCGTCACCCAGGACGGCCGGGACGCCTTCCTGCGGCCGGGCGATTTCGCTTTCTACGACACGACCCGGCCGTACACGCTGAGCTTCCCCGACCGCTTTCAGATGAAGGTCTTCCAGCTCCCTCGCCAGGCGCTCGGGCTCCGCGACTCCGACCTTCGACGCATCACCGGCATCACCCTCCGCGGCGACGAGGGACCGGCCACCCTGGTCGCCCCCTTCCTGGCCGGTCTCGCCGACGGAGCCGCTTCCTGCCGCCCCCAGGTCGGCGAAATGCTCGCGCGCAACGCCGTGGACCTGCTCACCACCCTCATCGCCGAGCACCTCGACCGGGACGCCGTCGGCACCGACGCCGCCCACCGCGCGCTGCTGGTGCGGATCCAGGCCTTCATCGGCCACCACCTCGCCGATCCCGACCTTTCGCCGGAATCGATCGCCGCCGCTCACCGCATCTCCGTCCGCTACCTCCACCGGATCTTCCAGGACGAAGGCTCCACCGTCAGCCGCTGGATCCAGCACCGCCGCCTCGAGGAATGCCGGCGTGAGCTGAGCCGCCCCGGCCGAACGAGCCCAGCCGTGGCCGCCGTCGCGCACCGCTGGGGCTTCGCCAACCCCGCGCACTTCAGCCGGGTGTTCCGGGCGGCGTACGGGATGTCCCCGCGCGAATGGCAGGCCAGGACTGACAGTGCCTGATACACCGTCAGCGATGACGTATACCCGGCCTGAAGAACGCAGTTCACCCCACTCCCGACCATCCACGCATCTGCTGGGTGCACTTGACGGGCCGCCGCGGCCGCCGGTTGAATTGATACCTGGGGTCGAATCAGCATCCCACCGGAATCGCACCTCGGGATCATGAACGCAAAGGCGCGCTCAGCCGACTCACAGACTCTCAGCGTAAGCCGACTCACAGACTCTCAGCGATAAGCCGACTATTCGGCTCATGGGCGGCAATTGCGTCCGCAACGGCCTGCCGGGGAACATGGACGTTCCCTGCGGCGGGCGGCACACCCCACTTGTTCCGCCTGTTCGTCGGCCGTACTTCAGTCGTTCGTCAGCCGTACTTCACCCTTGCCACGCCATGCCATTCCCGTGGCCGATTCGGCGTGGCATCCCACTTTACGGAGAGAGATACCGTGCCCCCCACCATTCGCCGTGCGGTGATCCCCGCTGCCGGGCTCGGATCCCGCCTGCTGCCCCTCACCAAAGCAATACCGAAGGAAATGCTGCCGGTCGGCGACAAACCCGTGATCGAGCACACCGTGCGCGAACTCGTGGCGTCAGGGATCACGGACATCACCATCGTGGTCTCCGGCGGAAAATCTGTTATCCAGGACCATTTCCGCCCCAGCCCCGACCTTGTCGACCGGCTGCGTGCCGACGGAAAGACCGCCTACGCGGACGCCGTGGAGGAAGTCGGGGAGCTGTCCCGGCAAGGTCATATCACCTACCTCGACCAGCATGGTCCGTACGGCAACGGCACCCCCGTTCTGAACGCCGCCCGGAATTTCGGCGATGAGCCGATCATCGTTCTCTGGCCGGACGACGTCTTCGTGGCCGAAGTGCCCCGGGCGCAGCAGCTGATCCGCGCCTACGAGGTGACCAACGCCCCGGTGCTGGCCCTGCTGCCCATCGCCCCGGGGGATTCCGAGCGCTACGGCGTGCCCGTGGTCAAGGAGGACCTGGACGACGGACTGCTGCGGATCGTCGGCCTGGTCGAGAAGCCCAAGGCGGCGGACGCTCCCTCCGCGTTCGCCGCCATCGGGGGCTACGTGATCACCCCCGGCATCATCGACGAGCTGCGGGAGCAGACCGCGCGCTGGTACGAGCACCGCACCGGCGAGGTGTATCTGGCCGACGCCATCAACGCCTACGCGAGCAGCCGCGCGGTGTACGGGCAGGTCATCCAGGGCCGTTGGTACGACACGGGCAACCCGGCCGACTACCTGGTCGCGCAGTTCGCGTCCGCCCTGTCGCACCCTCAGTACGGGCCGGTCCTGCGGGCGCTCGCCCACGATCTGGACCACACCGGCTGATCCGGCACCACCCGGCCCGCGCGGCGCGCGGCACTCAGCCGCCGAAGGTGGAAAGGGACGGGAGCCCGGTTCCTGACCAGTCGAACATGGTGAGGTTGCTGTAGGGGTTCACCCCGCCGAACGTCCAGGGCACCCCAGGCACCCAGGCGGGCTCCCACGCCAGAAAGCCCAGGCCGTGCCCCCCGGGCACCCGCGCGATCACCTTGCGCAGGGCGTCGAAGAAGGCGGCCTGTCCCTGGGGGGTGGGCGGGAGGCGCGAACCGTCCGGCAGCTGGTCGATCTTCGTCACGAGGTGCTGTCCCGCGTCGCCCTCGGCCGGCAGTTTCCACGGATAGGCCGTCTCCACCACGAGCACGTCCTTGCCGTAACGGGCCACGAGGTTGGTCAGGTTGGTGTGCAGGGTGGCCAGCGAGCCGTGCCAGAAGGGGTAGTACGAGAGAGCGATCACGTCGAACCGGATATCGGCCGCGGCGAGGTGGTCGTAGAAGGAGTAGATGTCGATGCCCTCGCGGGAGTTGTCCGCGTGGACGAGGGTGCGCAGCTCGGAGGACGCGCCCTCCGAGGCTCCCTGGAGACCGGCCCGGAGCAGCTCGACGAACCCGTCCCAGTACTGTCCCTCCGGGTAGCGGATCAGGCCGTTGGGCCACAGCATGCCGTTGGTGACCTCGTTGCCGATCTGGATCATGTCCAGCGGGATGCCCTGCGCGGCGAACGCCCGGACGGTGTCGCGCGTGTAGGCGCGGACGGTGGCGGCGAGCGTATGCCAGTCCATGTCCGCCCAGGCGGCGGGAGGCGTCTGGTGGGCGTTGTCGGCCCAGGTGTCGGAGTAGTGCAGGTCGAGCAGCACACCCATGCCGGCGCTGCGGGCCCGGCGGGCCAACTTGAGGGCCGAGGCAAGGTCGTAGCCGCCGGACGAGGGATCGACCCAGACCCGCAGGCGCATCAGGTTCGCGCCGCGCGCGGCGAGGAGGCGTTCCACCGGAGCGGACTTCCCCCTGTCCCTGTACTTCTGGCCCGCGGACTCGGCCTGCAGAGTGCTGGACAGGTCCACGCCGCGCAGTGGCGGAGCCGGCGAGGTCATCGCGATCGGGGCCAGCGCGGGCCCAGCCTTCGCCTGGCAGCCGAGATCCACCGGGGCGGCCAGCAAAGGCATCGCGGCCAGCAGTCTTCTCCGTGACAGCACGCTCACTCCTGTCCGAAAGTGTCCATACGACAGGGAATGCGGCATCGGCCGCCCGCCACATTAACGGTACAACAACTTCACCCTGATTGGCGACGAAGCAGAAAAGGCGCCATTTCACATTTGCTCGTATTTTGGAGCGGATGGACACCATTCCCGGACGGCGGGCGGACCGGCCGCCTGTGGATTCTCATTCGAGCTCTGCGAACTCTCATTCGAGCTCTCAGGATACGCACAGAAAGCAGCGCTCCGGTAACAAGCCCGCAACATAAACGGCAGATCCAATGAATGCAAGCAATTACCGCAGAGTTAGCTGAGCAATGTGACGACCGTCACACCCGGAAAGGCCTAGACCAGTAACTCCCCGGAATGCAATAGTTACCGAGCACGACGGGCCTTCCATTGCCGCACTGGCGTTCTGATTGCCGCATAGGCACCTCCTTTGCTGCCGGAAATCGCCCTCGCCCTCACACCTCCCTCCCCCCCACATTTCGAGGAGAATCGTGCGTATCGTCGTCACCGGAGGCGCCGGCTTCCTGGGGTCGCATTTGTGCGATGCCCTGATCAAACGCGGTGATTCGGTCATCTGCGTCGACAATCTGTCAACTGGTCGGCGCGACAACATCGAGCATCTCCTGGGCCATGATGAATTCGAATTCATCATGGCCAATGTGTCCGAGGAGATACCCGTTACGGGTCCTGTGGACGCCGTGGCCCACCTCGCGAGCCCCGCCTCCCCGCCCGACTACCACCGCATGCCCCTGGAGACGCTCGCGGTCGGCAGTCACGGGACCGAGAACGGACTGGCGCTGGCCCAACGCAGCGGAGCACGCTTCGTGCTGGCCTCCACGAGCGAGGTCTACGGCGACCCGCAGGTCCACCCGCAGACAGAGGACTACTGGGGGCATGTGAACCCCATCGGTCCTCGCAGCATCTACGACGAGGCGAAGCGCTTCGCGGAGGCGCTGACCAGCGCGCACCGGCGAACGCTTGAGACCAACACCGGGATCGTCCGGATCTTCAACACCTACGGCCCCCGGATGCGTCCGCACGACGGCCGGGTGGTGACCAGCTTCATCGCGCAGGCGCTGAACGGCGATCCGCTCACGGTGTACGGGGACGGCTCGCAGACCCGCAGTTTCTGCTACGTCGACGACCTCATCCGTGGCATCGTCGCGATGATCGACTCCACCGACCCGGGCCCCGTCAATCTGGGCAATCCGCATGAGCGCACGGTGGCCGAACTCGCCGAGCTGGTACTGCAGTTGACCAAGGCCGAGAGCACCATCGAGTACCACCCGCTGCCGGTCGACGACCCCGCCCGCCGCCGTCCCCTGATCACCCGGGCGCAGCAGGTTCTGGGCTGGGAGCCGGTCGTCTCCGACGAGGAGGGGCTCCGCCGCACCGTGGAGTACTTCCGGGACCGGCCCGAGGAGGTCGGGGCCGCTCGCGAGGCGATCGCGGGCGGGCAACTCGACGGCGCGGTGGTTCCCGCGCAGGGCACGGTCGGCGTCGTACAGCCCGCCTGAGGCCCTTCCGTCATCTCACGTCCTTCTTCTCCCCCGTCGGCCGCCTCCCCCCTGCGGCCGGCGGGAGCGACATCCTCGGAGTCCAGCAGATGAGTGTTCTGCGTCCAGGCGCCGGACCGTCCCCCTCCAGTTCCGGTTCCGATTCGAGTTCCAGTTCCGGTTTCACCTCCACCTCCACCTCCACGGCGTCTTCCCTGCTCCCCGTTGTCCGCGGCAGCGGCACTCTCGTTGCCCCCGCGCAGGACGGCAAACAGCTGGCCGAGGCCGTGCTCACGCTGTCCGACGGCCACGTCGTCGGGATCCCGCCGAGCGGGCCGGTGTTCGACCGTTCCTCCGGCCGGTCCCGCCGGCTTCTCAGCCGTACGTTCGTACCGGTGCTTGGCCGTGCCGACCGGATTGTGGTCGCCGTGCTGACCGTCGGCTGGCTGACCTGCCTGGGGCTGTTCTGGGCCTGGCTGCTCGAGCCGTCGCACCGGATCGGCTGGACGGGTCTCGCGATCAACGGCACGGTGCTGCTCTACCTGTCCGTGATGCCCATCTACTTCATGGTCGGTGTCAACCGGCTCAAGCGGGTGGACCCTTCGATCGACGTCCCGCGGCTGCGCGTGGCCTTCGTCGTGACGCGGGCGCCGTCCGAACCGTGGGACGTCGCCAGGACCACCCTCCAGGCGATGCTCGACCAGAACTACCCCCACCCCTTCGATGTGTGGCTGTGCGACGAGTCGCCGACCGACGAGATACGTGTCTGGTGCGACGACAACAACGTCGGCGTGGCGACCCGCTTCGAGGTGCCGGACTACCACCGGACCACCTGGCCCCGCAGGACCCGGTGCAAGGAGGGCAACCTCGCCTACTTCTACGACCAGATCGGCTACTGGGAGTACGACGTGGTGGCCCAGCTCGACTGTGACCACGTCCCCGAGGCCGGCTACCTCGCCGAGATGGTCCGCCCCTTCGCCGACGAGGCGATCGGCTACGTCGCCGCACCGAGCGTGTGCGACTCCAACGCCGAGCTGTCCTGGGCGGCGCGCGGCCGGCTGCACCGGGAAGCGACGTTCCACGGCCCGGCGCAGCTGGGACACAGCGCGGGGCTGGCGCCGGCGTGCATCGGCTCGCACTACGCGGTGCGTACCCAGGCACTGCGTTCCATCGGCGGCATCGGCCCGGAGCTGGCAGAGGACTTCTCGACCAGCTTTCTGCTCAACTCCGCGGGCTGGCAAGGTGCCTTCGCCATCGACGCCGAAGCGCACGGCGACGGCCCGCTGACCTTCTCGGCCATGCTGGTCCAGGAGTTCCAGTGGTCGCGCAGCCTGACCACCGTCCTGCTCGACCTCGTCCCCCGGCACCTGCCCAGGCTGCCGTGGAAACTGCGGCTGCGGTTCCTGTACGCCCTGTCGTACTACGTGCTGCTGGCGACGACCACGGTGGCCGGCATGGCTCTGGCGCCCGTCGCCGCGGTCACCGGCACCCCGTGGATTCACGTCGACTACGTCGAGTTCCTGCTGCGCTGGTGGTCGATCTCGGCCTGGGTGCTCGCGCTGGCCCTGCTGCTGCGGCGCCGAGGACTGCTGCGTCCCCGGCGCGCTCCCGTCATCAGCTGGGAGAACAACCTCTACTGCCTGACGCGCTGGCCGCTGATCGCCTGGGGAGTGACAGCGGCGGTCATCCAGAAGATCAGACCCCGGCAGATCACCTTCAAGGTCACCCCCAAGTCCGCCCTCGGCCTGGAACCTCTTCCCCTGCGGCTGACGCTCCCCTACCTGACGACGAACGTGCTGCTGGCAGCCGCCGCCCTCTACGCGGAGACCTGGACACGGGCGGCCGGCTACGTCTTCCTGTGCCTCCTGGGATCGACGACCTACACGGTCGTGGGACTCCTCGTTCCGCTGCTGCACGCCGGGGAATCCGCCCGCGCCGCCGGAGTCCGGCTGCGCATCGCGGTGCGCAGCACCGTTGCGGTCCCGCTGGTGGCGGCGGTGCTCGCGGCCGTGCCCGTCGCCATCGCCATCGCCCGCTACCCCGCCTACGCCAGCGATTTCCTCGGCTGGTAGCGGCGCCCGACGAAAGGGAGAATCCCCGTGCCCCAGACCGTCCTTGTCACCGGCGGCGCCGGCTTCATCGGCAGCCACACCTGTGTGGAGCTCCTCCAGCACGGTCACGAGGTCATCGTCGTCGATGACTTCTCCAACAGCTCACCCCCGGCCCTGGACGCGGTGCAGAAGCTGGCAGGCCGGCCGCTGGTGTTCCACCAGGCCGATCTGCGGGACCGCGCGGCGCTGGACGCCGTGTTCACCGCCCACGAGATCGACTCGGTCATCCACTTCGCCGCCAAGAAGGCCGTGGGCGAATCGACCCGTATCCCGCTGGAGTACTACGACATCAACGTCAGCGGCACCGTCACCCTGCTCCGGGCCATGGTCCAGCACGGGGTGCACCGACTGGTGTTCTCCTCGTCCTGCTCGATCTACGGCGACACCCCGAAGGTCCCGCTGGACGAGGACGACCCCGCCGCCCCCGCCAACCCGTACGCGCGGACCAAGTACCTGTGTGAACAACTGCTCGCCGACGCGTGCGCCAGGTACCCCGAGCTGTCGGTGATCGCCCTGCGCTACTTCAATCCGATCGGTGCCCACCCGAGCGGCGAGATCGGCGAGGACCCGACCGGCGTACCGAACAACGTGCTGCCCTACATGGCCCAGGTCGCCGTCGGGCGTCTCACCGAACTGCCCGTCTTCGGCGACGACTACCCCACCCCCGACGGCACCGGCGTACGCGACTACATCCACGTCTCCGATGTCGCCGACGGCCACCGTGTCGCCCTCGACCACCTCGACGACGAGGCGGGCCTGCGGGTGTTCAACCTCGGTACCGGGACCGGCGCATCGGTCCTGGAGCTGCTGGCCGAGTTCACCAAGGCGGTCGGCGCCCCCATCCCGTACCGCATCCAGGCACGCCGCGCCGGTGACGTGCCCACCCTGATCGCCGACCCCGGCCGCGTCGAGCGCGCCTGGGGCTGGCGGACCACCCGCGACCTCACCGCCATGTGCGCCGATGCCTGGCGTTTCCAGCAGCTCCACCCCCACGGCTACTCCAGCGGCTCCCCCACCGTCTGATCCCGCATTACGAGGAGGCCCCCCATGCGTCTCACCGTCATAGGCACCGGATATCTCGGTGCCGTCCACGCCGCCTGCATGGCCGAGATCGGTCATGAGGTCCTCGGTGTCGATGTCGACACCGCCAAGATCGAAGCACTGGCCGCCGGCCGGACCCCGTTCCACGAACCGGGTCTGGACGAGATCCTGGCCCGCAACGTCGAAGCCGGCAGGCTGCGCTTCTCCACCTCGCTCACCGAGGCGGCCGAGTTCGGTGACGTCCACTTCATCTGCGTCGGCACCCCGCAGAAGCCCGGGTCCAACGCCGCCGACATGCGCTACATCGACGCCGTCGTCGATGGCCTCGCCCCGCATCTGCACCGCGACACGCTCGTCGTCGGGAAGTCCACCGTCCCCGTCGGCACCGCGGCCCGCCTCACCGAGCGGATCCAGGCCCTCGCCCCGGTCGGCACGGCCGCCGCGCTGGCCTGGAACCCCGAGTTCCTCCGTGAGGGATTCGCGGTCCAGGACACCCTGCACCCGGACCGGCTGGTCGTCGGCGTCACCTCACCGGCAGCCGAAAGCGTCCTGCGTGCCGTCTACGCTCCCGTTCTGGACAGCGACGACACACCGTGGATCACCACCGACCTCGCCACGGCCGAACTGGTCAAGGTGTCCGCCAACGCCTTCCTCGCCACCAAGATCTCCTTCATCAACGCCATCGCGGACGTCTGCGAGGCCGCGGGCGGCGATGTCACCACCGTGGCGAAGGCCATCGGTTACGACGCCCGCATCGGCCCGCGCTTCCTCTCCGCGGGCGTGGGCTTCGGCGGAGGCTGCCTGCCCAAGGACATCCGCGCCTTCTTCGCCCGCGCGCAGGAGCTCGGGGTGGAGGAGTCGCTGGGCTTCCTCAAGGAGGTCGACGAGATCAACATGCGGCGGCGGCTGCGTACGGTCGACCTGGCCCGCGAACTCGTCGGCGGCTCCTTCCTCGGCACCAACATCGCGGTGCTCGGCGCGGCCTTCAAGCCCGACAGCGACGACGTACGGGACTCACCCGCGCTCAACGTCGCCGCCGCGATCCAGCTGCAGGGCGGCCGGGTCCGCGTGCACGACCCCGCCGCGATCGACAACGCCCGCGCCGTGTTCCCTTCCCTGGACTACGCCCTCGACATCGACAAGGCGTGCGAACAGGCCGACCTGATCCTCCATCTCACCGAATGGCAGGAGTACCGCGACCTCGACCCCGAGGTGCTGGCAGCGACCGTGCGCAGCCCCCGGATCCTCGACGGCCGCAACGCCTTGCCGATGGAGCGGTGGCAGGCGGCGGGGTGGACCGTGCGCGCACTCGGCCGGGCCTTCGCCGGCGCCACAGTGTGAGCCGGACCGCTCGATGAGCCGGACCGCGCGGTGAGCCGGAGCGTTCGGTGATCCGGTAGAACCGAAGACAGAGGAGCCCGTCGGTCCCCCATGCCGACGGGCTCCTCTCCGCGTATCGCGACTTCGGGAGTTGGCCGGAGTTGGCCGGAAATGGCCGGAGACGGCGGGAACGTCAGCCCGCGGTGAGCTCGCGCCTCATGGTGTGGAGGAACGCCGCCGCCACGGCAGATCTTCCCCGCAAGGCCTGGCGTTCTCGCCCTCGATCGCCCGTGTGACCTTCCGGCAGATCTCCTCCAGCTGCCCGACCTCCTCCGCGGTCAACTGGTCGAAGAGCACGCTCCGTACCGTCTCCACGTGCCCCGGTGCCGCCCGCTCCAGGACAGCCATGCCCTCGTCCGTGAGCACGGCGACCTGGCCGCGCCTGTCGCTCGGGCAGCCCTCGCGGCGTACCGTGCCGTCGTTCTCCAGCCGGCTCACGGCGTACGTCAGACGGCTGCGGGTGATCTTCAGCAGCTCCGCGAGCCCGGTCATCCGCAGCCGCCGGTCCGGCGCTTCGGAGAGCATGGCGAGGATGGAGTAGTAGAGGTGCGGCATGCCCGCCTGCGCCTGCAGCCCGCGGTCGACGGCATCGCCGAGGAGGGAGGTCGCGGAGATGTACGAGCGCCAGGCGCGCTGTTCTGCGGGGGAGAGCCAGCGGGTCGTCATGCCGCCAGTGTAGGTATTGTTTAAAAATTGAACCACCGTTGAACTCTGGAGTGTGCGCCCCATGCCCCACCCCTACGTCCTGTTGTCCGCCGCCGTCTCCCTCGACGGCTTCCTCGACGACACCGGACCCGAACGGCTGCTCCTCTCCGGTGCGGCCGACTTCGACCGCGTCGACGAGGTGCGGGCGTCCAGTGACGCGATCCTGGTCGGCGCCGGCACCCTCCGCACGGACAACCCCCGGCTGCTGGTCAACTCGGCCGAGCGGCGCGCGGCCCGGATCGCTGCGGGGCGTTCCGAGTACCCGTTGAAGGTCACGGTCAGTGAGTCCGGTGACCTCGATCCCGCCGCGCGGTTCTGGCACACCGGCGGCGAGAAGGCCGTCTACACGACCGACAAGGGCGCCGAGCGGCTGCGCGGGCTGGGGCTGAACGCGGACGTCGTCCCGCTCGGCCCCGAACTGGACTGGCGGGCCGTCCTCGAACACCTTCACGACGTACGAGGTGTGCGGCGCCTCATGGTCGAGGGGGGCGGCCGGGTGCACACGCAGTTGGTGCGGGAGGGGCTCGCGGACGAGATCCAGCTGGCCGTCGCACCGCTGTTCGTCGGGGAGACGGACGCGCCCCGGCTCTTCGGGCCCGGCCCGTATCCCCCCGGGCGGCTGCGGATGGTGGAGACGCGGGCCGTCGGGGACGTCGTACTCATCCGGTACGTCCCCACCGCGCCCGGAGCCGGTGGGCTGGCCTCCGCCGCCGACCGGCGCTGGCTGGGGGTTGCCTGCGAGCTGGCGGCGCTGTGTCCGGCGTCGGAGAGCGCGTTCAGTGTGGGGGCGGTGGTGGTGGCCGCGGACGGGACCGAGCTGGCGCGCGGGTACTCCCGGGAGGCGGGCGATCCCGTGGTGCACGCCGAGGAGGCTGCGCTCGCCAAGATCGATCCCGCCGATCCGCGGCTCCTGTCCGCCACGGTGTACAGCAGCCTTGAGCCGTGTGCCCGGCGGGCTTCGCGGCCCGTGCCGTGTGCGCGGCTGATCGTTGACGCCGGGGTGCGGCGGGTTGTCACCGCTTGGCGGGAGCCGGACACGTTCGTGGCGGGGGCGGACGGGAACGGGGTTCTGGCGGCGGCGGGGGCCGCGGTCGTCGTGCTTCCGGAGTACGAGGAGCTCGCGGTCGCGCCCAACCGGCATCTGCTGGGGTAGCTCGCGCGGGGTGGGTCGAGCCGACGGCCGGCTGAAAGATCTCAGGCGGCCTAAGAGATCCTGCGCCCTTTCCGCCCGCACGTAAGGCTGCTCCTGAGCCGGCACAGAGGACAGAGACAGGAGCAGCGATGGGTTCAGTGGGGCGGCGGGTCAGGGCGGCGCTGGTGGTGCCGCTGTTGGTGGGGCTGGTGGCGTCGTGCGGGATGTCGTCGCAGGGGCGGACGGTGCGGGCGCGGGCCAAGGACGCGGCGTTCGCGCACCCCGGGGTGCTGGTCAGCAAGGACCAGCTGACCGCCGTACGCAAGCACGTGGAAGCCGGGGAGCAGCCGTGGCTGCGGGCGTTCCTGGACATGCGGGACAGCAAGTACGGGTCGTACAAGTACGAGGCGAAGCCGTACGCCACCGTCGAGTGCCCGCCCGGCACCCGGGCCGGGCACGGCTGCGTCGAGGAGCGTGAGGACGCGATCGCGGCGTACACGCAGGCGTTGCTGTGGAGCGTCACGGGCAAGCAGGAGCACGCCGACAAGGCGGTTCAGATCATGGACGCCTGGTCGGGGAAGGTGCAGAAGCACACGGCGGGGAACGCCGGCCTGCAGACCGCGTGGGCCGGTTCCACCTGGGCGCGGGCCGGGGAGATCGTGCGGCACACGGGGGCCAGGTGGCCAGAGGAGAGCGTCGCGCGGTTCCAGGGCATGCTGCGGACCGCCTACCTCCCCGAGGTCAGCAAGAAGGTCCCGGACTTCAACGGGAACTGGGACCTCGTCATGACCGACGCCGCCATCGGGATCGCCGTGTTCCTCGACGACCACAGGACCTTCGACGAAGCCCTGGAGCGATTCCGGCAGCGCGTGCCCGCGTACTTCTACCTCGCGAAGGACGGGAAGGTACCGCTGACGCCCGTCGGCAGCACCGTCGACACCCCGCAGAAGCTGACCACGTACTGGTTCGGGCAGCAGCGGTACACCGACGGCGTCTCGCAGGAGACCTGCCGCAACTTCAAGCACGTCGGGTACTCGCTCGCCGCCACCGCGCACATCGCCGAGACCGCCTGGCATCAGGGCGTCGACCTCTACCGCGGTGTCGAGGACCGGCTGAAGGCAGCGCTCGACTTCCACTCCAGGTACCAGATGGGGGAGACGGCGCCCGCGTGGCTGTGCGGCGGGCGGGTCGACCGGAACATGGGGCCCGACCTGGAGGTCGCGCTCAACCATCTGGAGGACCGGCTCGACGTGCGCGTCCCGGCCGCCCACCGGCTGGCCGAGCAGACGCGGCCGGCCGGCACGGACGATCTGTTCGTGTCCTGGGAAACCCTCACGCACGCCGGGAACCCGGCCGCCTGAGGGACGGCATCAACGCTGGTGCTGGGGGTCCCGCGGATGGCGTATAGTTGAGTTCAACGGCGCGGGGTGGAGCAGCTCGGTAGCTCGCTGGGCTCATAACCCAGAGGTCGCAGGTTCAAATCCTGTCCCCGCTACTGAAGGCCAAGGGCCGGAACTCGGATTCACGAGTTCCGGCCCTTGGTGTTTTCGGGTGCGCGTCGGCATCCCTCGGTCGGCCCACACCGGTCGCCCCCCGGCCCCGCTGCGGGAAACCTGGACGGGTGGGGCAGCAAGCAGGCGAGCAGCGGGCGGGGGATCCGTACGACGGGCATGGCCCTGGCGCGTCGCACCACCCGCCGCCCGACCGGTCCGGTGGGCGGTTGCCGGGAGACCCCGTGCCCGATCCCGGGCTGGGGGACGCGGCGCCGCCCGGAGCGGCGGACACGGCCGGGCGGACCATCTCGTACACCCAGAGGTTCGTCCGGGTGCTCCCCGCGCTGCTCATCGTCGCCGGAATCCTCTACGAGTACTTCACGCCGAAGGACTTCTACGGCGCTCCCCTCTTCACGGCCGCCGCCCTCGTGGCGGCGCCCCTCTACTCGCTGCGCGGCACCGTACTGACCGGAGCCCTGGCCGTTGTGGGGGTCGTCGCGGTCCAGACAGAGCTCGGGGTGGTCCTGCAGGCCGAGGCGGTCACCGAGGTGGTCACCGTGGCGACGGCCGCCGGCCTGGCCGCCCTCATCAACGTCCTCGTCCGGCGCGGCAACGCGCGGCTCGCCTCCGTCCGGGAGATCGCCGAGGCCGCCCAGCGCGCCGTACTGCCGCAGCCCGAGGAGCGGATCGGGCGGCTCGATGTCGCGGCGCGGTACGAGGCGGCGCAGGAGGACGCGTTCATCGGCGGTGACCTGTACGCGGTGCAGGACTCCCCGTACGGCGTACGCCTGGTCGTGGGCGACGTACGGGGCAAGGGTATGGGTGCGGTGGCCGCCGTCGCCGTCGTCATCGGGGCGTTCCGGGAGGCGGCCGAGCAGGAGGCGACGCTGGAGGGGGTCGCGGGACGCCTGGAGCGGGCCATGGCACGCGAGGGCACCCGGCGCGAGAGCCTCGACGCCTTCGAGGGGTTCACCACGGCGGTACTGGCGGAGATCCCGCACGGCGAGGAGGTCGTACGGATCGTCAACCGCGGCCATCCCCCGCCGCTGCTCCTGCACACGGACGGCATGCTCGTCACGCTCGACGCCGAGGATCCCGCACTGCCCCTCGGAATGGGCGAGTTGGGCATGTGGCCCGACCGTGCGCAGGAGACGGAGTTCCCGCGGGGGGCCATGCTGCTCCTCCACACGGACGGGCTGTCCGAGGCCCGCGACGAACGCGGACGCTTCTACGATCCCGCGGCGAGCCTCGCCGGACGGACCTTCCCCGCGCCCGAGGCGCTGCTGACCACCCTCGCCTGGGAGGTCCGCCGGCACTCCGGCGGCGGCACGACGGACGACATGGCGCTGCTTGCCGTACGGCGTCCGTGAAAGCCCTCGATCACGTTGTCACCAGGGGTGATCGGATCGCGCCTTTCCGCATAACATCTGATGCACCGTCAGAAATCCTGTGACCGAGAAGGTGTGGTCAACTCGCCCGTTTTACGGCGGTGATGACCTGTAAGTCCTGGCCAGAAGCGTTAATGATCAGTCAGAACGGCTTGGAATCCGGGGTCCGCGTCTATTAACGTTCGATAACGCAGCGCGGTAGTCACAGCCGTCACAAGAGTCGGCTCCGTGCGCACGCGCCGAATCCCGCAAGGGAACCGGGGAACCACCAACTTGGGGTGAATCGAGCGTCTTCCGCGGTGGGAACACCAGCGGTTGACGCGCGTAGGAGACCTTCCTGCTCCGAACCCGTCAGCTAACCCGGTAGGCGAGAAGGAAGGAAAGGAGCACGCCCACGTGGCGTCAAACCCGCCTGCCCAGGCACCCTCGTACCCGCCGAACCAAACGCACACCTTCGGGTTCGGCACAGACGACGAGGGCCCCCGGGAGGAGTGGAATCCCACCGAGGAATCCCTCCGTCCCATCCGCGGCCGGCACCGCGTCTCCAAACAGCGCGGAGGCGGCGGACTCGCTCGCAGCTCCACCGTTCTGGGCGTCGGCGTCATAGCCGCCGTCGGCGCGGGCGGCATGGCCACCGCGGCGCCCGGCAAGCCGCCGGTGTCGATCTCGGTGCCCGATCTGCCGTCCGTGGGCTCGATCCTCTCGGACGACAGCTCCGCCGACGTGGCCCAGGGCTCCACCACCCCGCTCACCAGTGCCGGCCTCACGACCGCCGACACCGAGCAGGGCGCCACGGACGCCGGCGAGGTCCTGCGCTCCCGCATCATGCAGCAGGCCGAGGTCCAGAAGGACCAGGCCGACACCGCGGCCCAGCAGGCCGCCCAGGCCGCCGCCGTGAAGAAGGCCGCCGACGCCGCCGCCGAGGAGCAGAAGGCGGCCGCGGCCAAGGAAGCCGCCGCGAAGAAGGCGGCGGAGGAGGAGGCCGCGGCCAAGGCGGAGGCCGAGCGCCTCGCCGAGCTCGCCAAGAGCTACACGCTGCCGACCTCCTCGTACACCATCACCTCGACCTTCGGTCAGGCCGGCGCACTGTGGTCCTCCGGCTACCACACCGGCCTCGACTTCGCCGCGCCCACCGGCACGCTGATCAAGGCGGTCCACAGCGGCACCATCACCGCGGCCGGCTGGGACGGGTCGTACGGCTACAAGACGGTGCTCACGCTCGACGACGGCACCGAGCTCTGGTTCGCCCACCAGTCGTCCATCAGCGTCAGCGTCGGGCAGAAGGTCGCCACCGGTGACGTCATCGGGCGCGTGGGCGCGACGGGCAATGTGACCGGTGCGCATCTGCACCTCGAGGTGCACCCCGGCGGCGCCGGAACCGGGATCGACCCGATGGCCTGGCTGCAGAGCAAGGGGCTCAATCCCTGACCTGTACGTTTCCGCGCAGGTGCGCAGGTGCGCGGTTACGTTGTTCCCTGATCCCCGGCAGCCCTGACATCATCCCCCCGACGTCAGGGCTGCCGGTCTGCCGGTCTGCCGGCCGCCGGTCGGATACGTGCGGAATACAGTCATCCGCTCGGGGCGTTGCTCTGCGGTATGACATCTCTTCGCAAGCTTGGTTCGTCCGACCTCGAGGTCTTCCCGCTCGCCCTCGGTGGCAACGTGTGGGGCTGGACCGCCGACGAGGCCCAGTCCTTCGCCGTGCTCGACGCGTACGCGGCCGCCGGCGGCAACTTCCTCGACTCCGCCGACTCGTACTCCGCGTGGGCCGAGGGCAACAAGGGCGGTGAGTCCGAGACCATCATCGGCAAGTGGGTCAAGGCGCGCGGCAACCGCTCCGACATCGTGATCGCCACCAAGGTCAGCCAGCACCCCGACTACCCGGGGCTGTCCGGCGCCAACATCAAGGCCGCGGCGGAGGCGTCGCTGCGCCGTCTGGACACCGACTACATCGACCTCTACTACACGCACTTCGACAAGCCCGAGGTGCCGGTCGAGGAGATCATCGGCGCGCTCGACGAGCTGGTGAAGGCCGGCAAGGTGCGCAACATCGCGGCGTCCAACATCTCGCCCGAGCGGCTCCAGGAGTCCCTGGACCTCTCCGACCGCGAGGGCCTCGCCCGCTATGTCGCCCTCCAGCCGGAGTACAACCTGGTCTCGCGCGACACCTACGAGGGTCCGCTGCGTGACATCGCCTCCCGCTCGGGCCTGGCGGCCGTCCCGTACTACGGCCTCGCCTCCGGCTTCCTCACCGGCAAGTACCGTCCGGGTACGACCGTCGACTCGCCGCGTGCGGCGGGCGCGGCCAAGCACCTGGCGACCGAGCGGGGCCCGCGCGTGCTGGCAGCCCTCGACGAGGTGGCCCAGGCCCACGACGTGCCGGTCGCCACGGTCGCGCTGGCGTGGCTCGCCGCCCAGCCGACGGTCGCGGCGCCGATCGCCTCCGCGCGGAGTGTGGAGCAGCTTCCGGCGCTGCTCGGAGTGGCGGACCTGGTCCTCACGGACGTGGAGCTGGGCAGGCTGACGGAGGCCTCGGCGTAACCGCTGCCGGACACGTGCCACGAGACTGCTCCTCGACCAGACACACTTCGAGCACGTATTACGAGCGGTACGGGTTGTACGCGGGATACGGCGTCGCGGTCCCGTAGGGCTGCCAGTAGGGCTCGCTGTGCTCGGGCGCGTACCCGTACGTGCTCCACGGCGGCGGGACCGCCGGAACCGGCGCCGCCGCCCGAGCCGCGTAGGCCAGGGCCGGGCGGGCGAACTCGCGGCGGCGCCACAGCTCGTGGAGCAACTCGCGCTCCCGTACGACGAAGTCGGCGCCCGCGCGGCCGTCGCGGCCCCGGTGCCGCAGGAACGCCAGCGAGGTCGCGTACGCCTCGTACTCGGCGACGGAGCGGGCGGCAGCCTTGCCGAGATGGCGGGCGGCGTACCTGCGGGCGATCCGGCGCGCCTGCATCGAGCCGAGCGCGTACGGCTCGGGCGCGGACAGCCAGCCGGCGGCGGCGTACGCGGGGAGTTCCGCACGCACGGTGCGCAGTTCCCGCTGCCGGGTCCAGATGATCAGCCCGGTCAGCAGGGCGAACGCGGGCACCATGAACGTGGCGTACACCGCGAAGAAACCGAACTCCCCGAAGCTCGACGAGCCGTTCCACATGGCGTGCATGCCCATGGCGAGCAGGAGCCCGGCGAGTGGCAGCAGGACGCGGCGTCCGTGGTGGCGTTCGGCGGACAGGGCCGCGGCGCCGAAGCCGATGCCGGTCAGGATCGTGAAGAGCGGGTGCGCGAAGGGCGACATCACCACGCGGACGAAGAAGGTGGCGGCGGTGACCGACATGAGCCCGCTGTCGCCGTTGAGCTGGTCGGTGCCGAAGGCGGTGCCGAGGTAGAGGATGTTCTCGGTGAAGGCGAAGCCGGTGGCGGTGACCCCGGCTATGACGACCCCGTCGACGATCCCGGTGAAGTCCCGCCTGCGGAAGAGGAAGACGAGCAGTACGGCCGCCGCCTTCGCGGACTCCTCCACGATGGGCGCTATGACGGTCGCGCCGAGGGTGTCGGCGTTGGTCGGGTCGGCGGTGGCCGTCGCTATCCATCTCGTCGCGAAACTGTTGGCGACGATCGCTATGAGCGCGGCCGCGCAGGCCCCCCACGCGAAGGCGAACAGCAGGTTCCGCCAGGGGCCCGGGTCGACGCGGTCCAGCCAGCGGAACACGGCGACGAGGAGCGGGACGGGGAGCACGGCGAGACCGAGGCCCACCAGGAAGCCCTCGGTGCCGGTCTGCTGGCGGACGAGGGCCAGGATCACCAGTCCTGATATCGCGAGCAAAGTGCCCAGCGCGCCGTAGCGCACCCACCTTCTCCGCCACCAGTGCGCAGGCCGCCGCGGTGCAGCGTCGGAGGGGCCGGCGGGGTGCGTCGGGTACGGAGGGCTGGTGGCCACGGCATCGACCCTAACGAGGGAGGGGCGCTGCCCGCGACGGTGCGGTGTCCGGTGTGGTGGCCGGTGCCGTCTTCGGGGGTCAGTCGCCGACGGATTGCTGGTCCCGGTGCTGTACGCGCCGGAACAGCAGGTCGTTCACGACATGACCCTTGTCCAGTCCCTGCCCCTCGAAACGGGTCAGCGGCCGGAAGTCCGGACGTGGCGCGTAACCGCCGTCGGGCCGGGTGTTCTCGAACTCGGGGTGCGCGCTCAGCACTTCGAGCATCTGTTCGGCATACGGTTCCCAGTCGGTCGCGCAGTGGACGACGGCGCCCGGCCGGAGGCGGGTCGCGGCGAGGCTGAGGAACTCCGGCTGGATCAGCCGCCGCTTGTGGTGCCGCTTCTTGGGCCAGGGGTCGGGGAAGTACACGCGCAGGCCGCTCAGGGAGTCCGGCGTGAGCATCTCCCTGAGCAGGATGATCGCGTCGCCGTTGGCCACCCGGATGTTGGACAGCCCGTTCCGGTCCGCGAGATTGAGCAGGTTGCCCTGGCCGGGTGTGTGGACGTCGACCGCCAGAATCCCGGTCTCCGGGTCCTCGGCCGCCATCTGCGCGGTGGCCTCGCCCATCCCGAACCCGATCTCGAGTACGACGGGAAGCTCGCCGCCGAACAGCTCCGCGAGGTCCAGCGTGCGCTGCCCGTCGATGTCCAGACCCCACTTGGGCCACAGCCGCTGCAACGCGTCCGCCTGCCCGACCGTCACCCGGCTCCGCCGCGGCTGAAAACTCCGGATCCGCCGCTCGAAGTGCGACCCGGCGGGATCGGGCATCGGCCCGTCGGGGAAACGGGGCTCGCCCTTGGGGCGGGGGGCTTGGGGGGAGGCGTTGGGCTCAGACACAGTGGGGTTCATTTTACGGGGGCCTGGGATGGGGCTGTTCAGCCCGTCCGGCGCTTGAGGACGAGCGCGTTCAGCGCGATGCGGGGGTCCGGGGGCGCAGCCCCCAGGAGCGCCCCCAGGAGCAAGGGATGGGTAGGGGCGGAGGGGGCGAGCTGCATCCATGAGCGGCTCCGCCGCGGGCCCTCAAGCCCCCGCCAGCGCCCCCAGCGCCCGCCGGGCAACCTCCCGCCCGATCGGCAGCGAAGCCGTGGCCGCGGGCGACGGCGCGTTCAGCACATGCACCGTCCGGGGACCCTCCCGGATCAGGAAGTCGTCCACCAGGGTCCCGTCACGGAGCACCGCCTGCGCCCGGACGCCCGCACGGGCGGCCACGAGGTCGTCCTCGGTCACCGCGGGCAACAGCCGCCGCACGGCCGCCGTGAACGCCCGCTTCGACACCGATCGGCGAAGCTCCCCCACCCCGTACCGCCAGTGCCGCCGCGCTATCCGCCAGGCCCCGGGCCACGCCAGCGTCGCGCCCAGCTCGAAAGGACGTACGACACCCCATCCGTATCCCTCCCGGGCGAGCGCGGGCACCGCGTTGGGACCGATGTGCACGCCTCCGTCGATCCCCCGGGTGAGATGCACCCCGAGGAACGGGAACGCCGGGTCGGGCACGGGATACACCAGCCCGTGGACGAGCTCCGGCCGCGCCAGCGTGTAGTACTCGCCGCGGAAGGGCACGATCCGCATCTCGGGATCGTCCCCCGCCAGTCGGGCGATCGCGTCGCAGTGCAGTCCCGCGCAGTTGACCAGCACGCGCCCGCGGACGACCGCCCCGTCGGCCGTACGGACGGCGGCGCCGAGCCCGGAGCGACGGTCGATGCGGACGACGTCCGCCCCGTACCGGATCTCCGCGCCGGAGGACTCCGCGAGCTGCCGGGCCACCGCGACGAAGTCGCAGACCCCGGTCGTGCCGACATGGATGGCGGCGAGCCCGCGCACCTCCGGCTCGTACTCCGCTATCTGGGCGGCGCCCAGCTCCCGCACCGGAATGCCGTTCTCCCGGCCGCGCTGGACCAGGCCGTGCAGCCGGGGCAGCTCGGCCTTCTCGGTGGCGACGATCAGCTTGCCGGTGACGGCGTGCGCGATGTCGTACTCCGAACAGAACTTGACCATCTCGGCCGCGCCCCGCACTGCGTACCGCGCCTTCAGGGAACCCGGGCGGTAGTAGATCCCGCTGTGGATCACCCCGCTGTTGCGCCCCGTCTGGTGGCGGGCGGGGGCGTGCTCCTTCTCCAGCACCGTGACCCGGGTGCCCGGCGCCACGCGCGTGATCGCATACGCCGTCGACAGCCCGACGATCCCGCCGCCGATCACCAGCACATCGCAGTCGTACCCGACCCTCACCTGCTCCACCTCCCGGCTTCAAGAGTGCACTGCGCCACTGACAATGCCTTCAAACCAGGATGCGGGCCCCGGACGCCCCGCAGGGGCGCCCAGGGGTGCGGGGAACCGCGTCGCCGACCGCAGAAACACCCGCACCCCCATGCGAGGCCCACCGGGCAGACGCTCCGGGACCCGGCCGCTCCGCGCCGGCGGAGCGCCTACGCCGGAGCGCCTACGCCGGAGCCATGAGCAACGGCCGTGCCCGCTCCCGCAGCTCCACCACGCGCGGCTCGTCGCCGTAGGGCTCCAGCCGGTGCAGGAGGTCCTTCACGTACTCGGTGGTACGGGCGGAGGAGATGCGCCCGGCGACCTCCACCGCCCGGACGCCCTGCTCGCAGGCCGCGTCCAGGTTGCCCGATTCCAGTTCGGCGACCGCCGACACCACCAGACGCAGACCGTGCGAGCGCACGAACTCCTCGGTGGGCTGCGACAGCGCCTGCTCGGTGAAACGGCGCACCTGGCGCGGTGCCTTCAGGTCGCGGTAGCACTCGGCGGCGTCTGCCGCGAAACGGTCGTACGAGTAGAAGCCGAGCCAGGAAGGGTCGTTGTCACCGTCCCGGGCCCGCTCCAGCCAGCCCTCGGCGGCCCGCAGGGCGGCCCCGGCGGCGTGCGCGTCACCGGCGCGCGCGTGCGCACGTGCCTCGACGAGCCGGAAGAAGCTCATGTTGCGGGCGGTGGCCAGGCCGCGGTTGCGCTCCAGAGCGGCCTGGGCGAGGTCGACTCCCTCGTCGCCGAAACCGCGGTAGGTCGCCTGGAGGGACATGGAGGCAAGTACGTAGCCCCCGAGAGGTACGTCGGCGGCTGCCCGGGCCAGCCGCAGGGCCTGGATGTAGTAGCGCTGGGCGGCTTCCTGCTGGCCGGTGTCGAAGGCCATCCACCCGGCGAGGCGGGTGAGTTCGGCACTCGCCCCGAACAGTGCCCTGCCGACTTCGTCGGAGTACGAGCCGAGCAGCAGCGGCGCCGCCTCCACCCTCAGGCACTCGGGCACCATCGATGAACGCCAGTCACCGCCCCCGTACTTGGAGTCCCAGCGCCTGGCGTCCTCGGCCGCCTCACGCAGCTTCAGCACATCGCTGTGGCCGACTTTCTGCGGTGCTGCGGAGCCCTCGCCCGGGCTCACCTCGCGCGCCACCGAGCTGTCGGCCGGGGTTATCAGCCACCGCGAAGCGGGAGTTGCGTATGCGCTCACTGCGAAGGATCCGGCGAGCGACTGCCAGATGCCGCCGCCGGTCCGGCGGCCGGCGAGGTCGAGGCGGTACAGCTCTGTCGCCGACTTCACCGCCTGCGCGACGTCACGGGGGAACGCGAGACCCACCTCCGGCGCGGGATCCGCGTCCGCCAGGCCGATCTCGTGGAGCGGCACGGGACGGCCCAGCTTCTGGCCGATCGCGGCCGCGATGAGGTGCGGCGCGGCACCTTGGGGCACCATTCCCTTCGACACCCAGCGCGCCACCGACGTCTTGTCGTAGCGAAGAGTCAACCCGCGTTGAGCGCCAAGATCGTTGACGCGACGCGCGAGTCCTGCGTTGCTGATTCCCGCGAGGGCGAGAACGGTGCCGAGTTTTTCGTTCGGCCCGCGTTGCTCCCTGGACATGCGCCACCCCTCGACACAGACGGCTGCCGCGCTGGCATAACCACGCGGCATTCGTAAACCCAGCGTAGTTCGCTGCATCCCAAGCGTTAAGGGGCGCAGTTCCGGATGGCGGGATTGTGGTCCGTACGAGAGTACGGACGGTTGCGCTGTGCTCCCGTTGTGTGGCTGTGCGCCCGTCCGTGCGCTCTTCTCCGGCCACCGGGGGAGCGCTTCCATGGATGATGCGTGGGTCGGCCCGCTGTACTGGATCCAGTGGGCTGGGGGACACCGCCGCCTACATCCCCGCGGGCGGCGGACCGGTCCGGGAGGCGAACTCCGCCTCCCGGACTGTGCGTTGACCGAGCGGTGCGGAAGGCCTGCACGGAGCGTGTGCGGACCTGACCGCCAAAAGCCGATTTGGCTGAAAACCGATGGTGGTCTTTGCGGGCAATTAGCGCTCCGACCACGTCACTTGAGGGCGCGCGGGGTGTTTTTGGGGAGTGTATCGGGGGCGCATTCACGTCGCAGATTCGGTGGTGGTTGGTTCGGTCCACGGCCGACCGGCCGCAGGTCCGCTGTTGATCGGTTACCGATCAGCCGTCAGCAGTCAGGCGGTCGGTCGCCAGTCGGTCAGTCGCTCAGCCGGTCCTCGGTCCGTCGCTGGACCGCTGCTCGTTCGTTGCCGGTATGTCCACGGTGCCTCGCCGTCGGACTGCTCCTGACGGGCTCAATACATCCCTACGGGGGCGCACTTCAGGGAGCGCAAGCCGCCCCAGGTGCCCTCCCGTGTGCCTCCTTCGTGGCAGCATGGTGCCCAGTTCGTACGGTGCATTGGTTGTCCACAGCCTGTGGAGGCGGCGATGCGATGGTTGGTGGGGTGGAGCAGCACCGTCGCCAGAGCGCCTGAGGTCGGCTCGGCGGGCGCCACGGGAAGCGACGGGGAGACCGTTCACCCGGTGGGTTCCCAACTCCTTTGGGGCGATCCCGATCCGCTCTGGGCCGTCGGTGACTGGCGTCCCGACGAGGTGCGCGTCGTGAAGGCCGACGAGCAGAACCGGATGGCCGTCCTCGGCATCTGCGGAGCCTCCGACGAAGAACTGCGGGTGGGACTCTTCGCCGCGCGCGGAGGGGCACTTCGCCATCTCACCGCCTGGTCCGGCAGCTACACCGCCGTCGTCCAGGTCGGCCGTCGCCTCATGGTCGCGGGCGATCTCGCGGGCGCGCGGCCCGTCTTCTACACCCCCTGGGCGGGCGGTACGGCGTACGCCACCGCCGCCCTGCCGCTGGCCGACCTCATCGAGGCCAACCTCGACTTCGGGCACCTGGCGGCGCTGCTGGCCGCCCCCGACGTACCGGCCGCGGTGCACGACTCGACTCCCTACGAGGGCGTACGGCGTATTCCGCCGGGGCACGCGCTCATCCTGCGCGCCGGGGCGCGCGAGATCGCAAGCTACGAGCAGACCGCCTCCCTCGCCGTCGCCACCCCCTCGGCCGATCCCACCAGCGCGGTGGACGCCGTACGCGACGCCCTCGTGGAGGCCGTACGCGCCCGTCTCGCCGCGCCCCGGCACGTGCCCGGGACCGATGTGGACCCCGGGCCCGTACCCGGCATGGGACCGGCCGAGCGGCGGGCCGCGCGTGGGATGCCCGTCCCGGGGATCGGCGCCGACCTCTCCGGAGGACCCGCCTCGGGGACGCTGGCCCTGCTCGCGGCGGGGCTTCCGGGAGCGCCCGGGACCGTCCTCGGGCACGGTACGGGCGCCGGGGAGCGACTCCTGGCAGTCACTTTCAACGACCTCGCCGTCAGCGGGCGGGAGTCCGAGCTGGAACGGGCGGGCTCCCTGGCCGCGAATCCCCGGCTGCACCATGTGGTGGTCACCGGGGGCGAGGAGACACTTCCGTACGCCGACCTGGACGGGCCGCTCACCGACGAGCCGGGGCCCTCCCTCGTGACAGCCGCGCGGCATCGGGCCCGGCTGTCCGCCGGGAGCGCCGATCACTTCACCGGGTACGGCGCCCGGCAGGTCATGGACGCCCACCCGGCCCGGCTCGCGGACCTCCTGATGGACCGCAAACGCCGTCACCTGGTGAAGCCCGTCGCCGCGCTGACCAAGGCGGACGGTTCCGTCATGGTCCCCGCGCGCGTGTACGGCGCTGCGCGCAAGCTCGCCCGTACGCCGTACCGCACCGGAGTCGACGTCCTCGCCGACCGCCTGATGCAGCGGCAGTTCGAGGAACCCGGCGGTGCCGTCGGGGCCTCGCTCGCGGCGCTCACCTGGGCCAGACCCGGGCCGGCCGCGCGCTGGCTGACCGGCGAGGCGCTCGCTGAAGTATCGGTTCGCCTGCAGGTCGCCTCGGGCCGGCCCGGCGTCGGTCCCGGGCAGCGGCCGGGCGACTTCCGCGCGCGTGCGGCCCTCGCGCGCCACGCCTCCGATCTGCGCGTCCTGGAGCAGGCCGCCGAGATCCGCTTCCAGCGGCTGCACGCGCCGTTCCTCGACAACCAGGTCGTACGCGCGTGCCGCGCCCTGCCCGAAGCACTGCGGGTTCAGCCCGGTGCCCGTGCCGCGATCCTCCGTACGGTGCTGGAGGGGGCCGGGGTGGGGGACCTGCCGGCCGGGTGGGGCGCGCCGTCCCACGCCTCCTCGGCGGCGGCCGCGCGTACGGGGTTGCGGGTCGCCGCGGATTCCCTGATCGCGCTGTTCGACACGCCTCTGCTGGCGCAAGCCGGCCTGGTGGAGGCACGCGTCGTCCGCAAGGCGCTGCGCGCGGCTGCGTCGGGGGAGCCGCTGCCCTTGGACGGGCTGGCGGATCTGGTCTCCCTGGAGCTGTGGCTGCGGCGGTTGCTGGCACGGCGGGGGACCTGCTGGACCGGGACGCCGGCTCGGCAGCGGGCGGTGCCGGCGGGGATCGTGCCGCAGGGGCGGGCGTTGGGGGCGGGGGCTGGGGGGCGGGGGTAGCTGTGCGTGCGCGTGTGCGCGTGCTGGTTGGTGGCGGTGCCGGCCCCGGTGGCGGCCGGTGCGGGTGCCGGTGAGTGGGTGGGTCGGGGGAGTGCCGGTACGTCCCGTCCGTCGCCGCCGGATCAGGCGTCGGGCAAGGGTGCGGGGGTCCGGTGACGCGGGCGTACGCGACGGGCATCTGGACGTACCGGCACGCCCCCTTCCGCCGTCATTCGGCTGCTGCTGCGGGGGCGGCAACACCTTCCAGCTCCGGCCCGGCGGTCTTCCGCCCCTCGGGGGCTTGAGGGCGGGGCGGCGCCATCCCGCCCACTGGTGCTTCCGTCCACCCGGGGGGCGCATTCTTGGGCCTTCGCCGGTGATCTCGGTCGGCGGGGCGGGGCCGTCCCGATCCCCCACCCACCCGAGGGGGACCACTCTCAAGTCCCGGCCCGGCGGGAGATTTTTAGCCTGTCCGGCGTTTGAGGACGAGGCCCTACGGGCCGATGGCGGGGGTCTGGGGGCGGCAGCCCCCAGGTATGGGACGGGTAGGGGCGGAGGGGGCGGAAAAACGGTTGTGGTTGGACATCCCGGTCGGGGCTCCCCGGGGGCTTGCCGCAGAAAGGCGGTGCTGTGGAGGGGTGGGGCGGGGAGAATGGGGCGGGTGCGCTACGGGATTCTGGGGGTCACCCAGGTGGAGGACGACCGGGGAGCCCGGGTAGCGGTGGGCGGCCCCCGGGTCCGCGCGCTGCTCACCGCCCTGGCGCAGCGCCCCGACCGCACGGTCGCCCCGGACACGCTGATCGACGAGGTGTGGGCGGCGGAACCCCCACAGGACGCGCCCGCCGCGCTGCAGGCCCTGATCGGCCGCCTGCGCCGGGCGATCGGGAAGGACAGGGTCACCTCGGAGACGGGCGGCTACCGCCTGCGCGCCGCCAAGGACGACGTGGACCTGTTCGTCTTCGAGCACCTCGTGGGAAAGGGCAAGTCCGCGCTCGCACATGACGACGCCCGGACCGCCGCCACCCACCTGCGCGACGCACTCGCCCTCTGGCGGGGCCCCGCCCTGGCCGACCTCCCCGACCGCACCGCCGCCACCCGCCCGGAAGCCCTCCGCGTGGAGGCGACCCGGACCCGTGTCGAGGCAGACCTGCGACTCGGCCGCGCCGAGGACGTCGTACCGGAGTTGAAGGAACTGACGGAGGCGCACCCGTACGACGAAGCACTGCACGTCCTGCTCATCCGCGCCCTGCGCGACGCCGGCCGTGGCGCGGATGCCCTGGCCACGTACGAGAGGACGCGCCGCCGCCTGAAGGACGGGCTGGGAACGGACCCCGGTCCGGAACTGCGAGCTCTGCAAGCGGAGTTGCTGGAGCGGGATCGCGAGGGGGAGCGGACGGGGAACGGGAGACCGCCCCGGACGGCGGGTGCGGATGCGCAGGCCCGGGGGCTGACGACTCAGGACGCGGGGGCTCGGAATCCGGCGCCCGGAGATCTCTCCCCCGTCACCCGAAACGGCAACATTCGTCCGCGTCTGAACTCATTCGTGGGTCGGGAACCCGAAATCGACGCCATCCGTTCGGATGTGCAGAGGGCACGACTGGTCACTCTGACCGGACCGGGGGGTTCGGGCAAGACCCGTCTCGCCGAGGAGGCCGCCGCCGGGCTTCCCCAGGCGTGGCTGGTCGAGCTCGCTCCGCTCGACCGGCCGGAGGCGGTCCCCGGTGCCGTGGTCAGCGCCCTCGGTCTGCGCGAAACCGTGCTGATCACCAACGAGATGGCGGGACCGCAGGACGACCCGGTCGCCCTGCTCGTCGAGTACTGCGCCCCGCGCAGCCAGCTCCTGATCCTTGACAACTGTGAGCACGTCATCGGCGCCGCCGCCGAACTCGCCGAAACCCTGCTCACGCACTGCCCCGGCCTCACGATCCTTGCCACCAGCCGTGAACCCCTGGGCGTCCCGGGCGAGTTGCTGCGCCCGGTCGAGCCCCTGCCGCCCGATCCGGCGCGCCGCCTCTTTCTGGAGCGGGCGTCGGCCGTCCGTCCCGACGCGGACGCCGAGTTCCACGACTCCACGGCGGTCGACGAGATCTGCCGGCGGCTCGACGGTCTGCCCCTGGCCATCGAGCTGGCCGCCGCTCGGCTGCGGCTGCTCACGGCCCGGCAGATCGCCGACCGGCTCGACGACCGCTTCCGGCTCCTCACCTCCGGAAGCCGCACGGTGCTGCCCCGCCAGCAGACCCTGCGCGCCGTCGTCGACTGGTCCTGGGACCTGCTCGACGAGCGGGAGCGCGCCGTCCTGCGCGAGGCGTCCGTCTTCGCGGGCGGCTGGGACCTGGAGGCCGCGGAGGCGGTGTGCACCGGCCCCGCCGCCGACCTCGTCGGGTCGCTCGTGGACAAGTCCCTGATCGTCGCGACGGCGTACCCGGGAGACGAGGAGGAAGGCGGGGAAGGCGGCGGCATGCGGTATCGCATGCTGGAGACGATCCATGAGTATGCCGCCGAGCGCGCCGCCGAGGTCCCGGAGCAGCGCGCCGAGGCCGAGCGGCGCCATCGCGCCTGGGTGCGAGAGCTGGTCGAGAAGGCCGAACCGCTGCTGCGCTCAGCCGAGCAACTGCCGTGGATCCGGCGCCTGGAGACCGAGCTCGACAACATCCGGGCGGCCGTCTACCGCGCCGTTCTCGGCCGCGACGAGGAGGAGGCCGGCGCCCTCGTTCTCGCCATGGGCTGGTTCTGGTGGCTGCGCAACTTCCGCCGCGAGTGCGCGGAGTGGACGGACCTGGCGCTGCGGCTGTCTGCGGTCACCAGCGACATCGCCCCGCCCGCTCCTGGTCAGTGCGGCAGGCGGGGCGACTCCCTCGGCCGCGGCCAGGACGCGCCCCTCGCCTTTCTGGCCGCCGCCGACCCGGTGGCGGCCTTCCTGGAGAACCCCGACCCCGACCACGGCGAGCGTCACCCGCTGTATGCCATGCGGATGAGGCTGCGCATGCTGTACCTGTTCATGGTGGTGGAGACCGACCCGCTGGCCGGGCAGGAGGACGGGCCGATGCGGGAGTACACCGCACGTGTGCGGGCCGTCTTCGAAAGAGGTGGCCCGGAAGCGGCAACCCTCCCGGGCATCATCTGGCCGCTGGCCGCCTACTACATGGGCAGCACGGAGGACCTGCGGCCCGCCATGGACGCGGCGATCGCCAACTGCCGTCTGTACGGCGGCGAGTGGGAGGTCGGCTTCATCCTGATGTTCCGTACGCACCTGGCCGTCGATGCCCCTGGCGGGATGCCCGGCGTGGACGACGACCTGGCCGAGCTGCGCGTGCTCAGCCGCCGGGTGGGCGACCGCTGGATGCGGGCCCTCGTGTGCAGCGCGGCCGGTGAGGCGGCCATGTCGCGCAGCCTCTTCCACGAGGCCAAGGAGGAGTACGAGGAGGCGCTGCGGCTCTCCTTCGAGGTGGGCGCGTACGCCGAGACACCCTTCCTGACGGCACGGCTGGCCGAGATCGCCTACCGCGAGGGTGATCGGGCCGGGGCACTGACGGCTCTGGACGAGGCGAGCGCCGCGTCCGAGCAGTACGGGGTGGCGGACGCCCGCGCGTTCGTCCACATGCTGCGTGCCCAGTTGGCCCTGGACGACGGGGAGATCGCCCTCGCCCACGAACTGTACGAGCAGGCACGCGTGGAGAGCAGCCGAGGTACCCCGCCCCCACAGTTCGTGGCGGCTCTGGACGGGGTCGAGGCGGTCATCACGGCCGCCCAGCGCGGTCCGGTGCACGGTCTGCGGAAGCTGTCCGACGCCCTGCCGGCGGCGGTTGCGGCACGCTGCGCCGACGTGGTGCTGGCCGCCTTCGTCGACCGCGCCGCGGTCCTTCTCTCAGAGTTGGGCGACCACCCGCGTGCGGCCCGCCTGCTCGGCGTCGGTACGCGATGGAGGGGCGGCCACCCCCGGCGCGCCCAGGAGCGTACGGTGGCCGCGCGCACGGAGGCCGCCGCGCTCACGGCCCTCGGCCCCGTCCGCTACGAGTCCGAGCGCGCCGCGGGTGCGGACTTCACCCGGGACGACGCCGTGCGGGACCTGGCCGAGGCGGTGAAAGAGCACCCCGTCGACGCCTAGCTCACACGCGAATTCCGACTCCGCAGGCCGTTAACTCACTCGCACAGGAACTTCGACTCCGCCCAGTCCGCCAGTGCCGGCGCGTCGAGGACGGTGTGGGGCTCGACGACGAGGCGGATGGTCTTGTGGCCGGTGAGGTTCACATGGACGGGGATGGCTTCGTCGCCGCCGTTGACAAGCGGCGACTGCCACATGCGGGAGCCGTCCGCGTACACGGAGAAGCGCACCCGCCCCAGGCCCAGTGTCATGTCGTCGACACCGACCATGGCGTCGTACGCCGAGCAGCTGCGGTTCAGGTCGATGGTGACGGAGGAGTGGCCGTGGACGGTCACTCCGTGCGGGTACTGCTTGTCAGCGATCGACACCCCGAAGCGCTGCCACACCCAACTGCTCTCGCCGAGCCGCATCTCGGGCTTCGTGCCGTCTCCGTTGATGTTGTAGTCCAGCTCGCTCCACTGGTAGACGACCGGCGCGGGCGGAGGCGGCGGGGTCGGAGTGGGGGCCGGGGGAGGCGTCGGCTTGGGCGCGGGCTTCGGCTTAGTCGGGGTGGGCGACGGAGTGGGCGTAGGTGTGGGCTTGGGCGTGGGCTTCGGAGTGGGGGTGGGCGACGTCGGAGTGGGGGTCGGCTCGGGCGCCGGCACCACCGGCGGCTTGGGCGCGGGTGCCTTTTTCGGCGGCTTGGGCGACGGCAGTGGTACCTCGGCGGCGGGCGAGGTGGCTGGCCTGGCCTCGGGCTTCTTGGGCGGCACTTCGTTGCCGGCCAGGGCGAGCGCGATCGCCGTCGCGGCCACCGCGACGACACCCGCCGCGATACCGGCCTTCACCGGTGCGCCGAGCCCCTCGGAGGCCGCCGCGCCGCCACCCGCGCTCGCTCCGCCGGAGCCGCCGGCCGCCGCGGAGGCCGCACCCGCCGCTCCGGCCGCACCCGCGCCGGCCCCGCCGGCGATGAGCGCGGCGGCCTTCGCGTACCCGGCGGCACCGAACCAGCCGATGACGGCGATCGGCACGAGCGACGGAATCCCGCTGGCGACTTCCTTGATCTGGCCCGCTGCCAGGCGGCACTTGGCGCACTCCTCCAAGTGCTTGCGCAGCCCGCGCTCGGCGCGTGTACGCAGCCCGCCGCGGGCGTAGGCGCCGAGCCGGTCGGCGTAGCGCGCGCACTCCTCGTCCATGGTGAGCGTGGTGCTCACGTGCGCCTGGAGGTAGGCCTGCTTGAGGCCTTCGCGGGCGCGACTGGCCAGCACCCGCGTGCCGTTGGCGTCGAGCCCGAAGAGCGTGGCGACGTCGCTCGGCGACTCGTCCTCGACCTCGGTGTGCCACAGCACGGCCTGCCAGCGCTCCGGCAGCGACCGGAACGCCTGCATGGCCATGGACTGCTCGGCCTCGTGCATCGCGCGCACGTCCGCGCCGAGGTCGAGGGTGTCGTTGTCGGACCCCTCCGAGCCGCGGGCGGCCTGCGCGGCGAACACCGCGAAGTCCTCGACCAGTTGCTCGCGCTTCGCCGTCTTCGTCCAGTTCGCGGCGACCCGGCGGACGGTGGTCAGCAGATACGCGCGTACGGCGTGCTCGGGGCCGCTGCCGCCGCGGACGGCCTGCAGCATGCGGGCGAACACCTCGGCCGTGAGGTCGTCCGCGGTGTGCGTGTCCCGGCAGCAGGTGCGGGCGTACCGGCGCACGGCCTCGGCATGGCGCCGGTACAGCCCCTCGTACGCAGTGTCGTCGCCGGCGCGCATCCGCGCGATCAGATCGGCGTCGGACGACGGCAGATCGATTGAAGACTGATCGATTGAAGACTGATCGAACGGAGACGGATCGAACGGAGACGGATCGAACGGAGGCGGATCGAACGGAGGTGGCAGGACGCCGCCGCCCTCCCGCGGGTCGAACCGGTCGCGCTGCGGCGGGACGCTGGGATCGGGCCCGTCGTCCAAGGGCGCGGAACCCGGGGCGCCACCCTGCGGACTGCCCTGCGGACTGCCCTGCGGACCGCCCTGGCTGGGTACCTGCCGGGACGGCAGCCCGCCGGTCTCCGTGCCGCCGTCCGCGCCACCGAGTGACTCGTCCCGCCCGTCAACGCTCATCGCGTTAAAGCCCCCGCCTGCACACTCGGACCCGAATACCGGGCAAGACTGCCACAGGCACAAGGGACTTGACGCCCCCGTACGGACCTACCACTCGTCCGTGGGGACTTCCCACACGTCAGCACTAGCCGTCACTCTTTTGGGGAATAGTCAACGAACGGCCCCCGACAGGGAGTTGGCGGCGCGCCTGAAATGTCCGAGTGTGACCGGCGGGCCCGGTGCGCGAGTGCCGGAGCCCGCAGCACCCGCGCCCAGAAAAGCCCGACGTCCGTTGTCCGGTGTCCGAGGACCCCGACGAGGGGATCGCCTCCCCGGAGCGAGCCCTTGCCGTGCCACCGGCAACCCCGAGATGGTGCCCCGAGATGGTGCCCCGAGGTGGTGTCCCGAGGTGGTGTCCCGAGGTGGTGTCCCCAGTGGTGCCGCTCACGCCGGGCGCGAGCGCAGCCCCTCCAGCAGGATGTCGAGGAGCCGGGCCGAGGCAGCCGCCTGCTGAGCGGCGTCCGGCAGCGAGGGTGCCGCCGTCGCGATCACCAGCAGTACGTCCGCCACAGTCACGTCGGGCCGCAGCTCGCCCGCCGCACGCGCCCGCTCCACCAGCCGGCCCACCACGTCGAGCAGTTGCGCCGCACCCGCGTCGTCCGCCGCTGCGACCAGTACCTCCTCCGCGGACACCGGCCGTTGCTCGACGAGCCGCAGCTCGGAGGCGAGTTGGGACCGCTGCTGCGGTACCCGTGCCTGCTCCGCCTCAGCGCCGTCCTCCGCGACGCCGACCCGCAGTACCTGCGGCGGCAGCAGCCGCCCGGCGCCCGAGGCCACCGACGTGCGCAGGAAGCGCGAGAGCGCCGACCACGGCTCGTCCTCCTGCCCGAGTGCCGCACGCGCCTGGTCCGTCAGCCGGGAGGTCTCCTCCTCGGCTATCCGGCGGACCAGGACGTCCTTGCTCGGGAAGCGCCGGTACACCGTGCCCACGCCGACCCGGGCGCGCCGCGCCACGTCCTCCATGGGCGCGCCGTACCCCAGCTCGCCGAAGACCTCGCGCGCCGCGCGCAGTACGTGTTCCAGATTGCGCTGTGCGTCCACGCGAAGCGGTGTCGTACGCGATCCGGTGCCCGGACCGCGGCCGTCGCCGCCCGCTGCCGCGCCGACGATGCCACCGGACGCGGTGGCAGACGCGGATGACCAATGAGATTCCTGAATGTGCATAAGCGTTCCCCCGGTAATGACGTCTCCCCCCGGAGACTCTCCCCGCCATCGGCAGCCGGAGCGCGCGGAACAGGCCTGTGTGCACGAGTCCGTCTTACGGACTCGTCGAGCGCATCCCCCTACACCCCGTCGTCACACGAACATAGTTGAGAGGGGGTCAATTCAGAAGGGGCAGGTTCCGCACGGAGCGCCCCCCGATCGGAGTACGGATCACTTACGTCCTTATTGCTCCTCCTGTCAACACCCCCTGCACCCTTACTGACCTGCACTTCTTCCTCGTAATCCGGCGATTCGATCCGCCCTCCACGCTGACGACCGCCGGTCACACAAATTGTCGAGGCTGTGGACAAACTCCAGAGCTGGGTGCGTCATGGGGTGGTGAAGGAACGTACGCGCATTCTCATGGTCGGCGGCGGCTACGTCGGGATGTACACCGCTCTGCGGCTCCAGCAGAAGTTGAAGGCTGAACTTAAACGGGGCGAAGTCGAGATCACGGTCCTCTCCCCGGACCCCTATATGACCTATCAGCCGTTCCTTCCGGAGGCCGCCGCGGGCTCCATCTCGCCGCGCCATGTGGTCGTCCCGCTGCGCCGGGTCCTGGACCGCTGCCGGATCGTCATCGGCGAGGCCCAGTCGATCGACCACGCCAAGCGAACCGTGACCCTCACGACCCTCGCCGGCGAGGAGGAGGGCGCGGGCGCGGAACACCTCTCGTACGACGAACTCGTCCTCGCCCCCGGCTCGATCTCGCGCACCCTCCCGATCCCCGGTCTCGCCGAGTACGCCATCGGCTTCAAGACCGTCGAGGAGGCCATCGGCCTGCGCAACCACGTCATCGAGCAGATGGACATCGCCTCCTCCACCCGCGACCCCGCGATCCGCGACGCGGCTCTGACCTTCGTCTTCGTAGGAGGCGGCTACGCGGGCGTGGAAGCCCTCGGCGAGCTGGAGGACATGGCCCGCTACACCGCCCGCTACTACCACAACGTCCAGCCCGAGGACATGAAGTGGATCCTCGTCGAGGCCTCGAACCGCATCCTCCCCGAGGTCGGCGAGGAGATGGGCAAGTACACGGTCACCCAGCTGCGCCGCCGCAACATCGACGTACGGCTGGACACCCGCCTCGACTCCTGCGCGGACCGGATCGCCGTCCTCAGTGACGGCGCCCGCTTCCCGACCCGTACGGTCGTGTGGACCGCCGGGGTGAAACCCCACCCGCTCCTCGCCGCCTGCGATCTCCCCCTGAACGAGCGCGGCCGCCTCAAATGCACCCCCCAGCTGACCGTCGACGGCACCACGCACGCGTGGGCAGCGGGAGACGCCGCCGCCGTCCCCGACGTCACGGCGGAGCCCGGCACCGAGACGGCCCCCAACGCCCAGCACGCGGTGCGCCAGGCCAGGGTCCTCGGCGACAACATCGTGCGCTCCCTGCGCGGCGAGCAGCTCGAAACGTACTCCCACAAGTACGCCGGTTCGGTCGCCTCCCTGGGGCTGCACAAGGGTGTCGCATACGTCTACGGGCGCAAGCTGAAGGGCTATCCTGCCTGGTTCATGCACCGCGTCTACCACCTGAGCAGGGTGCCCACCTTCAACCGCAAGGCCCGTGTGCTCGCCGAATGGACCCTGTCGGGGCTCTTCAAGAGGGAGATCGTCTCTCTCGGTTCGCTCGAACATCCCCGCGCGGAGTTCGAACTCGCGGCCGGTGGAAAGCATCCTCTCGACCCGAAGCTCGGCCCGAAGGGGTCGTCCTGACCGGACCCTGGAACTCCACCGGTCAGGACGGCGTCCGACGGATGTCGGTCCGGTCGGCCAGACTGGTCCACGACCTTGGGCGGGCCCACCGCTCGCCCTTCTAACCCACGAGGCCTTCCCCACAGTGAACTTCACGCGCTGGAGCGCCCGGCTCCCCGGAACGCAGCGCCGCACCGCGGCGCAGACCGAACACACGGTCTCCCCGGACCTGCGAGGGGAAGGCGCTCCCGTGCCGGCGGCCCGCGCCGAGCAGCTGACCGACGACGCGCCTCCCGTGCCCGCCGTCGACGAACTGCCCGTACGTGACGTCCTGGACCGTGTCCCGGCCCTCGTCGCCCTCGTCCACGGCCCCGAGCACCGCGTCGCGTACGTCAACGACTCCTACACGGTGGCCTTCGGCGTACGACCGGTCGGCGCGCCGGCGAGCGAAGCGCTCCCCGAACTGGACGAGCTCGGCCTGCTCCCGCTCCTGGACCAGGTCCTGCGCAGCGCCAAGTCCCGCACGGTCAAGTCCCGCAAAACCTCCAACGGCCGCTCGTACACCTTCACCTGCACCCCCGTCGACACCTCCCCGAAAGGCCAGGGCGGCGGCGTACTGATCTTCGCCACCGACGTCACCGACCACGCCGAAGCCGCCGAGCGGCTGCGCGCCAGCGAGCGCAGCCAGCGCGAGACAGCGGTCACCCTCCAGCGCTCCCTCCTCCCGCAGGAGCTGGAGGAACCCGACGACCTGCGCATCGCGGCCACCTACCATCCCGGCGGCACGGAGGCCGCGGTCGGCGGCGACTGGTACGACGTGATCACCCTCGGCGGCGGCCGCACCGCGCTCGTCATCGGCGACGTCATGGGCCGCGGCGTCCGGGCGGCAGCGGTCATGGGCCAACTGCGCACCGCCGTACGCGCGTACGCCCGCCTCGACCTGCCCCCGCACGAGGTTCTGCAGCTCCTCGACGGCCTCGCCGCCGAAATCGACGCCAACCAGATCGCCACCTGCGTGTACGCCGTCCACGACCCCAACGAGGGGCGGCTGATCTACGCCTCCGCGGGCCACCTGCCGATCCTCGTCCGCGACGAGAGCGGGACCGTCGTGCGCGCCGACGAACCCACCGGCCCGCCGCTCGGCACCGGCGGCTGGCTGCACGCCTCCGGCTCGGTCCCACTCGGCCCCGGCTCGACAGCCGTCCTCTACACCGACGGCCTCGTCGAGCGCCGCGACGAGGACCTCGACGAGGGGATCGCCTCCCTGGAGCGTGCCCTCGCCGGTGCCACCGGCACCCCCCAGGTCGTCTGCGACCGTCTGGTGCGCTCGGCGGGCGTCACCGCCGACCACGACGACGACGTGGCCGTCCTGGTCCTCCAGCACCCCGCCCGTACGGGTCCGGACCGGGACCTCTTCCGCAACGCAGCCCTGGAGCTGCTCGGCGGCGTTGAAGCGGCTCCACGCGCGCGTGCCTTCGCCTCCGGCGTCCTGACGAGCTGGCGCTTCCCGGCCGAGCTGCAGGACCTCGGCGTCCTCGCCGCCAGCGAACTCGTCGCCAACTCCCTCCAGCACGGCACCCCGCCCATGCGTCTGCGCCTGCGCCGTACCGACCGCCGCCTGATCATCGAGGTCACGGACGGCGACGACCACCTGCCCCGCCGCCGCCGCGCCGAGCCCGCCGACGAGGCCGGACGGGGCATCGCCATCGTCGCCACGATCGCCTCCAACTGGGGGGCGCGGCGTACCCCGGGCGGGGGAAAGGCGGTGTGGTGCGAGTTCGCGCTGAAGTAGCCAGCCCGTCCGGCGTTTGAGGACGAGGCCGTTGAGGCCGTTGCGGGGGTCTGGGGGCGGCAGCCCCCAGGTACGGGACGGGTAGGGGCGGAGGGGGCGAAAACCCCCCCCCCCCCCCCCCCCCCCCCCCCCCCCCCCCCCCCCCCCCCCCCCCCCCCGCGCGCCCCCCCCCCCCCCCACCCACACCCCGGGTTT